>CAZYUV010000286.1:0-4146 GCA_964650625.1 uncultured bacterium
CAGGTATTTATCCTTTAGAAGTCTCATATATATACCCGCCATAAGATCATAGCCCAAACCTTCACCTTCGATCTCATCGCCAGTAGTTGCAAGATAGGCAAATTTATTAAAGATCGACGAATTGATATGAACACCACCGTTGTCCTGCCCAGAGCCGTTCGCTATAATTTTTTTGCTTACACGGTCTGGATAGATTTTCCAACGAATACCATTGTCTTTATGCATCTTAGTCCACTCGTTATAAGTCATACCCTCTGTTATTAAATCGCCACGACCACGGACAGGATCTTTCATATTTCGTAAAGCAGGATTATTACCTACGGCGATATTATCTCCCATCTGCCATTCGTCGGCATCGACCATAGCACCAAAGAAGTCAGCGATATGCTCATTCAAGGCACCGGACTCACCGCTATAGGTTAGTGGACACAAAGAATCTATAACGCCGTGGGTGAACTCATGAGCCGCAACATCCAAACCTTTGGTCAAATAATCAAATCCTTTCTCATCGCCTGTTCCATCGCCAAAAAAGAAACCACCGGACCATGAACTGTAGTATGCGTTATTGAAATTTTCGCGAACATGAGCTGTAGCATTAACGGTAGATGCACCGTTTTTCCAGATAAATCCATGATTCTCTTTGAAATAGTCCACGGTACGAGCCATGTTCAAGTAAAGTTCTACCTCGGCCTTTTGATTTTGTTTACGAGTTTCACCTTCATCTTCCCATAGACCATCGGCGTCTACTGAAAAAGTTCCTTGTTTACCATTGTAAACATTGAGTTTACGTCCGGTGTCTTTCAGAATCTTTTTACCATTTTGCTCCTCAACAGGAAATTCATGGAGCTTTCCTTCGGTGAGATCATAACCTTGACCTGTCAAATCGTAAAGTACGCGAATGGAGTCGACGATTTCACCATTACGAGCATCAATAAAATATTCAAAAGAAGTTTTCAATCCATCATATATACCTGGTAAAACCAAGTGCCAGACTAATCGAAATGACTCGTCTGTGCGAAACAAGACTACTTCCGCACTCTTCGCTAAATGACTTGGAAGAGTTTCGTGAAGTAATGCTTTATTCTGACGAAGATCTTTTACAGCAATGATAAATGCTTCAGATTGCTCTAAAGTATAATTCAAATCTTTACCTTCGAGGGCTCTCATGAAATCGATGTCGTATTCAGCTAGGGTTTGAGATGCATTGATACCCTGTCCCGATCTAACCTTTTGAGGAATGATTACTAACTTATCCTCACCGTATAATTTAATACCTTCCACATGTTTACTGTAGCGTAAAAACGTATTGCCTTTATCATCTACGTAAGACTCTTGTGGTTCAAGATAGCGAGCTATATCCAACGATACTTTGTTAAATTCCAAACTAGAATAGAGCTTTTCGTAACCATCCTGAAAATCAATTGCATAGGCATTCGCTGCTATGGCCACACTCAGGACTTTTATCCAAATTTTCTTCATCTCACCTCCGCCCACAAATTAGAGTAACGCGAAAGTGTAAGAATTTGATCACTACTGTCAATAGATATTCAATTTTAGAACGTACTTAAAATTTAGATTATATCGGAATAAGCGAGTTTATTTCCTTATTAAGACTCTCAAGTCCTTCAAGCTTCTCAGCAAAATGACTTTTCAACTTAAAAATCTCTGTGTAAATACTAGGTCTTGAACTATCCTCCGAATTTCTATCATGAATAATTTTTATTGGATTTTTTATTTTTTACTTCATTTTGTAGGACTGATATTTCTATCTGAGAATAGTAATTCACACAGTTTTTACTACCAACTCGGGTTCGCCTTCACGCTTTGTACCAGCACGGCTATGCTTCCGATTCTGTATGGTCAAAAACCATGTAAAAAGATCCTAATAACTTTGGGTATATTATTCTTAGGTTTACGCCTATGGAGTATCCAATCAGATTCTTTCCATGAAGATGACTACTACCGCTATGTGGTCGAAGCTCGGCTACTCGATAAATCCTATGATCCATATCTTGTTTCCCCATGGGATCTTAAGAAGCTCATTCTAAAAGGTAATTTTGAAGACAAATGGTACAAACGAGTTCAAATCTACGATTATGCACAAAAAACCGGGTTTGGCTGGATGACCGCAATTTACCCTCCAGTAGTTATCCAAGCCTTCAGACTCGCTGATAATCCATTGCAATTGGGCTATCTTTTTCTGCTAAGTGAGCTTTGCGTACTTGCCATACTTAGTTTCGCCTTTAAGATGCTGCGACCAGCTTTGTGGGCGTGGTGGCTACATCCCTTACCCCTCATCGAAGTTTATCTGAACAAGCACTATGATCTTTGGATCGGACTTGCAATATTAGTGACACTCGGCGCGATTTTGAAGCATAAATGGAAATTAAGTGCTTTTGGAATTGCTCTAGCAGTCCATCTAAAGGGATTTGCTATATTCTTTGTACCTTTCATGAACCGGAAGGTGCTCCTTGGATTCGTGATAATCTACACAGTCTTGGAATGCATTTCTGCGTACTTTTACCCTAACCGGTTTGCCACCGAAAATAGTCTGCTGAGTTTTGCATCAATGTGGGAGTTTAATAATGGCCTATACACTTGGTGTAGAATCTTTCTACAATCATACGATTGGTTCTCAAGACCAGACTTGATAGCTCGCTTCATATTCCTATCATTTTTATTGCTGGGAATATTATGGATTTTTCTTAAACCTAACAAGCAATCACCCTTTATTAGAGTCAGTTTGTTATTTTTCATGTTTAGCCCAGTGACCAACCCTTGGTATCTATTAATGAGCTTACCTTTTTTTCTCGTATATAGTCGAGATCGTCGTGAATTTCATTTTTTCAGTCTCTGTGCAATTTATTACTGTCTTTGGCTAGCACCCCATCCAATGCAAGCCTTACCTTGGACCACTCCGCTACAGTGGTTCGTCTTGCTGTATTTACTTCTGTATTTACCTTTCCTTAAAAACTACGGCCAACATAATTATGATTTCAAAATACATCACAAAAATTGACGAACGGATTTTCGAATTCTAACCATCTAAATCATAGACTTAGGTTTGCACCCAAAATTTAATTAAATGAATAGGGGATTGTGCACCTTCTTAGGATTCTCAACTCTTTAAGTATTTCAGAATCTAAGACAAACGACGCACCAAACCGACCATTACGCCCAGGATATTAATCTCACCTTTTATGATTATGGGCTCCATAGTTGAGTTTGCTGGCTGCAATCGAATCTGACGACCTTCATGAAAATATTTTTTAAGTGTCATTTGTCCTTCATAACTGGCCACTACAATCTGACCGTTGAGAGCATTATTACGCTCCTCAATTAAAACAAGATCACCGTCAAGAATATGCTCCTCAATCATCGAATCACCTCTAATCTGAAGGGCATAGGTTTTATCTAAATCTCGCACAACTTGGTGTTCCAGCCTAATTTCTTCATGGTCTTCGAAACATTCCACCATATTTCCAGCGGGAACAACTCCACGTAATGGCAACACTGTATTTCGTAAAGGTTTATCACCGTCTAGTAAATGAATACCACGCTTTTGCTTGTAGGCCACTTTGATGTAACCCTTTTTTTCCAGTGCTTTGAGATGCTGTATGACAGTGGAATGCGCTGAATAACCAAAATGTTTCTTAATCTCAATAACATGAGGGGAGTACTCATACTTCCTAACATAAGCCTTTATATATTCATAAACATCTTTTTGACGATTGCTAAGTTTAATATTCACCAATCCTCCTCGTTTAATCTCGCACCTTTAATCTAATCGACATAATACCGACACAACAAAGATTAAATCTTAGCCACCAAATTTTAAATCTAGAAGGTAAAAAAATATCAGTAAAAAGCGTATTTTTTTTAACAGTCATACACACTCATTAAAATGCAATACTTATGTACTGAATATAATTTGGATTATGTTAACTTAAACGCCATTTAGAGGAAGTAATTAGAAGATAGATTATACTTTTGTATGAATAAAAATCGTTTGTCAGAACACCTACAAAGTAAATTTCAAATTAGTGAAGCAAATAGGATTTATGTGATTAAAAACTCCACGAGCAAACGCTGCGTTTAGTTTTCGCTTCCTAAAACATGAGGACAACTATTCGACAGAAATTAGTT
>CAZYUV010000287.1:0-4118 GCA_964650625.1 uncultured bacterium
AAAATCAAGTCATCGGAAGATGGGTTGGCTTGGCTCACTGTCGTCACAATGAAAGTCCTACTAATAGTCCACTGATAGCAAATTTTTTCATGCAATTCTCCTGCTCTGGTCATTATATTCTTAAGCAAACGCTGTTCCACGTGAATAGTTCATACGCGAGCAAAACTTATAAGTTTCAATGTGTAAAAAAAAATGTCATCAATTAATCATTTTGAATGGATGAGCAGTAGACCTTGTTACACGACTATAGCTTCAGCTAGAATGAGCTGCTATTTTTCAAATAAAAAATTCTGAGGAGAGGCCATGCCTGTAGCTACTTATGAACAATACTGCCAAATGCTAGATCGCGCCCTAGAAAGAGGTTTTGCATATCCAGCGATTAATGTGACATCCACCTCTACGGCTAATGCAGCGATTGCAGCTTTCGCTGAAGCTGGCAGTGATGGAATAATACAAGTCTCTACCGGTGGCGGCGAATTTGCGTCAGGCCAAGCTGTTAAAAACGCTGCAATAGGTGCGATATCGCTGGCTCAACATGTACACCTCGTAGCTAAAGAATACGATGTTTTAATTGCCCTACATACAGACCATTGTCATCCAAATAAAGTAGAACCATTTTTGATTCCACTAATTGAGGAAACTGAAAAACGAAGAGCAGCTGGACTACCAAATCTTTTCAACTCTCACATGTTTGACGGATCCGAGCTAGCATTAGAGGAAAATATCAAAATTAGTAAGGAGTTATTGGAGCGCTGCGCAAAAAGCGAAATCATCTTAGAGGTTGAAACTGGAGTGGTCGGAGGAGAAGAAGATGGCGTTAATAATGAAGATGCGCCAGCTGACAAATTATACACTACACCCGAAGACATGGTTGCGGTCGCAAAAACATTAAAGCCAATTGGCCGTTATATGCTGGCTGCAACTTTTGGAAACGTTCATGGTGTGTACAAACCGGGTAACGTCAAACTCACCCCTACCATATTAAGAGACGGTCAAAGCGCGGTACTCAAAGAACTTGGTGAGGACTATCGAATTCATCTCGTCTTTCACGGTGGGTCAGGTTCAGAGCTTCATGAAATTCACGAGACTCTAGAATATGGAGTTATAAAGATGAATGTGGATACAGATACGCAATATGCCTACACTCGCCCAGTGGTTAATCATATTTTCACTAATTATGACCAAGTACTAAAAGTAGAGGGCGAAGTTGGATCGAAGAAACACTACGATCCTCGTACGTGGATGAAAAAAGCTGAAAATCAAATGAAAGATCGAATCATACAATCGGTGAAAGACTTGAAAGCAGATGGTACTAGTATCTTAAAAAATTAGTGCTGAATTAGGGATTCATCCATCTTTACTGGGTAAGATATTTTTTATTTTTGGGAATTTTTAGACTTGGCCTTGCCTCGAAAATTATTAGTGATAACGTCCCACATTCGCTTTTTGCGTTTCCATTGAAAATTGTCACCAGCAGTCCAACCAATCTGTTTCCCGTCTAAGAAAATAAAGGTACTCACCAAATCATGTTGGCCTTTGAATGCGCCATAGGGAATCTCTCCGGGGTAAATTCCCCATAATCCTTGCACAAGCTGTTCAACTTCTAACTTAATTTTAATGCTGGTATCTTCTACATATCCTTCGATCTGACTTTTATCACCGGGTAGGCGGTTTCCTCGAAAATCAATTTTCATTTGAAGCGCTCCACTTTTTGTGATGAAAACCTTGGTTTTTTTAAACCAATCGGAGTGTTTGAAGGAAAATACTCGTAATTGTAAATCCAACCACATACCAAAAGTAACGGGCAAAGGCTCTTTGTAGTGATCTAGGAGGTTAGTGCTGTTTACAGCATAAAGCGGTGAACAAAGAAAAAAATATAGTATGAAAGCCCTTATTTGCATACAAATCACTTCGACAAATAAAGTAAATTGTTTAAGTTTCAACTGTTCAAAGCGGTACTGACACTTTCTAAAAAACCTCGGTTTGTGTACACTGGCGGCATGTCGGAAATTGTACAAAAGACACAGGCGTCGAAAGTGAAGCGTAAACCAGGCTGGATAAAAGTCAGACCACCTTCAGGACCCGACTACAATTACCTGAAAGAAGAAACTGCCAGACTAGGCCTCGCTACAGTATGTCAAGAAGCCCGTTGCCCAAATATCGGAGAGTGCTGGAGTGACAGAACTCTTACTATTATGATCATGGGAGACACCTGCACTAGATTTTGTAAATTCTGTAATGTAAAGACTGGTAAAGGCTCAGGATGGCTTGACTCCCAAGAGCCTTTGAAGACAGCTCAATTGCTAGAACCCCTTAAACTCCACTATGTTGTAGTAACATCAGTTGATCGTGACGACATCGAGGATGGAGGCTCAGCGCACTTTGCAGCAACTATACGACAAATTAAACGCTTGAACCCTGAGACCACCTTAGAAGTCCTGACGGGAGATTTTTCAGGCGTTGCCGCACACATGGACAAGGTAATTGCAGCGAGACCTGATGTTATTTCACACAACATCGAGACCGTAGAGCGGCTCACCCCCTCAGTAAGAGACCGACGCGCAACATACATTCAAAGTCTGTCGCAACTAGAGAGGGTCAAGCAAATGGATCCAGCCATCTACACAAAATCCTCTTTAATGCTTGGTTTTGGGGAAAATATGGAAGAATTAGAACAAAGCATGCGAGATCTGCGAGGAGTGGGAGTCGATTTTGTAACTTTGGGACAATATCTAAGACCTTCATCAAAGCATCATGAAGTGAAGAAATTCTACCATCCAGATGAATTTGAACAACTGAAGCAACTTGGCTATAATCTCGGCTTCAAGATGGTGGCCTCTGGGCCCCTAGTTAGGTCTAGTTATAAAGCTGGGGAATTCTTTATCAAGGAGTTTATCCAAAAAGACAGTCTGAGGCGTCAGCGCACTGCATAATTTTACCGACTACTATTATTCAATTTACTCGCATTAGCTATTCAACGAACTGAGGTGTTACATGCAATTTGAGAAAATCCAGTACCTTGATTATGAGGGCAACCTCAGCAAGGATTTTAAACGTGAGATCAGCAAAGAGGATCTCATTAAAATGTACAAAACAATGCACTTAACTCGTCGTATCGACGAACGTTGTATCACCTTGCAGCGGCAGGGTGTTATCAATTTTGTGATTGGTAGCCGAGGCGAGGAAGGTTGTGCCGTAGCTAGTGCGGCAGCCCTTACCAACGACGATTGGCTATTTTTTCAATATCGTGAACAAGCTGCAATTTTATGGAGGGGACTGAGTACCCAAGAGTACATGGATCACATGTTGTTAAACGAGAACGATCCATCTCTAGGACGACAAATGTCGAATCACTACGGTAAGCGTGAGCTTAATTCTGTGACCGTTTCATCCACATTGGCTACGCAAATACCCAATGTGGCGGGTGCTGCCTACGCTATGAAAGTACGAAATGAACCCAACGTTTCCTTATGCTACTTAGCTGAAGGGTCAGCGTCTGAAGGTGATTTCCACGCTGGTGTACACATGGGTGCCGTTCGGCGAGTACCTTGTATATTTTTCTGTCGTAACAATAAATACGCAATCTCCACAAGCACCGAGAATCAGTACCGAGGTGATGGAATTGTTCCGCGGTCTATCGGTTACGGGATTCAAGGCTTTAGAGTCGATGGCAATGATGTTTTTGCAGTATATGATGTGGTTGCTAAAGCGAAGGAAATCTGCCTATCTGGGGAGGGACCAGTATTAATTGAGGCCATGACTTATCGCGTTGGAGCTCACAGTACCGCCGATGATCCAACGCGCTACCGCAAAGAAGGGGAAGCTGAAGAGTGGGACCCAAAAGATCCAATTCAAAGACTCAGGCTGTATCTAGACAAGAAGCGTTGGTGGAACGACAAAAAAGATAAAGAATTTTTGGAAGCTATGTACGAGGAAGTAGAAGATGCGATTAAGGTCGCTCGTAATACTCCTAAACCTGGCATTGATAAAATGTTTCAGGATGTTTACCACGATGTTCCTTGGAATCTTCAGGAACAATATGAATTTCTGCAAAAATTTAATGAAGAGGAGGGTCACTGATGCCCGTAATGAATATTATTGAAGCCGTTAATAGTGCT
>CAZYUV010000288.1:0-4092 GCA_964650625.1 uncultured bacterium
TTCCCCAGATACTACCCACACGCCCTATGCTGTTTTAGTGGGAGACACTTTTGGTAAGGGTGGACCCGCCGTAAGTTCGTTACGCTTATTAATTCAGAACACAAAGATTAGAACCAATTCTTTACTTATCCTTTCTCCACTGAGACTGAGCCGTGGAGAGATTAGTCTTGAAGACTTCGTGTCAGAAAACTATTTAGCGCCCTTGATAGCTCACGAGCTTTTCCATGGAATTATGGGCGACGTTTATGGCGAGCGTATGCTCGAAATGAAAGCTCGTTCATTATCCAACAAAGGTCATCGTGCAGATTTAGTCACAGACGAATACTTGGCTTTTATTGAAGGAATCGCTGAGGCCATGGAACTAGCTACCATAGAATTGTTTCCAGAAGAAATTAGTCATGAATTAATAAATACAGAGGGTTGGTCCGCAGAAAAGCAAAGACTATTTAGCCAAATTAAATATCGACGTTTAGTAGCTGCCAAACACAATCACTTGGGACTAGTAAATGACGGTCACCAAAAAGACGGCCTGCTTGATTCAGCAGATGATCTTCTAAGAACTGAAGGGGTAGTGGCTACACTAATTTATCGACTACTTTTCAAAAGTAATATTGATGAACCATTTGATAAACTTCTGCAGGTTATGGTGGCTCAAAAACCAATGACTTTCTTCGAATTCATCAATGCATTCGTAGAGGAATTCCCCGAGCTAAAAGAACAAGTAATTAGACAATTTCTAGAGTCTAGCCGCTATGTCACAGTGAGCCATGATGCACCCGAGTTTTACAAACAACAGTATTTAATGCATAAACAATACAAACAGAAAAAAGTTAACTATGTAGATTACAAAAAGTTCTCAATTAAATGGGCTGTGAAACGAGCCCAATTGTTAAGTAAGGTATTGGATGGCGAGCTCAAACTGAATCATACACTAACTCCTGTTTACGGCATAAAAGATGACAACAGCTATTTTAATTTCAATATAAATACAGCGACTAAAGAAGATCTACATGGTTTCTTTTCAACTTATTTTTCAGAAAGGATAACCGAAGAAGAACGTGTTCTTCATGTGGGTAAATTGCTAAAAATGATTGCAGCAAAAGAATTCATAGACTCTAAAGATAAATTGCCATTCTACTCAGACTTGAATGACTTAATACATGAATTTAACGATAAGTATAACAATTATTATGAAGCCATAATTCAGCAAAGATTCGAACAGGTAAGAGAATACAGTTCCTGGAGCACAGAATCAAAGGACCCTGGTAGCTTGATTAATCTGTACAAGCTTCATTATTAATCCTTATTCTTTACTGTATAAAAGATACTTTTTATATCTTGTTTTATTGACTCACAAACTAATCAACTCGCTCGAACTTTTGAGATAGAGAGGATGTGCAGGCTCGCCTGATTTATTTACTCCTAAGCACCTTAAATTTTGGATCCACCGAGATATCTGTACAGAGCGCCCCTTAAAACTTCCGTGATTACCCCATGCAGCAACCACAACATGTGCTTTAGAAGCTAAATCGAAAAGTATCTGATCGTTTTCTGGCCCGATTGGGTTATCTGTAAGCATCATAATTCTTGGCTCAGTGGCTCGATATGCAAAAAGATTTGCCATGCATAAACCACCATAACCCCATGCTTTAGCAAAATTTATACAACGACTGATTGTGGGGTCATTATTACTCTCATCAGCCGTGGAAGGGTTCAAGCCTATAAATAAAACCGAGTCCAAAGACTCGTCCCATATTCGCCAAAGGGCATAACGGTAAGTTCTACATTCTGAAAATAAGGCTGAACTTTGCATAACTAATCTGTCTTATACTACTGTGTAAACTACGAAAAGGATTCAGCCCGTAGACAAAAGTTTAGAAATAAAAGAACTCTATGACTTGTGGTCAAAAGATTACGACAGCTGCGTCAATCAAACTAGAGATCTAGACCACCACTGTCTTAAAGACAATTTGTCTAATCACTTCTTTCAATCAATTCTTGAACCGGGTAGCGGCACTGGCAAGAATAGTCCAGCTTTAGCAAGTCTCTGTAAAAGACTTACATGCTTTGATTTATCTTTAGCAATGCTTCAAATTGCTCGGAAAAAAAAATTTGATCCGCATATAAACTTTTTTATTTCAGACATTAATAAAAAATGGCCCGTTCAATCGAATCAGTTCGATCTTATAAGCTTTAACCTTGTGTTAGAGCATATTGAAAACTTAAGTTCGGTTTTCTGTGAGGCCTCACGATGTCTACAAGACAACGGTCTGATGTACGTTTCAGAGTTGCACCCTGATAGACAATCAATAGGTAAGACTGCCAAATTTACCCTAGAAAAGAAAGAATTCAAAATACCGGCTTACGTACATCAACAAGCAGAATATAAAGTTATGGCCGAAAATAATGGTTTCAAGCTAGAACAAATCAAGCACCAAAATGATCTTGATGGTAAGCACAATACTGCTAGACTTATAATTCTAACTTTCAGAAAAATCAGAAGGGCATCTGTATGAGTACAACAGAGATTGATCAAAATAACCCGCTAAAAAACGATGAACTAGCCTACAGCAGGGACGATGATGCTACTACAAAGAGCTGGTTTGGTGATGGTAAATGCTTGTTTAAAAGTATAGACCATAGCAACAATTGCTATATGACAGAATCTGTCTCCTTTGTTGATAACCATGGCGACGAAGAAAGTGTAATCACCCTATATCATTCAAATGGAAGGGTGAGATGTACCGGTAAAGCGATTTGTGGACAAACAGAAGTAGGCGCTTGGAGTTTCTTTAACGAGCATGGCTCACTCATGGCCGTTGAGATTTACGACAATAAAGGAAATCTTCACAAGAAGTTAGAATTCTGATCTTATTTGAACTTAATACATGAATAGAATAGTTAGACAGGGCAACTAACTCCGCTGTTACTAGTAAGACCCCTGTTGTTCTCGTACCTGAGAATACAAAAGTAATATAATTGCTATCTTTTGAAGAAAAAACATCTTCAACATTTTAAACAAATACAAGCTAACTACAATTGAACAATTGCCTAATTTACATACTAGTGGAGTAGGCAAGGAGAATTCATGGGTTTAGCTAACAATATAATATTTCTTATATTCACTGTTTCATTCTCGAGTATTTCCCTAAAAATTAACCCCGCTACCAGTACTTGCCTATCAAATGCAGGATTTCTTTCAGAATTAAATGCCGCAATGGATCAATGGAAAAATATTCTCGAATCATCTATTAGTTTTAATCGAATTACCACTTTCAATAGACCTACGGTTGATTTCAAAAAGCCTATCTCTTCATCTGGAAGTGTATACACACGAAAATTTATAAGGATGAAATCATGAAAAAACTACTTTCCCTACTTTGTATTAGCTATTTATTTCTCTCTGGATGTTTTCAAGAAAAGACTTACTGGGATAACGGAGAATTACAAACCATTGGCTCTTATAAGGATGGTAAGAAGGAAGGTGAATGGAAGTTTTATCATAATAATGGTCAGCTAGGCGGTATTGGTAATTACAAAAATGGCAAGGAAACAGATGAGTTCAGAACATATTACCAGAGTGGAAAATTAGCAGAGATTGGTTTTGTAAAGAATGGTAATGGTGAGCGGAGGGAATACCATGAAAATGGTCAGTTAAAAAGTATTGGTTCTATCAAGGATGACAAGAGAGAAGGTGAGTCGAAGTATTATCACGATAATGGGAACTTAAAAGGCATAAGTTCTTGGAAGAATGGGAAAATAAATGGTGAGTCGAAGTATTATCATAAGAGTGGACAGTTGAAAGCGATTGGTTTTTACAAGCATAGTGAAGAAGAGGGTGAGTGGAAGGAATATCACGATAATGGGAATGTAAAAAGTATTGGCTTTTATGAGAACGGTGAAAAAAAAGGTGAGTGGAAGAATTATTATGAGAATGGAAAGCTAAAAGGAGTTACCGCTTATAAGGATGGTAAGGCGGACGGGATGGCAGGGTTATATCATGAAAATGGAAAATTAAAGTACATTGGATCTATGAAGAATGGTAAGCCAGACGGTAAGTACAAGATATATAACCTAAACGGCAAATTGGTT
>CAZYUV010000289.1:0-4086 GCA_964650625.1 uncultured bacterium
TGCCCCCGCCATTGTGATGGGCAATATAGGGAAACTTCCAGATATTACCCAATCCAACCGCAGAACCCGCTGCGGCTAATACGAATGCGGTTTTTGATCCCCAATGTTCACGGTTTTTTTGACTCATGGCATACTCCTTGGGCTGCTATTATATCTCAAGAATTCGGATACTACCATTTCGACGAAATAGGACAAATTCGGTACGAAAAATTGGTATTTTGTTAGTATCGCTTGGCTTGAAGCTGGTAAGGGCTTTGAAGTATATCCATCAGCCGCATACCTTCAGTCACTGCAGCAGATTGACAGACATTAATTACAACGCCGGGTTTAGCAGCTTCAATGATTTTCGTTTTGCGTTCTAAGCATTGAGTAGGTCTATGAATTTCCATAATTGCTCGCCCCGTCTCTACGAAGCTTCCAGGATTTACAAGGTATTCAATGAGTCCTGATTCGGGAGCTCGATAAGAAACGAACTCTTTCAATGAGCTGGCCCAGCTATGCTCAAAACGATCTTCACTTAATTCAAGAAAAGGCACTGACTCAGTCCATTGCTCAAGAACTTCCTCTGCAATCATGCCCCGTTTCATCATGAAATGAAAAATACCTTCAAGGTCGTTGATTGCTGAAGCTGTACAGATTTTTTCTTCATTACCTAATTCCAGCGTGTAGGACTCCACAGGGATCTCAATTTCTTGCCCTTTTTCAGCCAGTTTATCTCGCAGATGAACCCAGGGCATAAAGCAGGCTTCATCCATGGCGCCACCAAATTCTGGTGGTATAACGATCGTGTAATCAAAGCCCAAATCAATAGATTTTAGAGTACTGAATTCAGCTGCATAGATATAGCGAGTCGATAGGGGGCCAGTGTGTAGATCAAGCATTAAATCCGATCTTAAGGCTTCCAATTGCAGAATCCATGCAAGCTTTTTAGGTAAACTTAAAGCATATTGGTCTTTCTCTGTTTCTAATTTTTGTTTTAAAGTCTCTATGCAATAGTCGCGAAAAATCTGCACCCAGTCATCTTCTTGCATCTTGGGAAGAATCGATTCCCAATTCCAGATATCTTTAGTACCTTTGCTTGGTAATTCAAGATAATGACGATTCCAATTTTCTCTACTAACCGGGTGATATCGTCCGGCGGTAAACTCACCAATTTTATGATTCAGACCTATTGGATTGGCACAGGGAATACATGTCACACTGCCTTTCTGAAGTAGATCTGGAAGCTGTCTTATAAGCTCCTGAATTACCAAATGTCCCTGCAGCTCAGCTCCATGAACCCCCGATTGTAAATACAGATGAGGGCCCATTAAGCCACTATCAAGCTGGAATTTCTTCAGTTCGATAGCTTGTCCGTCAATACTATGTGTTAATGGTATAAGGGTTTGATTCCATTTTAGACTCACTTTAAAAACTCCTGCGCTGGTGCTGCCGAGCGCTGAATTTTAATTTGTTCATTAATCCAGCAGACCTCAGCTGGCCATTGGTGAGCCAAGAATAACGGCATACTCTCAGAAAATCCATAGGCGCCGGTTTTAGAAAACATTAAAATATCGTCTGCTGATGTATTTTTGGGTAACTCGGCTGTACCCAGCCAGTCAAGTGAGGTGCATAGTGGGCCATGAATTGAAAACGTAGTATTTTTGGGCTCATGCTTACTCAGGTTTTTTACTGGAAAACCTTCCTGAGTAAGGGCAGGACGCAGTAAATGGTTCATGCCTGACTCTAAAATCAAAAAGTCTTTTTTTCGGGTACGCTTACGATCAATGATTCGACTCATGTAGGCACCACAGAGTCCAACACTATATCTACCTGGTTCAATCCAGACTTCGTCAAATATTTTTTGATCTGACAAATGCTTAAGAACATCACCAATATTGTGCCAACTGTATTCGCTAATTTGGTCACTTGAATAATCGATACCCAGTCCACCTCCCAGATCAACTACCTTGGGTTGAATACTGGCTTTCTGACAAAACTTTGCAGAGCGCTCAATTACATTCTGCCAGGTGGCTTTAAGATCATTCAGATTTACTAAATTGCCCCACTGAAAGCAGTGCACGCCCATTATTTCTATCCGAGTATGGTTTCGCTTTTTCAGAACTTGAATCCAATGCTCATCCTCTAGTCCAAAAACTGTTGTACTTGAACCTCCTAGCACTGAACTTTGGGTTTTATCCCAGTCTAGTTGAAGACGTAGCAAAGCTTTGGCGTAAATCCCGCGTTCTTCACACAAGCTTTGCAGATCATTAAGCTGTTGCTCACTTTCCAAAATGAAAGTTCGTATTCCACGAGTTAAAAGCATTGATAGATAGCGTACTGATTTTGCAGGTCCTGTGCAGATTATTTGCTGGGGATCAACATTAGACTTTAAGACTTGTTCTAACTCTCCTTGGCTAGCTACATCAAAATCAGTTCCAGATTCGCGGATACAGTTAAGAATTTCACTAAGTCCATTGGCTTTACATGCGTAAAGGTAGCGGACTCCAGCTTGTGAGCAGGTTTTTACACCTGTTTCTAGGTGAGTCTTCAAAAAGTCTAAATCATAAAAAAATAGGGGTGCGTCTAGCTCATTTATTAACGGTTTCAGCACGGAGCGCTGAAAATCATGATTTAAATAAATAGGCTGGTAATTCAACGTAAAGCTTCTTCAAGAACCAGAGAGGCATCACTGCGCTCATCACGATATTTGATGATGATAGGAGCTGATAACATTAAACCCATTTCTCTTGCCCATACGTTTTTGTTAGAGATGGGCCGGGTACCGGGAACCACTACGGCGCCCTCGGGAATATCTTCGCCAGGTTCAAGTTGCCTTTCATTGATTGCATCATAAACGGGAATCGAGCGAGTCAGACAAACGCCAGGTGCTAGAACTGCTCTTCGACCAACTCTGATACCTTCAACCACCACAACCCCCGCCCCTAAAAAGGCATCATCTTCAACGATAACGGGGTTCTGACCAACGGGTTCCAGTACGCCTCCAAGCTGCACAGCTGCGGACAGATGCACACGTTTACCAACCTGAGCACAAGAGCCTACCAATACGTGACTATCCACCATTGTGCCTTCATCTACGTAGGCACCAATATTAATATAGCTTGGTGGCATAATGATTACGCCAGGCGCCACATACGCCCCACGTCTTACTGCACTACCACCTGGTACCAAACGCACGCCTCGACTGCGAGCAAAGTTTTGAGGTAATAAGTTATGTTTGTCTACAAAGCCTGGGCCCTCCACCAGTTGACCTTCTTTGAAAGCATTTAAGATGGCTTGTTTGACTTCCAGATTGGCTTCCCATTTTCCATTTTCTCTAGGAGCAGCAGCCCTGATTTGACCAGACTCTAATGCATCTAAAACTTCAAGCCACTGCATGACCTAGCTCCTTTTCATCTTGTTGTCGTAATTCTTCTAAAATAGGCATTAGCTGGGTATGGCTGGCTAAGACTGGTCCCACATGATAAAGGTCTTCATGCGAGAGAGGTGGTAGCATCAGCGGACTGTTGATTATTCCAAGTTCGAATAAAAGAGCCTTAACAGGAACCGGGTTGCTAGCTAAAAACAAAGACTGAGCAGCACGACGAAACTCCTCTGGAATTCTTTGACGCCGGTTCTGCAATAACTGTTGAACTAGTCTTTGGGTAATCTCAGGCCAGGTGTTCGAGGCCACAGAGATAAGTCCTGTAGCACCAGCTTCAATAAATTCATCAATAAGAATATCATCACCACAGAAAAATCGTAATGAGGGAGCTTGCTGAATGTATCGACGTAACTTCTCAGCGCATCCACCGGCTTCTTTTACAGCCCATGCATTGGTATGACTCTGCAGACTTTTTAATGCTTCAGGGTCAAGCTCCACGCCCGTTCGTCCCGGTACATTATAAAGCATGCATGGTCGCTCACTAGCATCCATAAGACATTCGAACCATTGAATTTGACCTTCTTTGCCAGGCTTAGAGTAAAGAGGGGTCACAAGCAGGTAGGAGTCTACAGATTGTCCATTAAGCCAACGAATCCATTCCACTTGAGCTTCAAGTTGGGCACCTCCAATACCAATCATTACCGGCACCTCCAAATTAAGCT
>CAZYUV010000290.1:0-4082 GCA_964650625.1 uncultured bacterium
AAATAGTCGCCATCATTAAATTCTTGAAAATCAAAATCATGCGTGGCACGGGCTGACCACAATCTTAAAGTGTTTACACAATCATTTTCAAAACCAACCACAGGAGTATCGTAAGGCACTGCCAATATTTCATTGGTGTCTACCCATTTAAGTTCGTTGGACTTCTCTCCCTCTGGCTTTATAAGCCTTCCACCAAAACGTATTATGACGGAAAGATTTGGGCAAGCAACCTCCCAAGGATTACCTCTTGCCAACCAGTTATCAGGTTCTTCCACCTGAAACCCATCTTTTATCTCTTGTCTGAAAATGCCATACTCATAGCGAATTCCATAACCAACCGCCGGATAAGAAAGACTCGCAAGGGAATCTAAGAAACAAGCTGCAAGACGACCTAAGCCTCCGTTACCTAGTCCATGATCCTCTCCAACCTCACGCAAATCATCATAATCGACACCAAGCTGTTTACAGGCTACTCTGACCTCATCTTCAATCCCTAAATTAATCACATTATTTTCTAGCATTCGCCCAAGTAAAAACTCTAGCGAAAGATAGTAAACACGCTTGCAATTTTCTTGATAATATCGTTTTTGTGTCGAAAACCAACGGTCGATTATTCTATCTCTTACAGCCAATGAAAGAGAGTAATATTCATCATGTTCCGCTTTAGTAAATTTATCCTTCACCACGGAATATTTGAGATGTCTCTCGCAATCGTGAGTGAATTCTTTTATGACGGATTTTGCTGTAGATTTGGCTTGTGATTTGGCCATGGGATCTCCTTTGGAGTTTTCGAGTATTTTACTTGGTATAAACCCAATTGCAAGAAAATGCCTTACAAAAGTTTGAAATTAAACGTATTTTTGTACGTCCGGGAACGGTGGACCGGGCTTACTAAACAAATAACCTTGGCAAAAATCCACGCCTAACTCCTGAATCTTTTTGTACTCCGGAACTGTTTCCACTCCCTCTGCGACTGTTCTCGCATTAATTGAACTGGCTATATTAACCAAAGCTTCAATCATAGTTTGTTTCAGTGGGTCAGTATCCACGTTGCGAATCATCGAGATATCAATCTTGATGTAATGAGGTTTGATTTTCAATATTGTTTCAAAACTTGAATATCCTGTCCCAGTATCATCGATAGCAATTTGATAACCATCAGCAGTATAGCGGCGGATATCAGCCATAAAAGTCTCGTTGTTCTGAATTGCGAGACTTTCTGTTATTTCAAACACCAGATTCTCGGGACGAAGTTCAT
Organism: uncultured bacterium; assembly: GCA_964650625.1. Taxonomy (GTDB): domain Bacteria; phylum Muiribacteriota; class UBA6191; order UBA6191; family UBA6191; genus JAYZAC01. Next base: position 1,259 of record CAZYUV010000290.1, read on the forward strand.
ATTTTTCCATAAACTCTTTCAAGTAAACTTCCCGAAAAGAGGCTTCGTGTATGGTTGTAGGTAAAGCGTTAATAAACAATTTCAACTTAGGGTCCAAAGCCACCGCATTATCGATCGCTTTCTTACGACAAACATTATCTAACTCAAAAAGTAATTCGCTATCTTTGGCTATTTCAAATAAAAATAGAGGGTTGAAGAATTCACTACCTTCAGGGCCCCGACTTAATGCCTCATAAGAAAAAATCTCACCTGTCTCCGTATGAACTATAGGCTGGTAAACCGTCTTTATCTCTTCATCCAAAATAATTTGCTGTAAAGACTCTTTGTAACGAATCTCCGTGTTGTATATATGAAATGAACTCATGACCCTAGCTTCTGATATAGCTCGATAAACCATTCGCTGTGGATTTAGCAAATTATTCTTAACGACAAACGAATAACCTACTCGTAATTTCGGTTTGCATTTCAGCCACTTATAGGTCGTGAAGAAAATCCCCGAATTAATATGAGCATGAATTCTACGAGTGATAGTCTCTAAATCATTCTTACGAGTGCCTCCAATATTTCGTTTTTTCGAAAGGACAATTAGAAACGAGTCATCATATTGATGGCACTTTATAACCAAATCTTTCTTTCTAAGATATTTACCTTGTAATGAAAAAATAGCTTCCGTGAGATCTCTTTGTACCGAATCGTATATATCCGATCCAAAATCATTCTCGATCTTTGTAAGATTGTAAACATCCAAATAAATGATTCCAAGAGAACGCTGACTCTCAAAAATTTCTAGAATTTTTTCCATGGTAGCGTCGCAAAGTAAGGGTAAGCCTGTAACTGTATCTTTGGGACAATCTTTAAACATCTCGTTCTACATCCTTATTTTGAGGGTTCTAGCACGCGAACCAGACCTAGATTCTAACACTTAAGGTCCTCAAATCAGAAATTCACGCAACAACTGTTTACCACAATTCGCTTTAACCGAATGCTTTTGTCAAAGTTCAATATAATTCCAATTAATTTCAGATCCGTTTGCAAATGATCTTAAGGACGAGAGGGCAACAAACCTTCACGGGCTCTGTCATATCTCAGCTGGCATACATCCCAATCTATATTTTCCAAAAGCGCTTCAACGTAATGATTCTTTCCCTGAGCTCCAAAATCTCTACAGTAACTGCTCTCAAACAAATTTAAACACAGAATAATAGAATGATGAACCATCAAACCCAAGCCACGCATATCCACTTGATGAAGATAAAGTTGATCTGAATATGGCTCGTAACCTAACAATAGCCATTGTGCATAATGACTTCTGGACAACCTTACAATCTCTAACTTAAATTCATCTAGGGAATCCCATTGTTTTTTTACTGCAGACCCCAAACTGCCAAACACTCCCGAATCAGCTTTGCCCAAGTTCTCGAAGTACAATTCATACAATACAACTTTGTTCCATTCGGCAGCAGGTCCAGGTCCGCGGTCGCGATATAAAACATTCTCGGAACGGCCATCTAAACGCATTGCATCCAACTGAGCTCGTGTAGAATTCAAATGCTGCACCGCTGACTTATATAACATGAATTGTTGCTTCAAATTTTCGTCACTTAAACCTTGGATACCGCCGCGCAATAAACCTTCATTTACTTGCAGGTAAGTTAACACTCAAAATCCTCCAATATAATTCGTAACCCATTTAAGAATTTCTCGTTCTGACTACGAGTGCCAGGGCTCACACGTATCCACTGATTCAAGCCAAACCCACCAAGGGGAGCTACAAAAATTCCACACTCGTTCATCAATCTAACAGCTACAGAATTTGAATCTATTGGTAACTCACAAATAAGAAAATTGGCTTCACTACGTAATACTTTAACTCTTTTGAAAATTGTCTGCTTTAAGCATCTCTCAAGAAAGTCCAACTCAACATGGCAATATTGTACTACTTTTTCAAGATGCTCTTGATCACTCAAAGCTATGCGGGCGCATTTTTCAGCTAAATTATTTATAGAATGCAATGGCTTTAATTTCTGTAAAATTTTAGTTATATCTGGATGCTGCATGCTGTATCCAATTCTAAGCCCAGCAAGACCGTAAGCTTTCGAAAAAGTTCGAGTAACAATTAAACGAGGAATACGATTTAGATAAGTAACTCCATCGGGAAATTCTGTATCTCGAACATACTCATAATAAGCCTCATCCAATACAAGAATACAATCTTGTGGTACTTGTTGAATTAGTCGCTCGAAAGAGTCTCGATCAAAAATAGTACCTGTTGGATTATTTGGATTGCACAGGTAAATCATTCTAGGAGGGGCCGTAATCTCCTCCATCTTCGCCGAAAAACCAGCTAAATTGTAGCTCAAATCATTTAACTCGACAAAATGCTGAGTTGCACCCTGAAGTTGATTATTCACAGCGTACAAGGGGAATGTTTGCTCCGACAATATAACCTCATCATTGTTCACAAGAAACGCTCGACTGATATGAGTCAAAATTTCTTCGATTCCAGCCCCGAGGTGTATCCAATCTCTATCCAAATTGTGAAATTTGGCCAAGTCCGTACGTAAATCCTCTTGATTAGAAAGACTGTAGCGATTGACTACTTGCTTTAAATCCTGTTGTAAAGCTTCTAAAACTAGGGGGCTAGCTCCGATAGGATTTTCATTCGCAGCCAGATTACAAAGACCTCCCATCGAAGTGAATCTTGCCTGGATATTTTCAGAAATAGATTTAGGCCTGTAGGGGTGAATCTTATCCAAAGCCGAGGAAGCCAAGTCTCTCATTGGGCAAACTTAACAAGCTTGATACCTTTTATGCAAGGCATATG
>CAZYUV010000291.1:0-4077 GCA_964650625.1 uncultured bacterium
CTTCAGAATTCATGTTCAAGGATCTTTGAATGTCTCCAACGTGCTGACTTCAAACTATTTCCAGGATTCCGATGACGCATCCTACAGAATAGATCCTTTTCCAGATACGTCCTCAGACCCTACTCTTATCAAAAGTTTAAGTTTGCAGGGAAATTTGGTGGTAACTGACGTCTCTTCAACTAAAGAGTTTATCTCCACAGCTGATTTTATTTCCGAATCAAACTTGATCCTAACAAAAGGTGATTTTACCAGTCAAAATAGTATTAAAACCTCAACATTTGAAGACTTTCAGGATGCTAATTACAAAGTAGATATGGCAGGTCTAGCGGATCTCATGAGCCTAAAAGTACTTAAAGATATGACAGGTGTTGGTATTTCATCTGTTAACCAAAATAAAGTGGTTAGCATAGTCGGTACCGTTAAGTCTCAAGCACTTACGGTATTCGGCTCGGATAAAAGTTTGTATGCCAAGGTGTTAATTGACGGGGACGACAGCCAATATTCAGTCGACCCATCATCCAGCAGCTCACTGGAATCAGTGATCTCTACCGACCTCAATGTGGAGATCGTTAAAGTTCGTAAAAACCTTCAGCTATTAGAGCCCACTACGGTTTTCGAAAATATTCAAGTGGGTGAAAGCTTTTCCTCTCAAAGTATTTATGAACTTTCAGGATCTTTGGAGATTAAACCTAAAAAGTCTACTGTGTTTTTAATAACCGAACAAGGTGACATTACTAAAGCTAAAAGCCTGGAGTTGTCAGAAGGTTTAACTCTAACTTCAAAAGACTCGCTCACAACGATCAATGGAGGTTTAGATCAAACTTCAACCCAAGGGGAAAATATTCTATCTAATACGACCGCCTATGCTGAAGTAACATTATGGGGCAGTTCACTTGATGTTAGTAATGAGGCCTTTCAATTGAGCACTGAGGGACAAATCGACTCAATCGGAGAAGCCACTTTCGTTACAGCCGTAGTAGCAGGTTACTCCTCATTAAACTCCACTTTAGACGTTAGTGGGAGCAACATATTTTTTGAATCAACAAGCGATTCTCTTTCTCTAATGCATGATACTACAGATCTCAGAACGCCTTTGAACGTAAGATTCGGAGTTGCCAATATTAGCGACCAGATTTTCTCCTCCAATAAATTAATTACTCCTTCCCTAGAACATCCAGAGGGACAGTATCAGATAGATCCAAATAGTTTGTCGCGATTCAATATCGTTTCTGTCTATGCAGATGCAGGAGTTGGTGGAGGTGTGATTTTATCCTCTAGTCTTCATTTCAGTACAATCAGTGATATTGATCAAAGTGCACTTTCAATCGATCCAAGTAGATTTACTACCATTTCCCAGATTTCGATGCGCTCGGTCAGTTTTACAAGTGGTGCAACCATAAAATCGGGGTCAGATGACACAGTACTTATTATCAGGTCTGATGACATTACACACAAATTGATTTCGATATCCGATAATAGCTTTATTTTATCGAATGACTCGACTATTGAATCATCAGGAAACTTAAATTTCTCGGGTGAATTTCATGTGAAATCTGAGAATGGTCTAATAATGACAACCACCTTGCTTGGTGATCCTGTACCGAGTATTAATATTACTAGTTCAGTTTTTGCTCTGTTAGTCGGAAAAAATGAACAGAATGCTGACAGTCTGCATCGCCATAGTGAGATCAGAGGTATACCTCTTACTGACATCATCCGAAGAAACGATATTCTCAACGAAATAAGCTCCCGCCAAACCTTTACACAAAGTGGAATGGGGCTTTATTTTCAACCTAAAATTGCAAGCAACAACCCGCTCTTTGTACAAAAAAATGAGTCTGAATCGGATACAATACTTGTTTATGGAGATGGTAAAATCGAAGCAAATATTTTTGCTGGTGACGGACGTAATCTCAGTGGTGTCGATGGCAACGATATCATGGATGACAGTCTAACTGAGGCAGATTTCACCACGAATGCCATCGATGATTCAGACAAAATTTCGTCCGGTGCAATCACCGCAGATAAGATTGATCGCAAAGTTATCATTAAAGACCATTTTAAGAATGATAGTACGGGAAAAATTACTTCTCTTAAAATAAAAGATGAAACCTTTACTCAAGTTCATCTGGTAGATGGTGATATTCAAAATGCAGACTTTAAGGAAAACAGTATCTTATCTAAACATCTCGCCCGAGAGAGTATTGATGCAAATAAAATCGCTGATAGCACCTTAGGTGTTGAGAAGTTTACTTCAAAATCCATCGAGAATGACAATCTAGTTTCAGATGCGCTCGATACGTCGCATTTTTCTGCTGATCAGATTCGACTCTATCATTTGACCGATAATAGTATTGATTCAACCAGAGTCATAACTAACTCTATTCAGGAAATAGACCTCTCTACAAACAGTGTTGGTTTTGAGGAAATAGAAACAGAGGCAATTAGCAGTCGCATTATTGCTACCGGAGCTGTGGTGATGACTAAACTTAACACCTCCGCCATTACAGCTAACAAAATCGTTACGGGCTCACTTATTCATGAAGATTTTATGACAGGATCTATAACACTGGTAAAAGTTCAAACTTCTAGTATTACTAGTCGTGAAATTAAGAACCTGAGTCTTCAAAATGACGATTTTCAAGACCTGAGTATTACTACTGTAAAACTCGCTAAAGATTCAGTCAGAACAGAGCACTTGCAGAATTCTGAAGTTCAAGCAAGTCACATCAAAGATAATAATATTCTAGTGGAACATATCCAAGATCGTGCTATCAAAACTAATGAGATATTAAATTATTCTCTTTTAAATGAAGATTTTCTGGACAATACTATCGATCCATCGGACATCGTTGACAAAACCATAGTAAACAGTCAGATAGACAGTAATGCCGTTACTAACGGGAAGATTACTATTGATGGAATTAGTTCTTCAAGATTCCAGCCTTTCGCTTTTGATACGGACAATATTAAAGACTCAGAAATTAAAGCTTCCCACTTGGCGGCATCCTCCATACTCTCATTGCATATTGTAAATGGATCAATAATCGAATCAGACATTGAAAATAATAGTATTGATGCCGCCAAAATCAAAGACTCGGCCGTAAAGACCATTAATGTAAGTAATTACAATCTAACAACTGATACTGTTAAAAATAGTAATGTTTTAAGACAAAATTTAGTGGATGACTCGATTGAATCAGTAGATATAGCTCTTGATACTATTACCACGGACCGTTTGAAAGACAAAGCTATTCAATCGAAACATATTGTAAATAATACGTTTCAAACATCTGATTTGGGTGAAAATGTAGCCATAGCTGGAAAATTCGCCCTAAATAGCATAGATGAAAATAAAATCGATACTTTGGAGCTCAATGACTTTGCGAATAAGTCAATCACGGAGATTAAGATTAGCTCTGATACGCTGCTCAATAGTCGATTTGCATCTGAAGTAATAACGAGCGGTAAAGTAGCTAATCGACAGATTGCCAACTCTCATATTAAAAGTATTTCAGTGACCGAGAATACAATTAAAGACAGTACACTTAGTAGCTCTCGCTTTGCTGAAAACTTATTTTCAACAGCTAAATTTGAATCCACAACTATTACAACGATTAAGTTTGATACAGGTGCAGTGAGAACTAACAACATCGCTACGAACCAGATAGACTCTGTTATTGTTAAAAATACTTCTCTAGATGGCCCTGATCTTGCTGATTCCCAAGTAAGCTCGAGATCTTTGGCTAACACAACGATTACGTCAGTAAGTATAAAGGAATTTACACTAAGTAGTCGGACCCTCAAAGCAGATTCCATAACTAATCAAAAATTCAAAACCAAGGGCATTACAACAGACTTTATAATAAAGGATAGCGCCATTAAGGGAAGCCTAGTAGTTAGCAATAGTTTGAAGGCAGATGTAATCGCTACCGACTCTATTCAATTTGATGATATCGCTGATGGTGCAATCACAAACTCGAAACTTAAAACAGACATCTTAACTTCAGGTCACGTTAAAGATGAAAATCTTGAATCCAAACATTTTATTTCCAATATGGTTCAAACACGCCATAT
>CAZYUV010000292.1:0-4058 GCA_964650625.1 uncultured bacterium
GGAATCATAAGTAATATCCTACGTAGGAAATAAGTACTCATATCCCTCCTTTAATCGTTATCGAAGTCGTATTTTTCGTTATTCATCCAAAACTTTTCATCCACTGGTCGACTATCAAGCTTAGAACCAGAATCCATGGCCAATTTGAGAGATTTAGCTTTGTCTTCGTCATACCACCAAAGTGACACCGCATCGCGATAATCTCCAGCAGAAGTCTTGTTCAAAACACCTGGTGGGTAACCAAATTTATTCCAATATATTAGTCTCTCAGCAGGAGCATACCAATCAAAAGCTTTAAGACATTCTTGTGTAAGAATATCATCCATTTCTGAAAGATATTCATTGCGCTTCGCAGCATCATATTCGGCGTCGTACAGATCGATTAATTGATCGACACGATCATTTTTGATACCCCATCGGTTATAGCTTTGTTTCTGATCAGCAAGAGACGAATGATACAGTATTCGAGGGTCAGGAAAAGCAGTTGCTGAAAAGGCACCGCTAGATAACCTAAAATTCAACTCCCCGATATTTTTCAATTTTGTTGCCCAGGTAACCTCTTTTATTTCAAGTTGGATTCCAACTTTTTTGAGATCTTCTTGGAAGATTGTATAAAACTTCTCAGACCACTTACCTACATATTCAAAACTAAGTTTGAGTGGCTTACCATTCTTGGCTAAGTAACCTTCTGAATTTAATGAATAACCCGCTTCTCTAAGTAGCTGAATTGCCTTTTCTGGGTTATATCGAATTTTTGTCACATTCCTACCCATGTATGGTGCATTTTGATAGAACGAATCCATAAAGTCGTACTCATTAAACATGAGTTTTTCCATTAATAATTCTCGGTTCCATAAGTATGCAAAAGCTTGACGTACACGAATATCATCAAAAGGAGGCTTACGAAGATTGAAGTCAAAACCCTGCGTGCCTCGTGGTTTTCTATTAAATACCTTAACTTTCTGTATCCATCCGTCTTTGACCTTATTAAAACTAGTTCCCTTAACCCAGCGCTGGGATCTATAAATAGGCATGAAATCAAATTCACCCTTCTTAAATTTCTCCCAAATTATTTCTTGATCTTCTACGTAAACATTGACGATCTTGTCAAAATTATACAATCCAATGTACTGGCGCTTTTTAGCTCCCCAAAAATCAGTCCTGCGAACTAAAGTGAGTTTTTTGGGTTTGTCGATACTATCGAACTTATAGGGGCCGGAACCAGGTACCATATTCCAGTTATGCTTCTTCAAGAACTCCTTACCGCTGATCGAACCAATGATATGCTCTGGAAGAATCGACATTCCTGAGATATAGATTAAATTTCTCCAGCCTGGTTTTTTTGCACGTACCATAACTACTCGTTCCGATAATTCCACCGGTTCATAAAATTTTGCCCATGTAACATTCTCACTAGGCTTCTGAATACCTTTATCAACCAGTAGTCTCCAGGTAGCAACAATATCTTTTGCAACTACAGGTTTACCATCTGCCCATTTAGCATCTGCATCTGTCTTGAAATAAAACGAAACTTTGTCATCATCTTCAGCCCAATGACTAGCCAAGCCTGGTGCCACATAAAATGGAGAAGAATTTATGCCAATTAGAGTTTGGTAAACCAATGATTCGATCATCGCGGTACCGCTATCCGTATTTTTCCCAAGGGGTCGAGTAGTGGCGGGAAAACTGGTGTAAGCCTGCCTAAATTCTCCACCCTTCTTAGCCCGAGGGTCACCCCCCAGAGGAAATGATTTATTCGTTATCCACTTAATGCTATCAAGAATACTTTTCTTTTCTGCATCACTGAGATCAAGCTTAACCACTTGAGTGTCTGCCTTTTTCTTCTTAGACTCCTCTTTACTTGAAGACGTCGAATTAGTAGAACTCTCCATTTGCACTGGGCCTGTTGCCACAAGCCCACCATTAACCTGAACAGATATTGGTTGGTACTTAAAAATCAAATAAATACAACCAGCCAGAAAAACTGAACTTTTCCAGCCTACCCAACCCGAATCATATTGCTCATTTCTTGACATGAAAATCCTTCCAAAAAAGTGTCATCAGACACTAAAGGTGACTATCTTTATGAATTGGCCAAATGTAAAGATGTCCATCATCTTATTGAATTGAATAGGCAGCGTCAAATTCCTGAATCCAGAATTTTAACTTAGCTTTTCAAACTCTTCAAATTCCTCAAATTTGTAGACAGACTGTAATAGATGGGATAAATTAAGCCTTCTATTTTGGCGGTGGTGGTGGAATAGGTAGACACGCAGGTTTGAGGGACCTGTGGCCGAAAGGCTGTGGGGGTTCAAGTCCCCCCCACCGCATATTCACTTCTTCAGTTCTTTTAAAATCAAAGCTGTAATTTCACTGATCTCATTCTGACCCAAAGAATTTCTGTGAGATTTATCAGAGTGATCTTCGTTGCTTGATTTTTTTCGACATGAGTTAAGATTTTCACGAAAACCATATAAGTCTCGCAAATTTTCAAGTCTATCAACCGTGGTCGTATCTACTTCGCTCTGCATATTTGCCAATTCTAGATGATAGCTTAACTTAGCAAAATGCTCCAAAGCCTCTATCCGGCTAACCGCTGTTTCCAAATCAACCCCGTAAGCCAAAGCTCCATGATTTGCCAATAGTATCATGTCATTCTGATCAATTAAGGGGGCAATACTATTCGGAATCTCCTCAGTACTAGGAACTGCTAAATCAGCCTTAGGAACACTACCTATAGCAACAATCGATTCTGTTAAATAACAACCATCCAGATTTCTATCACTAGCCGCATAAACTGTAGCAAAAACTGGATGGCAGTGCACTACTGCTTTCACTTCTGGCCGCTGCTCATAAACTTTAAGGTGCATTTTTAACTCAGTAGATGGACGCTTACTTTTATCAAAAGAATTGCCACGTAAATCACAAAGAACTAAATCCTCTTCGCGAATCCAACCTTTATTTCGCCCAGTTGGTGTCGTGAGAATGGTATCTTCCTCCAAGCGTAAAGATAAATTACCGTCCATACTAGTCAAATAGCCTTGCCTATAAAGAATCTGACAAGCATTAATCAAATCCCTTTTAGCTTGATAACCAACCTGCATTATTATTCCTCAACTCTTCAACCAGTTCCTTACCATTTAAAGAAACAGAATCTTCCAATCTTTGAACAAGAAAATTACGCAATAAAGGATCAGTAACGTCGCACCTAGCAATCCCCTCAACTGCCGAACCAAAAAACTTAACCGACTGATTTTCAAACAATATGGATTGATCTGCCCATTCCAGTATGGCTTCGTGAGAATGACTCACCCAAAACACTAAAGTTTCTGGAGTTACATAAGACCTCATTGTGCTAATAAGTTTTCTACTACAATTTACATCAATCCCTGCCAACGGCTCATCTAAAATTAATATTTTTGGAGCATAAACCAATACTGAAGCTATCGCTACTCTCCTTTTCTGTCCGCCACTAAGCTCCAGAGGATGCTTATTGAGAAAAGTTTCGTCTAAACCACAATTTTTCAAGCTGTTAGAAATAAGACTAGGCCACCGTTCTTCCGCAATATTAAAATTCTTTAAAGCGAACTCCATCTCAGCGGACACGCTTTCTTCAAATAATTGATGTTCAGGCTGCTGAAAAACGTAAGACACATCGACTGGTTTTAGCTCCGATTCCTCTTGCATAATGCGTATTTTATTATCCAACAAACCGGTAATAAGTTTAACGAATGTAGACTTACCTGAACCTGTAGCACCCAACACCCCTATTAGATTACCTGCAGACAACGAAAATGAATCTGTATTCAATCCAACTTTTTCAAAGGGCGTACCTGCGTCATAACTCCAAAATAAATCGTATAAATTAAAATTCATTGGCTAGTCTTTCTAAACTGTCGCGAAGACCTAGATTCCAACCCATACGCTGAAACTTCTCACTGCCTGAAAACTCTTTAAATCCATTAAAACACTTAACGGTACCGGAATCTAAACAATGAATTGCTTCAGAATAGCGTATCTCATCAACTAAATGGCTGACCAATAAAATACCCATACCT
>CAZYUV010000293.1:0-4056 GCA_964650625.1 uncultured bacterium
CAAATGCGCATAGATGATGCAATCGCTTATTTTGAAGCTATTGTGGCGGGTCTGAAGAAGAAGAAAGTGGAAGTCACCAAAGAAGATAAAAGCATTGTTCTTGAACCTCAGGAGCAGCTCATTGTTGAGGTTAAGGCATCCACAAAGCCGGAGCGTTCTAAAATTAGCTTTAAGATGAGTTGGAATCATCTAGATCAGGGCTCATTCTCAATTAAATAAACACCAGAAACAGTCTGATCAGCTTGTGAATGGAAAGCTGAATTCTCTAATTTTTAGGACTTCAAGTATTCCACTTTGGAAAGCTCGACGCTCTAATTTTTAGAGATCCAAGTATTCCACTTTGGAACAAAATAAAAAAAGCTTGTCGGACGCAAAAAAAAAGCATGTGCAAAGCAAAAAAATAAATAAAGAACTCTTGACGATCGTAAATCTGCACGTATAACCAGCTTGGGGACATAGTGAATTTTCATACAGTTTTTAATGAAACAAAAATTCATATTTTTCTGCTGTGAATTGTAACTATTCAGGAGTCGATTCGTATAATTAATCGTACATAAGGGCATCAATGCGCATTATTAGTGTGATACTTATATTTAGTCTGATCTTCCAGACTACTATACCTCTGTGGGCCAGCGAGCCCTCGGATCGCCCTGCCACGAAGGAATACAAGTACTTAGGAGGTATGCTCAAAAGACTGAGTCGTGACGTGTCTGTCAAGGCACAGAACATCACTCCTGAAGAAATGCAGAAGATCATTGATGAGTCGGTAAACGATACATTTGATGGTAATCCAACTCTTAGGCAAGAGAATTCCAGCATATTAAGACCCATTAAGCAGGTAACCTTAAAAGTGCTCGATGGAGAAATTGGTATCATCAATAGCTTTCTTAGTTTTCAGGTAGCTCATTTTTTGAAAAAATATCCCAAGGACCCCAAGGTACAGTCGCAAATGGCGACCGCAGGAAGAGTGCTTCAGTTGATGGGGTCCAAGCAATTAGAAGCCGCAAATAAGGCTCTCAGTAAACTAAACATTGCGCCTAAGATAACAGCCGCTCTCAAAAATCCGTCTCCAGCAGTGCGGAAATTTATGCTCAAAGAGGCAAATTTCATGTTGATGTCCGTAATCGGGATGTTCATATGGATGGGTATCTACGATGGTCTTGACGTATATGCCATAAAAGATCGCATTCTTAATCTCGACCCGTTAGCAGCAAATAACAGTTGGTCCAATGCCATCTTTGCTGAATATGCTTTTCATATGACTTCACGTAATTTGTACGGATTGTTCAATAATCGTTTTGACGTTTTTTACGATAAAATGCTTGATTCCAAAAGATTTGGTGCTCGAATAGTTCAGATAGTCGATAAAAAGGCTGATCTTTTGGGTCGTAAGCTTTATAAGGCTACGAGACGCGGACTTGAACTTAATAAAGGCGAGTCTTTGGCCACGCGATTGGGACTAGTCGGAGTGGGAGAAGGAACTCAGTTTACCCTTAGAGGATTACTTAAGTCATTCAGTGTTGGTATTGCTTATGGTCTTATAGCTAACTTTGCGGTGGATACCGTAGGAATAGGCATCAAAGGTTATAACGACTCTGCTATGATCGGAGCTAACCGAGATAAGAAGGTTATTAGACCAGAATACAACGGCTATATGTTTCAACGCTCCAGTAATGAACTCGTAAATTGGTTCAGAGAACGTAGATATGCATTGTCTGACACCTATGATTTTTACACCAAAACCCCGCTGACTAAAGTAATTTCAACAGTCACAGGTTTTACAGGAGCTTATTTAGGTTCCGTTGTTGCGGGCGCTTTAGTTTTGGGCGGTAGCCTGCCTGGCATGGTGGGTGGTGTAATGATTGCTTCAGTATTTGGTGGGATTGGAAGTTTCGTGGGTAATTGGGCGACCATGAAGTTCGAACGCGGCGAATGGATGAAGGGCGTTAGAAGGCAGCTTGTGGAGCGACGTCTATATAGAGCCATTCTTAAGATGGATATATTCGAAGATAGGCAAATGACAAAAACGCAGGCTCGTGAGCTGGCTAATCTACGTTCCTTCGATATGAAAAAGCTTGAGGATATGGGCCGAGTATATCGCCGCATACACTTGGTGGATCATTTTGATAATATTGTATTGTACCGTAAGGGCCAATATCAGTATATGCGCGTCTTGTCCAGAAATGGTGAGGCAATGCATAAACAATCTCACAATAGGTATGCGTTCGTAGATATCGAAGGTAATCGGGGTGCATGGGACTTCGGGACGCAACAAATATTCAATGTGGGTAAAATTGAAGACAATAATGGATACTCCGTTATATTTGTCACCGACAACGAACAGGTGCCTGTGAGTGGCGGAATTATTAGTAACGAAAAAGGCTGCGAATTGCGCGTACTTTCTAATGGAATCATAATGACCAAAAGCGAACTAGATCGTGAGCGTTGGGCTATTCGTGGCATTAATATCAATACGGATGTGTTTCTAAGGGAACGTAAAACTCGATTTACATGGGATTATGAACTGAATGCTTTCCGTCAGGTTGATCGTCTAGTAGACCGAGCTAGCGATTTAAGACCCTTATTGGATGCGTTTAAGAGTGGTACTGATAAAGAGAAAAGAAATCGATTGAATAGTATAGTTCAAAAAATGATAAAGTCGTCTCACTCCAAGGCGTTGAATCTTTTAGGGCGCGTAAAAGAAGGGACCGAGGAAAAGTTTTTTGCAATGTTACAGGAAAATGGTGTAAGCGATAACGCCATAGAAAATTTCAAGGGCATGGATTTGACCGAATGGAAGAATTTTTTACATGCTAAATTAGAGCGAGGTTATCACCGCCGCGTTAAGCGTATTAACAATATCCTTAACAAGGAAAGTGTGGAGGCTTTGCAGGATGCCCTTGTACAAGAAATCAATTCTCCAGATAACGAAACCTGCTATGACTCACTAAGAGTTAATCTGAATCAATCAGAGTTGATCACATCCTATACTAACTAAGGGTTTTGAAAAACTTGTTCATTGTTCATTCTCAGAATTAAAGTTCAGGGACAGTGAGTTGGTACAATAACGCTTTCCAGTAGGACCAGGACCGTCATCGAAGACATGACCCAGATGGGAACCACAGCGTGCGCAAACGATTTCGGTGCGAACCATCCCATGGGTTTTATCCTGTATTAGCTCAACGTGGCCTTCTATAGCATCATTGAAACTTGGCCAGCCAGAACCAGAGTCATATTTGGTTTCTGACATAAATAGGGGCAGTGCACAGGCACGGCAGTTGTATACCCCATTGTCTTTATGGTCTAAGTACTCCCCACTGAATTTAAGTTCAGTGCCTTTGCGGCGCAGAATTAAAAATTCTAGCGGGGTAAGTCGATCTTTCCACTCTTCGTCATCACGCTTAATCTTTTTAATTCTATCCTTCATGATCTGATGCTAATCTGCGGGTGTAAAAGGAATCTTTTTGAGATCCATATTAAGATATTCATTAACCTTTTTAAGTTGTTCGGGAGTCAATTGACTTTTCATAGAATCAGCGTCTGTTTGAGCGTCTGAGTCACCATGCTTGACCGCCAAAGTATACCAGGTGTAGGCTAGGACCCTGTTTTCTTCAACTCCTTCAGCTGAATCATGCATGTAAGCTAACTCGGACATTGCCGTAGCATTTTTACGAATAGTAGCTAAGCGGTACTGGTACACGGCGTTGATAATCTCATCTGAGCGATTCATATACTCTTGTTGTACATCAGAAAAGTTAACTTCTGGTAAAGGCGGTGGGGCCTTTTTAGCGCCCTTTTTGCGACGTTTGCGGGGCTTTTGCTTTTTACGTTTGACCACTTTGCGTTTTTTGGATTTCACTACTGCCGCTGTGATTAATTTTTTTACTTGTTTCGGCTTCTCTTCTATCTTTGCGGCCGCAGCAAGCATGTTTTTCTTATGAAGATCCATAAGTTTGGGCTGGGCGTACAGAGCCAAAATAATCATGACACTACAGACAATTGCTAGAGGCTGGGGGCAGACAGGGTTTCCAAAATTTGTTTTTTGATACAAGGGCA
>CAZYUV010000294.1:0-4021 GCA_964650625.1 uncultured bacterium
TTGCAAATTACAGAATCAATGTTTCCTAGGAGAAACCACCACTTGTTCCAATTGATCGCCACCTCTGATAACGAGATATGGAGATCACCCAACTTTATTGTAAGTCGTTCAGATTGAAATCCTTTGGATACTTTTAAATTTAGAGATTTAACCTTAATAGGACCGAGTTTCATTGACTCAATTATCAATGGATTTGAATCTAGCCAATAGCTTAGGACTATTAGTCCCGCTATAATCGTGAAGACTCCATAAAATAGTGCTCTTGATAGATTTTTAATTTTCATGAGTAGGCTATTTCTTGCATGGAGGCAATATACTGATTACTAGCTTCACTTGTTTGATATTCTTGTGGTAGCAAGTGACTAAAAACGACGGGCATAACTTCCCCCAAATCTTCTAATTCAACATTAGTTCTTTCTTTGAGAAATGCGTTAGCACAGGCAGCTCTAGCCCAATTCAATGTGCTTCGGGTAGAAAATCCAGACCAGACTTCATTCTGTTGTTTTTGACGAACCCATGTCATAGTTTCTACCATTCGCTGCTTTAAAGAATCATCAAATTGTAGGCTAAGCACTAGCCTTTGGATTTCCAAAAGGTCTTTTGCATCTAGTACATGTTCTATTGATTTGGAAAATACTTCTTTCTGTCCTAGGTTCTTAGACAAAATTTCTAATTCTTCGCAAGACGAGGGGTGGTTTACCCGATAATGCAGCATGAAACGATCCAACTCAGTGTTTAGCAGAGGAATTCGACCATCTTCTCTCGGGTTGATAGTGCAAAAAACAACGAAGGGAAGATCAAGATAGAAATGTTCATTTCCAATTATAACTTCCTTCTCTTGCATCACGTTCAAAAGTGATCTTCTAAATGAATCATCGCACCTATCTAATTCATTGATTACAACCAAATTAGCGCCAATAAAATCATGAGTTTTATGAACGATCGCGAACTTACAGCGAAGTAAATCGCATAAAGTCTTAAGGGCAGTTGTTTTGCCTACGCCAGGAGGTCCTTCCAGCAAAACGTGGCCTCCTGTAATTAATCCCATTAGCAGACTATTTAGCATTTGCGTTTGACCTACTAATTGAAAGCCGATATTTTTTCTTAGAATTCGAATACGCAACCACCAACCTTCAAGTTGTTCGCTCGTGGGCGAATTGTAGATGCGATATTTCAATTTCTTCGAAGACTGAAAATTAACTTCTTCAAGATCCAGTTTTTGAGTCATAAGCACAGTTTAACTCAGAGCAGCTTGGCATGGAATCATCTTACGTCATAAAATAGTTCCTAAGTAGGAGGTAAACTATGTCAAGCGGTGGATTTGGAAAGGGTCGGACGCGACGAGGAGGCGGTAATTGGCGAGATCGGAGCGGCAGAGATAGTTCTGTTACTTTGAACAAAGAAACTAGCTCTAAATTACCCCAAGATGAGAAAGAGGTGGCTGAGACTGGTCTTATGCAAAATGACTTTGAATTACGCTTAAGCCAACAGGAATTAGATTTTAGTAATAGCGTGATTGTAGAAATTCGCTGCAATGACTTTGTTATGCAGCAGGCTAAATTCGTTAGTTCTTCTTTGAATGATATTGTATTGAAAGATGCCGATCTAAGGGGATGTGATTTTAAATCGGCCGAACTTGTAGGATGTAGATTTGATGATGTTGATCTTGAACACAGTAATTTTGACGATACTTCAGCATCGGGTTTAGTTGTAAAAAATGCTAATTTGAAGTCAGCTAAACTTACTAATGCGGATTTAAGTGCTTGTGAGTTTGAGGATGTAGACTTGTCTGGAGCAAGATTTGATAGTTCAAAATTGAGAGCTGCAAAATTTAGAGACGCCAATTTAGCCAATGTTAGTTTCAGTGATTGTGATTTAAGGGAAGTCAGTTTTCAAGAGGTTTACTTTGATCATACTGACTTTTCAGATAGCAACATAAGTGGAGTTCAACTGAAAGATTGTGAAGGGAATATCATTCTTGATGGAGAAATCTGTAGTCCCGAACAGCTGCTTTAAATTTCAACTGACTTCAACTCTTTGATGTCGTTACCAGTAGGGCTTTGAAATAATCGGAGTTCAAATTCATGAATGGTGGCAAATATATGATCAAAGATATCAGATTGAATGGCTTCATAATCTGCCCAAACGGTAGTATTAGTGAAAATATAGAGTTGAATGGGAACTCCTTTTTCAGTGGGAGCTTGCTGACGAACTAGTTTAGTCATATCGCCTGCAATTTGTGGGTGAGCATTTAGATAGTTCTGAAGGTATTGCCTGAAAATGCCTAAATTTGTTTGATTTCTGCCATTAATTTTTGAGTTCCGTTGTACCTTGTTAAGTTCATTGTAAGTATCTATCTCAGATTGACGATCTTTAATGTAGTTACTTATCAATGAGATTTGGCTTAATTTTGCTAGTAGGCTTTCGTTTGCCAATTTTACAGAGTTGAGATCTATATATATGGAGCGACAAATTCTACGTCCTCCTGATTCAGACATCCCTTTCCAATTTTTGAAGGGCGTATCAAGAAATTTGTGAGTAGGTATTGTACTTAGAGTTTTATCCCAATTCTGTACAGTTACATGATGCAAAGCGATGTCAACGATATCGCCGTCAGCTTGAAAACTAGGCATACTTATCCAGTCTCCCATTCTAATCATACCATTGGTGGCGATTTGAATTGAGGCCACGAGGCTTAGAATAGTATCCTTGAAAACTAGCAATAGAATAGCAGTGATAGCTCCCAGACCACTCAAGAAGTAAAGTGGAGATTTGCCGAGAATAACTGCTGCAGAGGAAATAATAAGTAGTGAGTAAAGTATTATTTTAATTACCTGAATATATCCTTTAATTGGCTTTGAACGACTCATTGAATATTGCTCATAAATACTTTCTGCAGTATCTAAAAGGTCGTCTAAAATGATCATCCCAACCCATAACATTCCTACCTGACAAAAATTTCTAAATATGTCTGCCAGTCCATTGTTGATAAGACCGGTGTAATAATAGAGAATAATTAATGGAGCGAGATTTGCGATATGAGACACGGGATGATTCTCTATTAGTGCTTCTAGCCAAGGGTGATTAAAACGACTTAAAACTTGGTTTAGAAAGCGGACAATATACCGTTTGAATACGTAGTAGGATATCCAGGCGAATAACAGAACTAGAATTAGTGAAAATAGTTCTTGTAAAAGGGGGTAATCTTGGAGCTTAGTATAGAGATTTAATAAAAAATTAAAGCCTGGGACACTATCCTGTTGCGATGCTAGTAATTTTTGCATAATATTCTTCTTTTTTTTGAGTTAATCAGAATTATAGGCGAGCTAATACATAAGTGATATCATCACTTTGCTCGGCATCCTTAGTAAAATCAGTTAATGATTTAGTTAGTGCATCTGAGATTATTGAGGGGGATTGGGCAGAATATTCCAAAAGTAATTCTTCTAGTCTAGGGTTATCAAAAAGTTCTTTGTTTTCGTTTTCAGCTTCTGTAACACCATCTGTGTAGAGTACTAGTAAGGAATCATGCGGTACATTTTCTATTTGTCCCATTTTGTAGTTAGCTATGTCCATAAACCCAAGAGGTAAGCCCTTCGCATTAAGTTCTTGGATTCCTGGGCTCAATAGATACATTTTATTGTGCCCAGCTGAACAATAGTTTAAAGTTCTGGACGTTGCGTCCCAGGATGCTAGAAAAAGTGTACAAAAGAAACCTTGTTGTTGAAGTCCACATAGATAGTAATTTGTACTTTTCATAGCATTTTCGAGGGTTTTATTGGCATTTAACTGTACGCTGAGAAAGAATTTGGCGGCAGCTCCAAAAAGAGCTGACGGTAAACCTTTACCGGAGACATCAGCTATTAAAAAATAGGTTTTTGAGCCTATTTTTAATAGATCGTAAAAATCGCCACCAAGATATCTTGCTGCCAAGTAATAGCAATGCACATCTTGATTCGATATATCATCTATGGGTAATAAATGTTGTTGAACATCTTGAGCCAGTTTAAACTCTTTCTTC
>CAZYUV010000295.1:0-3996 GCA_964650625.1 uncultured bacterium
CCTGCTGTGTTTGAAGATTCCATCACTATTGGCGCTACAGATAGTTCAGATAGAATTGCGCGTTTTTCATCTCAGGGGCCAGGGGTATATTTTGGAGGCAAAACTGAAAAACCAGATCTAACTGCTCCTGGTGTTTCGGTTTATTCTGCAGATTTGAACGGCAAATATAGCTACAAAAGCGGCACATCAATGGCTACTCCGCATGTGGCAGGTATTATCGCGCTCATGCTAGAAGCTAATCCAGGTTTAAGTACTGAGCAGGTTCGAAAGATTCTTAAAGAATCCAGTATGGATTTAGGCGATTCTGGCTATGACTATGCCTTTGGAGCCGGTCGAATCGACGCTTATCAAGCAGCTAGTAAAGCACTTCAAAGTGTTAAATAATTTATCGGGTTTTAATATGAAGATTTTACTCGTTCTTGTTTTTGCTGTACTCGGCAATCTAAGTTTTGCTCAAGATTTTGACTCATTATTTTTGAATCAGATTCTTGTCGAGGAAGTTGAATTGGTGACTGGTTTAGTAAGCCGTAAAGAAACTACAAAACTGGATGAAAGTATTGATGCCAGGATTCAACTGGCGAATTTACAGAAATCCAATGCTGTTTTACAAAGTGATTTGAAAGAGATTTTTCAAACGTTTACTAGAACTACACCACAAATGAAAAGTATTTGGCTTGCTGATACTGTTATTGTTAAGGCTACGACTTCCCAATGGAGAAGAGTTCTTGATGAAATGGACGGTTTCAAAGTTGTGGCAGACCATGATATTGATTTAATCAGACCTGTTGACGAGCCCGTGGAAGGACTCGCTAATCCAGTTAATTATGGCTTAGAGAAAATCGGCGTAACTAAGGTATGGGATGAGTTTGGTCATACCGGTAAAGGCGTTACAGTGGGTATAATCGACAGTGGTTGGGCAGCCCATCCAGACTTAGATGGTAAGGTAATTCTTAGTAAGGATTTTACCGGAGAATTTGAGGGCAGTGGACCCAATGATTTTATGGGGCATGGAACCCATTGTATGGGTATCATTGGCGGTGGCGATTCATCTGGGACTCCTATAGGTGTTGCTCCTGATGTAAAGTTTATTGTCGCCCGCATTTTCCCTAAAGAAGGCTCAGGAAAACTATCTATGATATTGTCAGCTATGCAGTGGATGGCAGATCCAGATGGCGATTTTGATACTGATGATCGACCAGATTTGGTTTCCAATAGCTGGGGTTCGAGTCCACAGACCTATACCTGGCAGCCAATATTGCGTTGGAAAAGAGTTCTGAATATTCTGCCGATTTTTGCTGCAGGTAATAATGGACCACGCAAAAGAACAATATCGGCTCCTGGAGGATACCCATTCGTATTTGCTGTAGGAGCTACTGACGAAAATGACAAACTAGCCAAGTTTTCGTCCAAGGGTTTTTCCTTCTATTTTCGAAAGAAGTATACAAAGCCTGATGTCGTAGCGCCTGGATCTAAAATATATTCCACGTTTTTAAATGGTGGTTATAGGTATTGGAGTGGCACTTCTATGGCTACTCCATTTGTTTCCGGGGTCGCAGCACTCATATTAGAGGCTAAGCCAGATATCACAATTGCTGAACTTGAGAAAGTGTTGATTGAAGCAACTATAGACATGGGTAAAAAAGGAAAAGACGACGAGTATGGTTACGGTCGAATTAAGGCATATGAGGCTGTTAAGGCTGCTTTAAAACTATAAAGTCAAATACAATTAATTATTAAGAGTCCTCGATCATATTCTGATTGGGGACTTTTTTAGTCACTATCAACATCGTCTTGTTCAATATCTTCTTCCCATGAAGCGATAGCTATTCCATAGCCCTTTATATTGACTGTTTTCTTTTTTATATACCTAGGTATATGTGAGGGAGATGAGCCAGAATATGGAATATTTTGTAATAGCCAGTTGGCATAATAATTATCATGATTATTTTCTCCTATGTAAGGCGAATTAATCGCGATGGCGGCATTGATTCTGGAGGAATCATCTTGTTCAATTATTACTTTCATACTATTAGGCAAATTCCCGTTTACCACCGAAAGCACAGGGCCGTTAACAAGTATTGATCCCGCTGCTCCTGAATGTCGGTAAAACTCTATTACAAATTTGCGTATTTTACCTCTTAAAAACGTTTTAGTACGAAGAGCTGTGCCACCAAGGTTGTGTAAGGTTCTATTTAAGCTATATAAGCCATTTTCAGACTTTACTAAGGTGTATTTAATAATCCCCGCAACAGGTTTAGCATTCTGTTCAACCACGTCATGTACGCTATAAAACTGCAAATCTTGAATAGCACCATCGTCTAATACTTTTCTGACTATACTTACGTCGTGTAACTGTCCATTTTCATCAACAACTGGTTCATGAATGATCAATGTAGAAAGGTCTCTACGAAGCCATGAGAAGGCGATACTCATTTCTGTCAGGGCGCTTACGGTACCAGAACCTTTTTTAGATATTCTTAGAAAGCCCGAAAAGAATCCCCAAACTACTGTCATGACAGTCATGGCAATGGTAACAGTAATTATTAGTTCAACAAAGGTGAAAGCTCTTGAGGAATTATTCATAAGTTTTCTGATTCAAAAAATCTGCCGTATTTTATCTTATGCTCATTTTTATCTACCCAATGGACTTCTAATAGCAGTAAATAACCTAATTGTTGTTTACTTAAATTATATTTCAAAGAAACCTTTGGCGGCATGCTTAACAAATCAGAGGCTGGTAAAGATTCTAGAGGGAAGTTGGTCAATGATGTATTGTCTGATAATATCAAATCGACTTCATTCCTATTTACCGCCTTTTCAGTATAATCTATAACTTGCATCGCCAAATTGGCGCAGTTGATTTCATAGGTAGAAAAATTTAATTTGTGGGCAGTACCCGAAAATAGCTGGGTTAGACCTATTGCACCCACCAAGAAGATAAATGCACCAATCAATATCTCTACGAAAGAAAGGCCCTTATTGAACAAGATGAACTCCTTTCGAGGTTACAAAAGTGAATTGAAGATTCACATTTTCTTTTACATTGGGAAGAAAGTTATTATTAAAAACAATTCTGAGACGTCCATCTGAATTTAAGCCGCTATTCCTATAGAAGATGTTTCTTTTTGAAGTTGTTATTTTGTCGGCGCCGAATGTTCCATTAATCCAACTATCTTCTTCTAGGTCTATATCATCTAAATTGAAATGATTAATAGCAGCCCCACCTATTATTGAAACATCATGGTCTGGTGGTTTAGTAATCCATCCTATGGTTCCATTTTCTTCGCTTAGAGCTATTAAATAAGCGTAGATTTCACTTACTGAACTGCCAATTTTTATTTCTCCATTTACCGATACAATAGAAACTGGAGGTATATCAATAAGATTAAAAGGATTGTCAGAATCCAATTTCTGATTTCTTTGTGGATTAAGGGCGTCTGCATTTCGAATTAAAATATCATTAGGGATTAAAATATCATGGTCATAGATTACCATCCCCCTTCCTTCGACGATCAATTTCTTATTTTCGCAGTCATCGCTACTGAGTTGTAATTCTTCAGGGTCATCTGAATCTTTGTCATCGGTCGAATGAATATAAACAATACCATCCAGTTCGAGTATACAAGTTTCATCCATGCCAGTTTTCAGCATTGTTTGAGTAAAACCTTCAACATCAGTTACATGGGTCGCTTTAAATCGTAGGTCAAAAACTTCGGAGTTCATCTGGCCCGAATCTGGGTCAAAGGTAAATGAATCAGAGAATAGTTTTAAATTACCCAGTTTTCCCTTAAACAATACTCGGTTGTGAATAGCGTCATCTTTGGAAAATTCTGACAGGATTAAACGATTAGCATTGAATATCTGACCATTGGAGAGATTATCAGGGAAAAAGAACTGATGATTATCTTCTACTTTATCTGTGCTATCTAATGATTTGATTTGGTCTAATTTTAAAACATTAGCAGCATTCCCTCCGTCACTAGATCCACCATTACT
>CAZYUV010000296.1:0-3916 GCA_964650625.1 uncultured bacterium
AACCCATCCAAAGAGCCGCTTTAGCTCCTGCCGAACCAAGCAGTCAAGACCGAGCAGTAGCTGCTGAAGCTGCACAGATGGCAGCCGAGGCACGCCAAGAAATAGCAAAAGAACGAATCGAAAATAAGGATGATGAGAAGAAGTCCGAGGAAACTGAAACCAAATACGGTAACCCAGTTGAAGAAAACAGACAGTCAGAAGAATCCGAAGATCTTAATCCAGATATGGAAGATTTGGTCGAGGATTTATCAAGCACTAATTCCTCTACTAACTCCGTTGAACGCTTAGACGTTAAAGTACCTGAATTCCAAATGCGCAAGGCATTGGCCGGCTACGCCTCCATGGCCTCCAGCTCTCTCATGGCCCCTCAACTAGGTTCAATTAGGGCTTAGAAAATTGTCTTGCTAATTTCATTCTTCATTGATCCCGAACCTCGGTAATTCCTAAGGCTAGGAAAGTCACAAAGAGCATTGCATTAGAAAATATATGCAAATTGAAGTCCACTATTCCATGCATTAAAAGGCATAAAACTCCCAAACCTAATCCAAATTCTTCGAAGCGAAAAAAACTAAGTTTCTTAGAGCGTAGCTTTCTTAACATACGCCCAAAAAAGAATATGAAATAGACTAATCCAAGAAAAATGAAGACCAGGCCACATTCCATGGAAAATTGTAGCCAATCATTGTGAGCATAATCAAAAGCAAATTCAAATCCCTTACGACGGTAAGGTCGCATAGACCATTCATATGAACCCGGTCCATGACCTAATAATGGACGATCTTCAATTGCTTCAATGGTACTCTGCCATAACTTAATTCTGAAATCTATAAATTCAAATTGACCTTGCTTGGTTCCAAAACTGGCAAATCGTTGTGTTAAAGATGGATTGAACTCCGAAAAAACATAAATCCCAACAACTAAAGTACCCAATAAAAGTATACTTATTATACGAAGTCCCAACACTCTTAAAGCTCGCTCACCAGTAAGCAAAAATCCTGCTATCAATAAACTGATCGATACGGAAACCCAAGCTCCTCGACTTAAACTAAGTAAAAGTGCCGCCCATATAAAAGCTAAATACAAAAAATTTATAACAAGCCCTTCTTGTCTATTGGCCAATAGCCTTCCAAACGTTAAAAAAAAGGTAAGCTCTAGCAATCCAGCGTAGTGATTATGATTAACAAAAGTTCCAGACAAAAAGTCAGGTTTCTCCCACCAGGGGTGAGGTAAGCAATCGAAAAGATAAAGAAACCCTAAACTTGCATGAAACATTCCTAAAAAAATAATAAAACTAAAAAATCTTTGACGACGCTTTCGACGCAAAAATACAGCTCTTACCAGTAAATAAAATAAGAATAGGCTTACAAAATCAGCCAGCCTTACCAAACTGTCATAGTTTGAATTTATATAAGTGGAAAGGCAAGCCACTAAGAGAGCCAAGAAAGCTAATATCACATCAATGTTTAGCCATTCTTTTATTTGCAAAGCATGGCCATTTTTTAACCAGCCACGCCATTGCTGTAGAGACCACAAAAATAAGATAGCTAAACCAAAAACTGCCCTTTCAGTGGGGTAAATAACACCTCGTAAAATGGGACCTGCAAAAAGGATAATAATAATCCCTGCAATCAATAAATAACCGATGAAACGATATAGCTTTTTATAGGAAAACATTCAGATTAACTAAAATAGCTTTCGTAATAGGAGTTGTAATCCTGACTGGCTAAACCTTCATCAAGCCTAGATATGATGGCTCCTGAAATTTTAACTCGCATATTATCAAAAATCTGAAAAGCTCTTTGAATCTCTGGCTCAGTGGCTACTCCAGCACCCATAACAAAGAGAACGGGTAATTCCTTTCGCAACAAAGTAGCCGTATCAGCCACTAAATTAACCGGAGCCGAGTCAATTAAAACTAAATCAAATTGCTTACCATATTTCTCCAGTAATTTTGGAAATTCATTCTCAATAAAAACCGTAGGATCATGTACAGAAGGTGCACGCCAAAGAAATAAACCTTCAATTTGTGTTTTCAAAGTGTTATCCGGCTGATTGACGGTCTGAAAATGCTGATGAATCTTAGGTTTTCGTAAGTCGCAATCCATTAATAGCACCTGTTTTCCGGACCGCGCAAAAGTGATAGCTAGATTCGAAGCTACTGTTGATTTACCTTCTGAGGGGAGTGAAGAGGTTACCAGAAATTGATTCTGCCCCTGACTCAAATAAAGCTGTAAATTAGCCTTTAAAATTTTGAAAGCTTCTCCCAATGCTGAATTAGGATTCGAAGCACATAGAGTCGGTAAAAGATGCAACTCTTTCTTAAGCCATCTTTCCTCCTGCAAAACACCGAGTAATGGAATGTCTCCCAAAAGACCAATTAACTCCTCGCGCGTTTTTAAGCTGAGATCCATATATTCTTGTAAAAACGCCATACCGATACCAAGTAGTATACCAACAAAAATTGAGACCACTAGATTCAATAATTTTTTAGGTTTGACTGGATATACTGGCAAAGTCGCTTCCGCCACCTGCTTAATATGCCCCACATTAAGCGTAGATTCCACACCAACTTGCTTCTCTTTCTGTAGAACTAATTCGTATAATTTTTCATTAGCCTGCATCTCTCTTTGCAATACCAGAAATTCTGATTTTTTTGCCAAAAGCCCCTGCAGCTTTTTACGATAGCGCTCCAGCTGGTCACGTAATTGTTGCTCACGAACTGCATTCACTCGATAATTCCGTTGAGCCTCCGAAAATTCTTTCTCAAGACTTTGTAAAAACTCACTGCCTGCCTGCTGCTCACCCGCTTTACCTTGTTTTTCCTGCTCTTTAATTCTTCCTAAAAGTAAATCCAAACTTTTACGTAACGCCACCACTTCAGGGTGCTGATTTGTAAACTTACGCTTCAATTCATTAAGTTTAAGCTCCAAAAGTAATTGCTGTTCAGTTAATAATTTAAGAGTTCCCCGATCTCCAACTGATTTTTTTGCCCGTTCGTTATTCACTTGAGCGTGCAAAACTTCTACCTTTTCACGTTCCTGCTCTAATTCGAGTATGGCATCCTCATGCTCCTTTTCCGCCACTACCAATTGCTTCTCGACTAAAAATTCGATACGTTTATCAAGAGAGATTGCCTCTTTGGTAAATTGAAACTCCTCCAGCTTTTTTTCCGAAGCCTCGAGCTTATCCTGAATACTTCCTAACTGATTTTTTAAATACTGTGATGCTTCTCGAGAGTCTTTATTTTTCAAATTCAATGATCTCTGAATAAATGCTGAAGCCAAGGCATTCGTCTGGTCGCGAACGGACTCAGGGTCTTTACCCTCCACCTGAAGAACGATTATATTAGTGCCACGCAAACTTTCGATATTCACTTGTTTACGCATCCGTTTTATCGCTTTTTCGATAGTATCCCGAAGAAGTTGATCTTCGCTTAGTGAATAATTTAAGCCTAATAAATTCTTAAATCGATCCTTAATCGCATTCATCCAATTAGCGTTTTCAGTCTTTTGATGCAACTCTAGGTTAATTACGGCGGCTTCAAAAACTGGGTTACTTTCTAAAATCTGCCGTTGAGTTTCGAAAAACTCCTTTTGATATGGCATCAACATGTTACGGGTTAAATTAACATCCTGAAGCTTCTCTTCTACGAGAAGACGCGTTTCTGCGCGATATACTGGTGACATTATCTGATTAAGAACAAAAGTAAATAGAAAGGTTGCCAGACAGGCAGTCACTATCAATCCAGATTTTTTTTGAATTATTCTTAAATAATCTTTGAGATGAACCGTTTTACCACTCTGCCACATAAACCACATCTCCCGGCTGGAGTTTAACATCTTCAGCCCGCCCCTTAACGATACGCACAGCATTAACTGTCAGTGGTGACTTTGACCCCTTCCTAATGATCTGTACT
>CAZYUV010000297.1:0-3915 GCA_964650625.1 uncultured bacterium
GAAAATCCAATGCCGATTTTATATTTACACGACCTTCACCATAAATATTATCTTTGCCGTCCTCGCCAAGATCTTGTGAAGTTAAAGACAATAGTCGCTCCAGATCTTCAACACTAAGTGATGGCTCAGACTGTTTTAATAGTGCTGCCATACCAGCCACATGAGGACAAGCCATTGAGGTCCCACTCAGGTACTTATAACCACCTCCGGCTTTTGCTGAATAAACTTTCACACCAGGAGCAGTAACATCAGGTTTAATAAATTTTTCACCTAGCCACTCGATGGGTCCCCGAGACGAGAAATAAGCAATTTCGTCTTTATCGTTGGTGGCACCTACAGCAAACGAATGTGGAAAACCACCTGGCGTCATCATAGTGTCAGGTTCACTTCCCGAGTTACCTGCCGCGAAAACAGGTAGAATGCCCAGTGCTCGCCATGTTTCTACAAGCTTCCACCAATTCTTTGCAGTAACATAAGTTTTTAAAGCAGCACCCCAACTGTTGGATGTTATATGAGGATGGTCTGACGTGCTTGGATCACCATCAGGATCAGCCATCCACTTCATTGCCTTTAGTATGCGACCAAACATAACCGAGCCTAGGGGACTAAAGATGCGCCCTACAATAAGTTTAACGTCTGGTGCAACACCAATAGATTGTCCACTAGCATTACCCCCAGCGATGGTACCGGCGCAATGAGTACCATGACCATTAGGGTCTTTGGGTTTTTTCGCCCACCCTGCAAAGTCTTTCCACGCGATAATTTTACCCTTTAGATCTGGATGTTCAGGGTCAATCCCAGTATCTAAAATACCAACGCGTACACCTTTGCCTGTAAGACCGTATGCTTTGCGTACTTCTGGTACTCCAACTTTTTTGAGCCCGTATGTCCATTTCTCTGGGCTTTGCTCAGCTTCAAAATTTTCCACTGGCTTTTGAAATTTTATTTCACGGTCAAGAACTATCTGTTCTATATCTTGTCGTTTGCTTAACTGCTTTATAGTCGCTGCATCCGCTTCAATCCATAAAGAATTGGAGGCCCAATTCTGATCAAGGACCTTAATTCTCTGAGATTTTGAAAAAGATTCTAGGCTATTCAAAACATCCTTTGAGGACAAGTCGTGAGCTACCATCAATGTTCTTTTAATTTCACGAGTATCTGTCTTGCGCATTAAATTACGCGCACTAACCTTATCCCTCAGTGAAAGGATTACCTTAACTCTTGTATTGTTCTTGAGAGCTTCTTCAATTTGAGGATCAATCTCCATAGCCTGAAGATTAAAAATAAATTGAGTAAACAAGCAGATAGCGATAAGACGACTAATTCTCATGAAATTCCCCCTAATAGTGCCCTGAGAAAGCTCTAAATGATAACTGATATTGTCAGTAACACAAGGGTGTTTTAATAAAAGAAGTAATCTTACCGTCTTCGAAAATGTGTAATTAAATTAATTTTGTAGACACGACTTTACTTTCTCTACGGTCATATTAAGATCGGCGTGTAATAAATAGGTATATTGAGCTATTAATTCGGTGGCCCTTAACAAATCCTCATCGTCCACATAATTACTGGGAATCAAACCAGGAACCTCAATACTACGAAGCATTTGAATTGTCTCTGGTTTGGAATTATCAGATCGGATCTCCGAATCATAAGAAAAATTTAAGCTACTGATACCATTAGGATATCTTCTAGACTTATCCCAAATATTTTCTGTTTTACTATCCCATACAAGATTCATATCAGCAATCGTAAACTCTCGAGTCCACTCCATACCACCATAAATAAGATTGTAATCTAGCTTTTCTTTGAGAATAGGATCATATTTGCTATATAAAGCTTCAATAATAGCTACCGCTTCTTGAGCTTGGTATCTACTACATTCTGCCATTTGCCCGTCAGTTATTTCACGAGCAGGTCTTGTCGTAAACATTCTTGGCATATCTTCGATGCTATTCTTCAATACGTTCAGCAATATGCTGATATTTCTATTTTTGCCATCTATGCTGGAATTGAATAAACTTAAATGATCAGGTAAATCAATCAGCAAACGAATTGTCTCGTTGGGTTGAACTCCTCGAGGAGTTAGCCTCATACCATATTCCCCTTGTTCTTCAACAACTTCTTGATGATTTCGTAAAATATCTGTATCCAAAGCTGCTCGACCATTTAGGATAGTGGCTCGCCGAGGGTCTTTGCGGGAGTAAACCAATGACTCCTTACGAATCAATTCAGAACTAGCTAGCAATAGACGATGTTTTCTACGGGTTACACGTTGAAGATTAAGCTGGCATAAATTCGGATCTTCAAAATAAATATCTACATCTTGATCAATTACAAGACATAAATCATCGCAAAAGAATAAATATCTTTGGCGGCAAAATAAATTGAAGTCCGAAAAAAATTTATGACGTTTACTCAGGTTTGACCGACCAGTCTGACTTGGAGGAGTCATATAAATAGCTGGTAAGTAAACCTTTACTCTGGACATATTAGCCCTCATGAATAAACCCGCATCATTCATACAGGACTGAAGCAAGTATACAAATTCGTCAAATTGCTCAGCATCTGGTTTCAAAGACTGTAATGACGGGGATGAGTCTTTATTAAAAAAAATGGACATACGAATGCTTTCAACTGATACCTATTCTACATTATTATTGATCCAGAGAGGGGACACTCATGATCATAAGAATGCTAGTTTTGATTTTTATTACAGTAATAAGTGTCGTGAATGGAGATGTGGTCTTTCAACAAACAAAGAGTCTGGCTAAAACAGGTGATCGCACGGCCCAGTTTCAACTTGGCGGAATGTATCATCATGGTATCGGAACCTCCAAAAGTATCAAGAAAGCAATCAAATGGTATACCAGATCAGCTGAGCAGAGGCATTCCAAAGCTCAATTAAGTTTAGGAATGATTTATTTCAAAGGTAAACTCATTACTCAAGATTTCGAAAAAGCCTTGTATTGGTGGAAACTGTCAGCTAAACAAAATAACCCTATATCTCAGTTTATGCTGGCAATGATGTATTACAAGGCAGCGGGCATCAAGCAAGACTTTAGTGAAGCGATTACCTGGTTTACAAAAGCAGCCCGTTTAGGACATAAGGAAGCTGCATACAAACTAGGAATTATACACTTTAAGGGACAAGGTATGATGGCTGATTCAGTCAAGTCATTCATGTGGTTTTACATTGCTGATGCTCTCGGGAGACAAGGCGTAAAAGACGTATTGGATGAATTCGATGAGGAATTATCATCCGATCAAATAGCTATCGGCTCAAAAAGAGCAAAGAAATGGTTGGAAAGGTACGCGAAAAGAGTGAAAACGCTCGCCGCAGATTAACAAAAAGCATCCATTTAAGCTAGAGTTACTGGACTTCTTTATAGTTTAACGCAAAAAACACGGCCGTGTTCCGATAACGACCGGATTAGGAAGAAGTGGCACTCGGTGCTAGATTAGTGTTGTATGGCGTTGATGAGGTTACTTGTTATATTTATTATTCATAATCAATTAACTTACACCATCGATTTCGATGGAGTAGAATTTAGTCCAAGTATTACCCCTCACAAAAATCCTTATTCGTCTGTGAAAAGCTCGCCAAAACAGGCATTGGAAAATCAGTTACAGGTCAAAAATAACAGGCAGTCAAAGTCGCTTCAGACAAATCCAGAGATGAGAGGATTACAATGGACAAGACCTGAAATAAATTTACATGGCTTAAAGGACGCCTACAGTAAACATCTAGGTCCTACTGGTAATTACAAACCGCCCATTTTCACATTTGATGAGGGTACCAAAGCGGCCAACCAAGCTACGATTAATCTCGTCGAAGCAATATTAAATGATCCCATAGAAATCCAAAAAGGCATGGGACCAGAAGGTCATCGCTATACAGGATATCTTGGCGAA
>CAZYUV010000298.1:0-3913 GCA_964650625.1 uncultured bacterium
GCCTTAAGTTCAACAATCTGTTGATAGAATTCATTTTTAGAAAGACGCACTGGCACAAGCTCTTTTAAGGTCAACATAGTGTCATTTTCAGATGCTTTCACTATTCGCTGCTTAAAACTATCATGACACGAAGCTTCTTGGGTGCTGGCAAAACGAGTTCCTATTTGTACTCCATCAGCCCCGAGTACCATTGCTGTATAAATTTGAGCTCCCGTACCAATTCCACCAGCGGCCAAAAAAGGAATCTCTATAGCTTCTGCGACCTGCGGAATCAAACATAAGCTGGTGATCTCATCCAAACCATTATGCCCTCCAGCCTCAAAACCTTCGGCTACCACGAAATCAACACCAGCAATTTCACATTTTTTTGCAAGTTTTGCTGATGGCACTACGTGCCCCACTGTTATTCCAGCTTCTTTTAGAACTCTGCAATACTTTTTAGGACTGCCTGCAGAAGACACAACGATAGGAACATTTTCTTCAATAATAATAGGTATATATTCATCGGTATGCTTATACAGTAGTGGTATGTTCACGCCATAAGGCTTATCCGTTGCCGCCTTACATTTCCGAATATGCTCACGGAGTAAATCAGGATTCATTGAACCTGAGCCAATCAGTCCGAGACCGCCAGCATTACTCACTGCAGAAGCTAATTTCCATCCGGAAGTCCAGACCATCCCTCCCTGAATAATGGGATAACGTATGGCTAAAAGTTCACAAATACGATTTTGAGCCACTTATTCCTCCACACTGAAATACTTACCTTGCGGATGAGAAAAAACTAATGCGCTAACACTTCCTTCGGGCTCCATCATCATACTTTCAGTCAATGAAATGCCCTGCTCTTGAGGCCGAAGTAAATCAAAAATCACCTGCTGGTCATCAAGATTTGGACAGGCAGGATAGCCAAAGCTTAAACGAATGCCCTGATATTTGGTCTGAACAAGTTGTTTAAAACTCAAGTCCTCCTCTATTCCCCATTGCTGGCGAATTTTCTTATGAAGATACTCAGCAAAACCCTCTGCCGTTTCAACTGCCAATGCCTGAATAGCGTGAGATTTAAAGAAGTCTCCTTCTTGTTTAAACTTCTGAGCCAATTCGCGAATCTGATTACCTGAAGTAACTGCAAACATTGCTATAGAGTCGCGAGGACTTTTATTGATAGGCCCTACGAATTCAGCTGCACATAGCTCTTCACCATCTGATTGTCGAGGAAAGTGGACTTGTTTAATGACTTTCCCTTCTTTGTTGTAAAGATTAAGAGTGTTGCCCTCATGTGCTGCAGAAAAGAATTGAAAGACACCTTTGCAATCAAACCAACTATTATCAATAACTTGCTGTTTCAATTCATTGATCTGATTGACAAGTTTAACCGCTCGCTCATCCCCTTTTTCGAAAGACAATCTAATAGAGCCTTTGAAACCCATATGCTGGGTATAGAAAAATTGTTCATTGATATACTGGAAAAGCTCAGAAGGGTCTGGAATCTCAATCAACTGTCGATCATAATTACCAGGCTGTTCTCTAGTATCAGAGTGATCAATTACAAGCTTTACTTTGTTGCTTACTTTTTTAGGTTTCTGGACCTCTTTCTGCTGAGCTCGGCGAGCTGACTCTTCTTTGTATTCTGCCAGAAAATTAGGACGTTTCTGATCATCAGCAAGTGAATTCGCAAACTCCAATCCAGTCATTGCATCTACCGAGTAAAGTACAGGTCCTGCGTACTTGGGACTGATTCGCTTATCTGTAAAGGATCTTGATAAGGCTGCTCCACCTACCATTATAGGGCATTCAACTCCAGCACTCCGTAGGTCTTCTGCAGTGTTGACCATTTGCATAGCAGACTTTACGAGTAAACCGCTCA
The DNA here is from genome assembly GCA_964650625.1 of uncultured bacterium. Lineage (GTDB taxonomy): Bacteria > Muiribacteriota > UBA6191 > UBA6191 > UBA6191 > JAYZAC01. The sequence goes on from CAZYUV010000298.1 coordinate 1,868, forward strand.
GACCAATAAAGTCAGGTTTGTGTTTTTCGTGGGCTCTAATAAGCTCTTCAGATGTTATCTTAATCCCGAGGTTAATTACCTCGAAACCGTTATTGCTGAGTATAATATCCACTAGATTTTTACCAATATCGTGGACATCTCCTTTTACGGTCGCAAGCAGCATTTTAGCCTTATTGGAATCTTCTGTCTTTTCCATGAATTGCTCAAGATGGGTTACCGCTGCTTTCATCACTCCAGCCGATTGCAAAACCTCAGCTACGATAAGCTCATTATCATTGAATAAACGACCCACCTCAGCCATACCTTGCATTAAAGGAATATTGATAACCTCAAGAGGAGCATACTTCTGCAAAGCTTCATCAAGGTACTCAATCAAACCCTCTTTACTACCTTCAACTAGTAAAATCTTGAGTCGTTCTTCAACACTAAGATGTGCCAGATCATCCTTAGTTGCCTTCGGTTTCACCTCTCGAAAATAAGCCGCAAATTCCTCAATCTGCTGTGCTGAGTTATTGTAAATCATATCTTCGCAAAGTTTTCTTTCTTCATCACCTATGGTGCTGTAACGTTCGATACGCTGCGAATTTACAATCGCCATATCTAACCCTGCTCTAGTGCAGTGATATAAGAAGACTGAATTTAGAATCTCACGACCAGCAGTAGGTAAGCCAAAACTCACATTAGAAATGCCCAAGACTGTCTTACAGGCTGGAAATTCCTTTTTTATCAACTCGATACCAGCAACAGTCTCTGCTGCTGAAGTTAAATAGGCCTCATCCCCCGCACCGCAGGGAAAAACTAGTGGATCAAAAATGATATCTTCAGGCCGTAAACCATACTTTCCAGTAAGCAGATTAAAAGAACGACGGGCAATTTCAATCTTGCGCTCTCGAGAGACTGCCATACCTTGTTCAGGGTCTTCATCGATACAACCAACAACCACTGAACCACCGTGACGCCGTACAATTCTACTTACCTCTTCAAAGCGTCCCTCACCTTCCTCGAGGTTAATCGAATTGAGAATACATTTACCGGGCAACATCTGAACAGCCATCTCGAAGATATCATCCTCGGTAGAATCAATCATAATGGGTGCTTTAACCTTTTTAACCACTTCAGGTAAAAAATCCAGCATATCCTGCTTCTCGTCGCGATCAGGATTAGCAAGACATACATCCAATACTTGAGCGCCACCTTTTATCTGTTTACGACCTATTTCTGCAGCCTCTTCCCATTTATTGCCAATAATCAACTTCTTGAATTTACGAGAACCAATAATATTAGTTCTTTCACCAACGAGAATTGGACGAGAGTCTTCATCAATCTCCAAAAATTCAATCCCGCTAACATAGCTGCCACGCCTATGTTTTAATTCACGAGGATTAAAAGACGATCTAATTTCATTAAAATGAGCGATATAATCAGGATTCGTTCCACAGCAACCACCAGCAACATTGAGCCATCCCTGATCAGCAAATTGTTTAAGAACAACTCCCATATCCTCTGGGGATTCGTCGTATTCCCCGTCTTCATTTGGTAAACCCGCGTTAGGCATACAAAATACGGGGAAAGGTGATATTTCACTCAAAGCTCTTACATGAGAAGTCATAAATTGAGGTCCTGTAGAGCAATTCATTCCAAAACCAATCAATGAAAGATGACTCATAGAAGTTAGTACGGCCTCTATAGACTGTCCTGCCAACATCGTTCCCATTGGCTCAATCGTTACAGAGATCATACCTGGTCTAAAAATTCCTGTCTCAAGCATAGCCAGATGTGCGCCCTCAAGTGCTGCCCTAAGATTTATCGTATCTTGAGTGGTTTCAATTAAAATTACATCAATTCCACCTAGCAGTAGGCCTTTGATCTGCACCTGATAGGAATGTATCAATTCCTTGTAGGTAATTCCACCGGTTACAGAAATCGCTTTAGTGGTTGGGCCAATTGAACCTGCTACAAAACGAGGTCTGTTAACAGTACTCATTTTATCTGCGGCTCGACGCGCCACTTCTGCAGCGATACGACTTATGTCCAAGGCCTTATCTT
>CAZYUV010000299.1:0-3892 GCA_964650625.1 uncultured bacterium
TCAAGTAGGTATTGGCCTTCATCAGGAGAGTCGAGACAGCCAAGGATATGCATAAGCGTTGACTTGCCACTTCCTGAGGCTCCCGTAATTGCTAGCATTTCTCCAGCTTTTACTTCGAGATCAATTCCTCCCAATGCTTTGACCGCATTGTGACCTAGCCAATAGGTTTTTTGCAGTCCTGAAGTTTTTATCATTGAGATGATCTCCGGCCCATGGCTCGGATACCCTTTTTGTCACTAAGTGCCTTATTTTTGGAATTACTAGATTTGCTTTTACCTGACCAACGACTTTGGCTTCCAATTTCAGGTAGAATAACTTTTTCGCCTTCTTTAAGACCCTTGAGTACCTCTACCAATCTTCCGTTGCTGGCACCGATTTTTATGTTTCTAAGTTCAGAATCTTGCTTATCAGATTGAATCAGAACAAAGTTTTGTCGCCGTTTTCTTCGAACAGCTTGCACTGGTAGAGTTAAAACATTCTCTTTTTCAAGAGCTAAAATTTCAATATTCGCTGTCATTTGAGGTTTCAGCAGTAGTTTATTTTTACTGATTACCTCAATCCGAACTTCGAAACTAACTACATTAGACTCAACTTTTCCTTTTATCGCTACTCTGCGAACGATACCTTCGAATTGTTTGCTAGGATGGGCGTCCAATGAAATACTAGCAGATTGACCTTTTTTGATCTTAGCGATGTCGCTTTCATCAACTTGGGCTCGTACAAATACTTTGGAAAGGTCAACCAATGAGAGTACTCGTGTACCCCCACTCACGTTATTTATTCCAGAGGCAATAATCTGACCAGGCTGAACAAGTCTTTCAGCAACAACTCCATTAATAGGAGCCAATACAGTAGTATCTCTAAGTCTTTCGGAAGCATTTGAAAGTGACAGTTCGTTAGCCTTAACTTGGGCCTCCGCTATGCGAACATCTTCTCTTTTGACATTGATCTGATGTTCTCGAATCCTCAAATCGGATATTCTAGCCTCAGCCATTATTAGATCGGCCTCTGCTTTTGCACTTGAACTTCGTGCTCGCTCGAGTTCTTCGGGTGGTGACAATTTTTGCTGATTCAGTTGAATTTGACGCCTCAGGCGTGCTTTTGCTTCGACAGTTTTCACTTGGATTGATTTAAGAGCTGATTGTGCTCTTTTGGTTTCGTTTTTAAGACCTTCGATGGCTATATTAAGTTCGAATTGAGCCTTTCTGAGCCGAGCTTTAGAGATGGCTAGATTGACTTCATTTTGTTGAACAAGACGCTCCTCTTTCTCGGGGTCCAGTTGCAGAAGTAAATCGCCTATCGAAACTGTATCGCTTACATCTACCATCAGTTTAGTGATCTCACCGCTGGCTTTGCATTTGATTTCTACTTCACGATTAGGCATGACCTGGCCGGTGGTTTCAACCAAAAGACTTAGTTCGCGTTTCTGAACGATAGCGTTGTTAATCGATTCATGATTATTATTTTTAACATCCGACTCTTTAAGTGCGCATCCGCCAAAATAAAAAGTCACTATAATACCCCAGAGAAGGATGCTTTTTTTCATCGCTGAACCGATTAAGTATTTGTCTCTAAAGTACTGGAACGATTGGGTCCCGTTGAAATTAAATGAACTTTTACCCCCACACGTTTCTCGACAGCCTCAATATACGCACGAGCTTCATATGGTAGAGTTTCAAAGCCTGTACAACCTTGAACTGTACCGGGCCAACCTGGTAAGTACTCGTAAATAGGTTTCAAATCTATGAGATGACGGGCATCCATAGGTACTTCTTCAATACGTTTCCCTTTGTATTCATAAGCGACACACACTGGAATCTGCTCGATACCATCGAGTACATCAAGTTTGGTGAGCGCTAGACCACTCAAACTATTCACTCTAATTGCTTTTTTTAGCATTACTAAATCGAGCCAACCAGTTCGTCGGGGACGGCCTGTTGTGGCTCCAAATTCATTGCCTATTTCTCTTAAATATTCGCCTGCATTTCTAGTTTCACCGTTAACATCCACAAGATCTGCTCGATCTTGCGACTCTGGAAGTATTTCTGAAGGAAAAGCACCCGACCCTACTCTTGTACAATAGGCTTTTACGACCCCAAGCACAGAACTTATGTAGCGAGGACCCAGTCCACTACCAGTGCATGCACCTCCAGCACTGGCATTACTAGAACTCACGTAAGGATAAGTGCCATGATCAAGGTCTAAGAATGTGGCTTGAGCTCCTTCTAGTAAAACTCTTTGACCCTCTGCAATCTTATCGCCAAGGAAAATACCCGTATCAACGATTCGATTTTCAAATTCCTTAGCAAACTTATGGGACTCTTTGGCCATTTTTATAATGTCACCAAATTCTTCATCACTTAATAGACTGCTATACTCGGCGCGTATTCCTTCTAATCTGCTTTTCAGCCAATCAAGATCTAAGGCTTCGATCAAACGGATGCCAGAGCGACCTGCTTTGTCTCTATAGCATGGTCCTATACCCCTGAAAGTAGTACCTAGTCCCTTTGACCCCCTATTTTGCTCTCGTTTACGATCCATTGCTTTGTGAAAATCAAATACCAAGTGCAATGCACCTGAAAGATATAAACGCTCTCGAATCGAGACATCGTGACTTTCAAGTTCCCTGATTTCATTCATTAATTGTGCTGGATCCAATACCACGCCATTACCAATCACACATAGTTTTTCTGAATATAATGCTCCGGCAGGCATTAGATGAAAAACAAACTTCAATGTTTTACCATTGATTTCTCCTTCGGCAGTATGCCCAGCGTTTGCGCCACCATTAAATCGCACTACAATATCGTGCTCGCGGGCCATATAATCAACAATCTTGGCTTTACCCTCGTCGCCCCACTGGACGCCTACAACAACTTGTACATTCTGCATTTGTGACTCCTTTATGGCCTCGAATAATTGGGAGGAGTATGAACCATTCCTCTTGAGTCAGGATGTGATTCACGAACGCCACCCGCGGTAATTCTGTGAAGTTGTGCACGTTCTTTGAAGCTTGCCATATCCCGAGCGCCACAATATCCGAAACCTGTTTTGGCGCCCTCAGCTAACATGAATATCTGATCTCCGAGACTTCCTTTATACGGTAGTTTTTTGGTAATACCCTCGGGGACTAATTTTTTGAGATCTTTAGCTTCTTTTTGATAACGGTCAGAACCACCTTTAACTGACATTGCTTCTACAGAGGCCATACCACGATATATTTTGAAAAGTTTGCCGTCTTCATGAAGTAATTCTCCAGGGCTTTCTTTGCATCCTGCCAGTGCTTGGCCCATCATCACGGTAGAAGCACCTGCTGCTAGCGCAATTGGAATATCGCCGCTATATCGAATGCCTCCATCAGCAATCACAGGGACTCCATGTCGATTGGCTGCAGAGGCTGCTCGATAAACTGCATCGGGTTGCATCACACCTATCCCAGAAACTATCCGAGTAGAGCATATCTGACCCGGTCCTTGGCCTACTTTGACTGCATCGGCGCCAGCTTTAATAAGACGTTCAGCGGCCTCAGCTGTAGAGATATTACCGGCAATCAGCTGCAACTGAGGAAACTCCTTTTTGTAACGCTCTACCGCCTCAACTACTCCAATACTATCGCCGTGAGCGCTATCTAAAACAATTACATCGACCTTCTCGTCGACTAGGGCCTGTACTCGTTGCATATCATTGACGCCTACCGCAGCACCAACTCTCAAACGACCTTCGGGATCAGTAGTGAAGTCCTTGTTTAGATTATGAATTACATTTTCAACATCTTTGAAGGTGTACATTCCGTTAACTTTGTTGTCATCATCCACCAGAACAATATTGCCGATTTTTTTTTCGAGCATAATATCGTAAGCCTGCTGGAGACTGGTGTTGTTGTTGGCAGTTA
>CAZYUV010000300.1:0-3808 GCA_964650625.1 uncultured bacterium
GCAGAGGATCACGTATCTAATTCGCTTTATTTTGAAGCAAAAACATTTTTACATAGTCTTTTATTGGTTGGGGATAGATTGTCTATGGCGCACTCTCTTGAGGAGAGATTTCCATTTTTAGATAATGATTTGGTCGATTTTGCAATTACAATTCCTATTGAATACAAGATTAAAAACTTTGCTTCAATTAAGCGTATAGATGAAAATGTTTCTAGAAAATCTTCTAAGTTTTATATGGATTGTAATGATGGCAAAAATGTTTTGAGAAAAGCTCTGAAGAAAGTTTTGCCGGAGGAAGTTTTGAGTCGTAAAAAACAGGGTTTTTCTTCTCCCGACGCAAGTTGGTATCGTGGGGAGAATTTGGAGTATGTTAGATCGGTACTACTAGATAAGGACGCTACATTGGTTGAATACATTAGGAGATCTTTTATAGAGGATACTATTTCGAAACATATGAATGGCGAGAATCTTCGTCTTCTAATCTGGTCACTACTGTCTTTTGAAACCTGGTGTAAAGAGTTTGGGGGTAATTGATTTGATACGTTTAATTCGGCCATTTTTGAATTATGACATGATTGAGTCAGAAGCTCGTCAAATTATTGAGTCGGGTTGGTTGACCCGTGGAGCTCATTGTCAAAAATTTCGCGAAGATTTGGAGATTTATACAGGTGCAGCGCACTGCGCGTTAACGACTTCGGCTACGACGGCCTTATATTCGTGCCTAAAAATATTAGGAATTGGGCCTGGTGACGAGGTAGCTGTATCAGATTTTTCCTTTCCAGCATCTTCGAATGTGATTGAAGAAGTGGGAGCTAGGCCAGTTTTCATCGATGTTTGTGCTGATAATTTTAATATGGATATCAATGAATTAAGAAGGAGTTGGAATTCGAGAATAAAAGCCGTCATCTTTGTCGATGTATTTGGCAATTTAACAAATCTTTCTCAAGTGGTTGAATTTTGTCGAAGCAAAGATATTCCTCTAATCGAGGATGCTGCTTGTGCCATTGGAGCTAGAATTGGTAGTCGAGCTTGCGGTTCGATTGCAGATTTGACTTGTTTCAGTTTTCATCCTAGAAAGCTTTTAACAACTGGTGAGGGTGGTGCTATTACGGCTAAGTCCGATAAATATGCTATTCAAATTGATCAATATTTGAGCCATGGATCTCTTAAGTTGGACGATAAGTTTGAGTTTTCTGAGAGTGGTCAAAATTTTAGGATGTCTGAGCTGCAAGCACTTATGGGATGGAAGCAACTGGCTATGCTGGATGAAGTGGTAGAAGAAAGATTGCTTATTTGGAATCAGCTAACAAATATTCTAGGAGATTTAGGATTTAAATCTCAAAGTGTGGGTCATGGTATACGCTTCAGTGCACAATCCCTTGTCTTTCAAGTACCAGAAATGGTTGACCGAGATGATTTGATTAATCAGCTTAGGCTTTTGGATGTGGAAGCAACTTTGGGTACTTACAGTCTAAGTGGAACCAAATTTAATAGAAAGAAGTACAACAAACCTCAGCCAGTTTCTTGGAGGCTTCAAAATTCAACAATAACTTTGCCTTGTTATTCTGGACTGCCGGTAGATACTGTGGTTAGTGCCATAAAAGAAGCATTGAAAGAATTAAGATAGTGCTTCTTAAGAGCTTTCGTTGTGGTTTTTAGTGATTGCAGGAATACCATAAGCCTTTGCGCGCGGAGCTAAACTTTCCATGACTAGGCTCATTGCTCCGATTACGCATTGATCTCCGACCGTTATGCCCATAGTTACGATACTTTGTGGGCCCACATAAACACCATTACCTATGATTGTAGGTTTTCTACAAATTTCAGTTTCGCCCATACTTGTAGCCCACTGGACGGAATCATGGGTATAAATTTGCGCCCCAGCACTTATGGAGCAGTTGTCTCCAATGGTTAGTCCACCGGATCCATCAAGAATTACGTTGGGTCCAATCCAACAGTTTTTCCCAACCTTAACTTCTCCGATGATTAGAACATTATCATAGCAGGAAGTGCCTTCTCCGAATCCGTATGTTTTTGCTCTTTCCCATCGATCGATAATTAGATCACCGATGCTGACATGCCGTTCAAACTGGGTCTTCATGTCATTGTCTAATTGTTTGTATAAGATTTTTAACTCTTCATACAATGGATTAGAATTTTTTATCAGTTTAGCCGCCTTTTTGATCTTGATAAGATTAATATCTAAGAGTTAAAGTTTATACCATGTCAAAGCAAGTCTCAAAAATTAAAGTAGCTTTCGTCGCTCTAACAGATTATGGCAATACGATGACTTATTGGTCTAACGCTCTAAATTGCTTTAGTAGTGGACTGGAGGCAAAAATTATATGTATAAAACCGCATAAGTATTCATACTGCCAACCCCACGACATCGACCTAACTGATGGCCTAGACTACGATAAAGGAATGCGGGTAGACTCTAATGCATTGGATAAGGCTTTGAGTTGGTTGAAGGAATGCAAATACATAATCTTTGCTGAAGAAATGAGCCTGTTAGAAAACCCAGTACGAATGCGGACAATGCAGTTGCTTCAACAAATATTAGGTTTTCACCTACTTGAATGGAAGTTGGAGCAAAGCAATAGAAAGCTCTTTATATGGCATTGTGGAATGGATTATAGACTTGAATACAGACGCTTTAATCAAATCAATCCACAGTATTTCGATAAAGTCTTTCTAGGTGCAGACCTTTTTAGGTTTTCTCCTGGAGATGAATTTTACTCGGTCCCTTTTGTGACTTATTCCTCTAACTGGTCAATTGAGCAGTCGCGTCAAAAAATACTAGATAAATTTGCGGGTAAAAGTTTGCAAATCTTTCATGCTCCTTCAAACCATAGTACTAAGGGTACCCAACAGATAAGGGTTGCTATTAGAGAGCTTTACGAGAGATTGCAAGGTCAATTGAATATTGATTTAGTTTATAAAGAGATTGACCCTCCAGTTTCCAATTCAGAAGTAATCAAGATGAAAGAGGAATCGCACATATACATAGATCAGTTTCATCTTGATATAGGTGGATACGGGATTAGTTCTACCGAAGCACTAGCTTATGGGAATATTGTGCTAGCTTCGATTCAAAACATTTCGGAATCTAGTTTGGTGAATCAGTGCGGTGGCCAGGAAGATAGAGATGGTTTTCCTATTATTCATACTGGTATTACGAAGGATTCTTTGGTTGATAAGTTGGTTGAACTGTGTCAAAAGCCTTTGGTCGAACTCGCTAAGATAGCTTTAGAAAGTAATGATTTTTATTGGCGCAAAATGAGTCCGCAAGCAGTTGCTTCGAGATTGGAAATGGAGTTGACTGAATAATATCTACACTGATTTATGCCTTGTTCGCCAAATTTCTAGATTGAAGGAAGTAGGCTGTTTCCGATAGAAAATTTTTTTTGAAATCTTCAATGATTAGACTGTGATCAAAAACTAGGTTAGGAAGGTGGTCTAGGTGGAGCCAGTCAGCATCTACCGCATCGTCTTGAGCTTTAAGAGTCCCCCCTTTCATCTGAGCTACAAATACTGTAGATATTGTATGTTTTCGGGTATCTCTTTTGGGGTTTGAATATGTTTGAAATTGGCATACTAATTCCACGTCTAAACTAGTTTCTTCTTTGCACTCTCGCATGGCTGCATTTTCTAAGCTTTCACCATAGTCTACGAAGCCACCAGGTAGCGCCCATCCAAGTGGCTCAAACTTACGCTCTATGAGTACTATTTTGTTTTTATTCGGGTCGTAAACAATTATATCCACTGTAGGTATGGGTGACTTATACCTGTATTCCATGTTTTTCCA
>CAZYUV010000301.1:0-3800 GCA_964650625.1 uncultured bacterium
GAATAGCGATGCTTATGGCTGGGGCACTCATCCTTCTAAAATCTTATTTATACGTTTCAATTCAGATTCAAATTTTTCGATTTGGGCAAGACCAGATTTAGACTTTTTAAGCGCTGTCAATTCTTTAGAAAGCTCAGAGACTCTTGCCTCTAGTTTTTGTACAGTTGCTTTCAATTGGACTACTTGCTTTATGAGACCGGCTGCGGACTTTGACTTGATCTTTCGCTTCACATTTTTTGTTTCAGGTTTGTCTTCTGCATGGATTTCAGGAGAAAGTGGATCAAATTTCTTAGAAAGTGCATTTTCAATTTGTTGAGGTGATTTTTTCTGCTCCTGCATTTTTCGGATTAGCTTTAACCGCTTCAATGCATCATAAGTGTACAAAACACTGCGACCTTGCTTCGTTGAAGTAACCCAACGAGGGTACTGTTTTATTAGTTTTCCTACTGTACTAGCACTAACGCCTAGCTCAGTGCCAACCTGCATAACCGTTATTAATTCAATCTCTTCGCTCATGGTTATCATCCAATTATTAGCTATTCTAACAAATCACAATATTATTGACTAATTTGCGTGATAAGCTAGCGCAGTAAGTCGAACCTTAATTTTCTTTAGTTTAGATTCATTCATTTTGCGTACATTGCTAATTACCAAGCGTTTCAATGGATTAAATCCACAAAAACCGAAAACACCCGACTTAATCATTTTGAAAAAACTATCTCCTTTAAATAACCAACAGTACCATTGCGGCTGCGCTTGAGTATAAATTACACGCATACTGCGACCCTTTAAGAGTCCTACTGGAAGTCCCTTGCGATATTCAAACGCAAAACCATTCAACAACACACGATCAACCCATGCTTTCATTTGAGCGGGAAAACCCATCCACCACAAAGGTGTAAATAAGACTAAATGTTCGCACCATAAAACAAGGTTTTGCTGCTCCTGAATGACCTCTCCAGGGTTTTCGCGATTATCTGCAGTTAAATTATACTCAAATTCCAATTCACTTAGTTTAACCACTTTTATATCATGTCCCGACGCAAGGCAATGAGCTGCATAATGGTTTAACAAATATTCGCTAAGAGAATCTGACTGGGGGTGAGCACCCAGAATGAGCACTTTTTTAGATTTCATTTTTCATCGTCCTGATATAAATTTCCCGCAATATTAGCGGATTTAACAAATCCTTGAATTAAAGCTGAACTGAATCCTTTATGCTCCATCTCATTTAATCCGGCGATTGTACAACCCCTAGGAGTTGTAACTTTATCAATTTGATCTTCTGGATGCGAACCTGTTTTCAATAGTAATTCAGCCGCCCCCTTTGCTGTCTGAGCAGCCATTTTTAATGCCTCATCCGAGTGAAATCCAATCTGTATTCCTCCCTGAGATGCTGCTCGAATAGCTCTTAAGAAAAAAGCTGTTCCACAAGCACATAATGCCGTTGCTGGAGTAACCTGATCCTCTGGAATCAAAATAGTTTTTCCCACACAGTCGAAAATTTCTGTGGCCTGTATAACAGATTTTGCAGACCTAGGGTCATCCTGATCTACAGCAATACAAGTCATGGACTCACATACTTCTGTAGCTGTATTAGGCATAACTCTTACGACACTTATCTTGAATCCAACTAAATCCTGTATCTCCGAGATTGAGACCCCCGAAGCAACCGACATTAGCACATGAATATCTGCATTGAGGAACGGTTTTATTTCTTTTATCAATTGGGGTATTTGAAGTGGTCGAACAGCAAGAATTACTATTTGGCTTTCAGTCACAGCCCTCTCATTATCAGAACTAATCAGAAACCCATCTTCCTTTAGAGAATCCATTGATTCAGTTCTTCGGCGAGTAATTATTATTTGAGAAGGATCTTTAAACTGAGCTTTAACCAAACCCTTGGCAATAGCAATACCAATGTTCCCACCGCCCAGAATTGCTAATTTGTTATTGGACATTTGGACTCCCTTCAATTTTTTGTAAATTCAAGTCAAGCACATCAGCGCGTTTGAAAATGCTAGCAAATCAGATTGTACCGATTTTTGTTGTACTTTGCGCTGTGTGATAAGCAATTTATTTATCGCAGTAAAACATTAATAGCTGAGAAGATCTGAGCTTAATTTTTAGAACTTCTTTCGTTTCAAAACCAGGTGACATAAAATGGTAAACATGGTAGATGCATCCGAAAAAATACTCCGATGGGAGTTTGCACAGATTCAAATGATAAAAGGTACTATGGGTGGCCTATATCTCACATTTATGGCCCCTGATAAACCCAGTAATACTTACAGAGTTTTTAGTGGTATCAAGGATGATCAGGGATTAGACGCTCCCTTATTCCAATTATTGGCGCAGATGGGTGCTCAAGGCTGGGAAATAATTCAGCATCTACCTCCAAACTATTTATTGAAACGTACACTAGAACAGCCCAAGACGGTTTTAAATGATCTCCAATTGGTAGACGACTCCACAAAATGATTCGTCGAGGAACAATTAAAGACTTACCTCAGTTGAGAACTATATACAATCAATCGATCGTCTCCTCTTACTCCACATGTGATACTAGCAAGCGTAGTCCAACAGACCGAATACGATGGTTTCAACAGTTTTCAGATCGCTATCCAATATGGGTATACGAAAAAGAAAAACGGGTTCTAGCTTACGCTTGTCTATTTCGCTATTCATTTAAAGAAGCTTATAATTTTACCGTGGAAGACGCAGTGTATGTACTTCAGCAGTCACAGGGTCAAGGCTTAGGCTCTATGCTTTTAAGGCATCTGGTGCAGTTTTGTCAGGAAAATCAATACCACAACATCATTGCTCGCATTTTTAGTAAGAATCAGACTAGTGTTAATCTACATATTTCCCAAGGTTTCGAGAAAGCTGGTCATATGAAAGAGGTAGCTTTTGTAAACGGTAAATTCGAAGATGTAGAAATTTATTCTAAGCTACTCAAGCAAGATTATTAACGTTTTTGAAAGCCATTAAATAGGAAGGGGCTGCTAGATTTCCTCTTTTGACAAAAGTCATCGCAATAAGGGACTATAATTTTCAAAGTTCGCAAATAGGGGGGATGAGGACGTAATTTGTTCAAGTCCTTTGATGAAGATCGGAACCCTTTGTAATACGCGTTAGCATGATGAAACGGTAAGTACCTTTTATGTAAATATTTATGTGAACGATAATCGTTGTAATTAAATGTTCTCTTTAGATGCCTCCATCTGTAATTAGGACTAGATTCTATAACAGACGAAAGATTTTCATAATGAAGCTTTAGAGCATGCGGGATCTCTTGTTTAGTTCTATGCAATCGAAAATCATCGTGAGCACCCCAGATATAATGCAGACTTAGAAGAAAAATAAGAAACTTCATAGAAATATGTTAGTTTTTCAAATTGAAGCCCTCAAGCGCTACTAGTGATAGACTTACAAGGCTTAGCTCAAGATCAAATTAATGTATACCTATGCAAACATTCTCTGAAATCCTGCATTTTTTAGGAGCCAGCTTAATTCATAAACCTGGTCTTTTGTGTCGGAGTTATGGCTTAACACTTTTAGACCCACATACTTGGAAACATGATGATCACGAAAGAGATTTATCTATACAATGGGCTGAATTTATTCGTATGGACCATGAAGCCCAAGAATTATTTAAGCACTGTGGATTTCGCTTAGGTATACTTGCAGAATCGGTTTTTGAGAACTGGTTGCAAAAACAAAACATCGATTATCGCAGGGGCTTACAAATTTTTGAATCAAAACCCGTCTCAAGAACTCTTGGTGAACTGGATTTTCTT
>CAZYUV010000302.1:0-3752 GCA_964650625.1 uncultured bacterium
TGAACCTTTACGAAAAGTTCGATTAGAAAACTGCCAACGCGCAGGAACCTCATACTCAATAACGCGATCTCGACTGAATAATCCCGATTTACGACTTTTATTAAATATTAAATTAGGTTTCCCCAGAAAACGATTCTCACTGGCGGTATCGGGACTTACCAAAGCCCATGGAATTTTAAGGCGACTATTTTCATCGTAAACTATACAGTAACTGTAGGTAGGAACACCAAAAATTACAGGCTTACCCAATTTTTCCCATTTAGTAGACACCTCTGGCAACCATTCCCAATCGCTAACTTTCAATGGTTGATTAGAAAAATTACTTCGTTTATAGTCGTAAAGCATTGGTACAACAAAATCCACGTGATCCAAGACTTTTTTAATTCCCTTCTTCTTGTGCCAAGAAGACATCGGAGTAATACTCAATAATACTCCAGGTAACTCTGAGTTCAGAGCCGACATAAGCCGTTCAAAAATTTCAAAATTTATATGCTTGCCCTCGAGATCAATTTGTACTCCTTGAACTTTTTCATTTAGCCCCTTAAATAAAACAAAATCTTCTTTAATTACCTCCACAATCCAAGGAATTATCTCGTCCGGAATCAGGTTTAATTGATTCTTGACAAACGAATCCGCAGGACTATTAGCAAAAGTATAGACTAAATGAATTTCTTTGAAGCTCTTGAGGCTTTTGAATTGACGAGGAAATCGAAAACTCTTTTTTAGACGCCTTACACTAGGGTGTCCACCAGCAGCCGAAAAATGTCCAACTCGGTAAAATAAGCCATGGATTGGTATCTTAGATAATTCTGCCTGACTACGATTATCTAGCTCATGTTTAAGGTGCCAGTGCCAAACGTAATAACGAGGAGATGATGAACTGGCGAGCGCTATTGACATAAAAAATATAATTATAATTTTGAGGTTATGCATGCCGGCAAACTATCTCAGAGCTATATGCTTGTCAATGATCATTTGGATTAACCAACAAAGTTCTAATTTGTGGTCAAGTGCTATGCCTGAACGATTATATTATGATCGAATTCTGAGTATGACAGCATGGAAGGTTAATCATCTCGATAGATCTCTAAAAGAACTAATAAGCATTAGAAAAAGAATGCGAAAAACATTAAAGTGTCGTGATAACCCCAACCTTAAATCATGTCAAAAATATCAAATAGCGCTAATTCAAAAGTCTATTTTAGAAGAATATCTGTTTAACTATCCCGTTCCAAAAAAATGGATTCATTGGTCATTTCCGGAGGGAATCGATGAATATTTGGCGTCTTGTACGAACTTGGAAATAGAAAACTTTCTCAACGGAAAATCCAAACTCTTATCCCATTTAGATCCAAATATTGTAACAATGCATGCTATGTCGGAAAAATTAGCCCGATATCTTAAGCAAAAGTATCCTACTTATCCTTTTACCCTACTTAATGATATTCCCTGGTGGTATTTTCTAATTCTATTTTTATTCGTATTATTGAATATAAGTCTATGCAATAACTATAATTTAACTGCCGATAAACAGAATGAAAGATAGCAAATGTCAGTATTAATAATAGAAGATGAAGAAGTAGTGGCTCATTCGCTGAAACAGTTAATAGAGATGCGATATGCTGCAGAAGTTTCAACCGCCGAATCAATTAGTATTGCTCGAAAAACTCTCAAAAAAGAATCATTTGATCTTCTAATTGTAGATTATAATCTGCCTGACGGTACCGGCTATGGCTTACTATGTGAACTAGCTGATGAATTAGATTGGCTCACTGAAGCCACCCTTATATTCATTAGTGGCGTTTCTTATGTAGATTTAACACCAGAGTTTCGCGACTCAGTCAAAATATTCAAGAATTTACACGTTCGCAACAAACCTATTAGTGCTGATGAGCTCTATCAAATAGCTGATTTTGTTCTAAGTGTATCCTAACTAAAAATTCTAACTTGAATCTATTTTTTTACGGCATATCTTGCCCGTAACTAAATTCAACCCAACGTTTTTCGGGATCTTGCGTCATGCAGACATACCCTGTGTTAAAGTCTACATATATGGGCTTCGTGGCAGGAATACCTCTATCCAACAACTTTTCGTAAACGAGATCTACTTCTTCACGCGAATTGAGCTCAAAACCAAAGTGTCTCAACATGCTTTCGTTCCCTACATTAGGACAATCAAGCTCCTTAGATTCAATCAGAACTAAGACCGGACCAGTTGAAGCAACACAACTTAACCAGATAACTTTTCTTCCTTCATCAACACGATGCTTAAGCACATGCATCTGGCAGAAATCTACATAAAATTGTAGAGTTTGATCGAACTTTCTAGTTTCCAAAGCACAGTGAGTCCATTTCATAGAGGAGAATCCATATGTCTAAAGTCATAGTTTTCGGCGCTAGCGCTACTGAAACCTGGGAACCAATATACCAAGAAGGCATTAATCTAGGTAAAAAACTGGCAATATCAGGTCATGAAGTCTGGAATGGAGGATACTTTGGCCTAATGGGAGCAGTTAGTAGAGGCGCGCGGTCTGCAGGGGGTGTCGTCAGAGGGGTTACTTCCAAAACTTTCAGTTTCAGATCAGGTGAGAACCCATGGCTTACTCATAAAATAGAAGCAGAAAATAGCATTGAACGACTTAAAATTATGCTCATAAGATGCGATGTAGCTATCGCTTTACCCGGGAGCATAGGCACATTAAATGAGATATTAATGCTATTAACTTTATGGAAAGTACGCGAATCCGAAATGCCACTAATTGCATGGAGAAGTACTTACGAGCATTTGTTGGGTCAATTAAAAAATGATGGTTATTTGAATCCAGAGATACTATCTAAAGTAATCTTTGTGGATAACACAGAAGAGATTTTTCAACGAAATCTACTCCCATTCAAGTAAGTATTTCCTACCTAATATTTAGAAAATTGTTTTTTTTAGAATCATTATAGGATAAACTTCGCGAAGCGATCGATTGATAGAAAAATGGAAGGATTGGAGCATGTCACTAAAACGCTTTCAAGTTAAAGATGAGGAAGGAAAATTGTGCTCCAGTAAATGCTGGGTTAAGGATTCAGTCGGAGGTTATCAGATTGGTATCGAAATTCTCAGTAAAGGTGTGCGCTATGAGGGCTTCTCTGACGCCAGCTGTGAGCAAATCGCCTGGTACGATGTGCGAAGTCAATTGACTGAGCTAGGTTATAAAATCATCGAAGACATTCATGAATACTGATCGTTCGAAGTAACGTAGTACGTAATAGCGAAAATCTTTTGGGGGACATGATGTCCGCGACTCCAGAAATAAGAATAACTAATACTCTATCGAATAGAAAGGAAGTTTTCCGACCTATTAATGAGGGCCAAGTTTCTATCTATGCTTGTGGAGTAACGGTTTACGACCTTTGTCATCTCGGTCATGCAATGCAAGCTATACTGTACGATACTATAGTAAGGTATTTGCGATATCGAAATTACGAAGTCAACTACGTACGAAATTACACTGACGTAGATGACAAGATTATCGAACGTGCGCAAGAACGCGGAATTAGTCCACTTGAACTTTCAAACGAAATGATCAAGGCTTGTGATGATGATTTAGCAGCAGTAGGTGTTCAACCTGCTAGCAGCCAGCCAAAAGTTAGCGACTACATTCCAGAAATCATTAAATATATACAAACTCTCATTGAAAAAGGCTATGCCTACTCCACAGAGAAAGGGGACGTTTATTACGAAGTTAGAAAAAAGTCTGACTACG
>CAZYUV010000303.1:0-3740 GCA_964650625.1 uncultured bacterium
TGATCCTTTAGAAATTTGAAGTTCTTCCTCACCGGATTCTTCATCACTATCCAAATAACAATTTGAAGTTAGAGGTTTTCCAGTTTCTACCTTCAATGGGGCATCCAGATCAAAATCCCCTTCAGATACCGTATCATTTTGTAGCTGAAGACTTCCTAATTGCTGAGCCATTTCAGATTTTAGTATTTGTGCCCAATAATCTTCATATGCACTTAATCGCGAGGGGAAGTTACTTTTGCGATAGTGAATTAATGTCATTAATTCATCATCACTAAATTTATTAAAACTAAATGTAAAATTACGGTCGGCTTCCTTGGAAAAAAGCTCCCTTAAAGTTTTCATTGGCGTTTCTAATTCGCCATCTATTAAACTTTGTAACTCGTCCATGGATTTGATTTGCTTACCCAATTCTTCAAGATGAATTTCAATTTCCAATTTCAAATCCTCGACTCGAGCGGAAATTTGTGCTACTTCCTTGAAAGGTTTTTCAACGGACTCAAGGGCACTGAGCTTATTCATTACTTCCTGGATTTCTTCCATAATTCTCATACTTGTTCGAAAGTCATCCTTCGAATAAGCGGAATCAAAATCCTTCTTCAGTTGGGCTTTCTCGTCCTGTAATTTACGAAAAATTACATCGAATTTATTTTCATATACAGAAGTCATCTGCCATTCCCAGGCTTAAGGTTATTGTAGCTAAACCTGTAAAGGTATCGACAATATTTATTGGGAGTTAATATGAAATTTTGTAAGAAAAATTTGAACCAATCTTAATGGCCTAGGTCAATTAGCCCTTCTGCATTATCTCGTAATGCATCCAAAGACTGCTGAATCTCGCAACTAGCCCTAGTCAACTCCAAACTTGATAGGCTTACTTTCACCGACTCAGAGCGTAAGAGAGATAACTCTACACGTTCAAATATCAGTAAATTAGTTTCAATCTGATCAAATAATCTATTTTCAAAAGAAATAGTCTCATCAACATATTTAATCTGTATCTCTATCTCCGTCAAATGATTGATCCTACTTCGAGATACATCCGTTTCAAAACCATCGGTCTGCAATTGATCATACTTTTTCTTTAGTTGCTGCATACGAAGTGGTAAGCGTAGATCAAAAATTTTATTACCGTGAAATATTAATTTCTCAGTAGAATTTATTAGAAATGTAAGTTCTTTAAATTCAGAAGAAAATCTATCTTTTTGCTCTAATAAGCGTCCTGTAATAAGACTGTATCGATGATATAAATCTTGATAAGGCAAATTCAATTTACTTGCATCTAATATTTGATAACCTTTTGAATTAATTATTATTCTACTCCAATTGAATCTACCTAAAAGAGATACAGGGGTTAAAATTATCAGCGCTATAATAAGTTGTAACTGATCATGAGATTGAAAAAGCAGTAAACTAAAATTTGCCATACCAATTAGTAGGAAACCGGTTACCACACTTAAAATAGAACCTGTAATAAGGCTGCGAAAATTATTAATACCTACATTTTGCAGATTAAAAAATCCAGACAATAGGCAGCTAATCAAAAAAGCCATAGTGAAATTGACAGTAGCAGTTATTATGCAAACTAATCCCATTCCCAACAAAGTCGTCATTTTGGTATAGCTTCGAGTGGATGAGCCAAATAGCAACATCGTTAAAGGTAGCAAAGCCATTAAATAATCGAATATAAATTCCAATTGACTAGTGTTCCATGCCAGAGCGCAAAGAACCAAAGTAATTAGAGCCGCTGTCTTAATTTCCAATTTATTATTATTAGGCGAGCAATCTGAATCACCCCGAGTCTGATTTTGCAAAAAGAGTTCCTTAGATTCAATTATCCGCATAAATCAGTAACCTTTTCTTACAAAAAAACCTATATAAAAATTCACTAGTCACCATCATTCATCAATGAAAATATCTACTTTGGTGCGAACCGGGTCAATTGATAAATTGGGTTCAGCAGACATAGATACAGAATGGGAATCTCTTATGTGAACCAGTACTTTAGCACTAGCTTTAAATTTTCTTCCATCTGAGACTGTATAAGTAAAAGTTATCGGGACCATAGAGTTGAAAGCTGGAGTAACTTTAACTTTAGAGCTATTTGTCATCAAATCAGCCTTCCCATGACTTATATTTGAAAGATGACGAATCTTAAATGAACTATTAATCGGTAATTTATCATTGGCAAGCACATCCACGATAACTGGCTTATTGAGAATGGTGAAAGCTACATCATCCATCAACTTTGATTGCTGACGTCCTGTTGCGCTATTCTTCTTCTCATTTTTCACGTAACGATTAAGTTTAAATAATGGATTTCCAAACCAACCACTAGATTTCTCTATAATTTTAGTACTACAAAAGCCAGCATTAGTGAAACATAACAATAGAATGATAAGCCAATTTCGCAACATATCTAACTCTCTTTAATTTGCTGGAGAAGACACTCAACATTGTCAAAAACTAAATCAGGTTTCCTTGGAGCTTTTTCAAAAGTAGCCACAGTGCTTTCTCCACTAAGAACTAAAGCCGTCTGACAACCTGCATCAAAACCCATTTGCATATCCGTGTAAATACGATCCCCAACAATCATCAAATCTTGAACTGGTATCTTTAATAGTTCTGCTGCCATTTTCACCATAGTTGCATAGGGCTTACCAATTATCTCAGGTTTTCTCCCCGTAGAGGCTTCAAATAATGAAATCATGGCCCCACAATCAGGAATTGTCCCATTTTTCATAGGGCAAACGAAATCCGGGTGTGTAGCGTAGTACAGCACCTCAGGTTTCATAAGAAGATCATGAGCTCTACACATTTTCTGATAGTTCAATGTTTTATCAAACGCTAACACTACAGCTTCAACATTTGCTTGATCGGCATTTAGATTAAAACCGGCATCCTCAAATTCATTTTCCAAACTTGGTGTTCCCAATAGAAATATCTTTTCAATGTTTAGATTTTTGAGATATCTCAATGTAGCGACACCACTAGTCAAAATTTGGCTTGGTTCTACGGGCAATTTTAATGCGTCCAATTTCCTCTGATAATCTTTCCGAGAAATAGAAGAGTTATTAGTCATTAAGCAAAAAGGTATCCGCGTTTCGATTAAATATTGCAAAATTTCAATCGCTCCCGGTAAGAGCTGGTCTTCCAAGTAAAGAGTACCGTCCAAATCAAACATGTATCCTTTAGTTATTTTTTTCATTCATTTCTCCTAAATGATGATATTATCCGCATATTAGAGTAAGAACCAAGCTAAAATGTTCCAGTATTTGGAATGAGTCAAGCAATGTATACTGAAATCAAACCTTGGGGCCAGTTCACTAATATTTATGACCAAGCCCATTCTAAAGTAAAGATAATTCAAGTGAATCCTGGACAAAGGCTGAGCCTACAGTCCCACACTAAGCGTGCCGAAACTTGGATTGTAATTAAAGGAATCGCTAGTATTCAGCTCAATGATGACCTAATTAGTCTGAGTGTTGGAGAGTCTATCCACATACCCATTGGCGCCAAACATCGTCTACATAATGTAGGTTCGGATCTGCTGGAAATCATCGAAGTACAAACAGGCTCTTATTTCGGTGAAGACGACATTGTCCGCTATGAAGACGATTACCAGCGGGTATAAAGTTAGACTATCGGATCAATAAGATTATAAATGCTGCAAATCCTTAGGTGCTAAACAATTGGCATGTTTTGGATGAACTCCCAAAAATCTAAGGCAAAAACTAACGCAA
>CAZYUV010000304.1:0-3735 GCA_964650625.1 uncultured bacterium
ACGTGGGACAATTGACGTCCCGTGTATTTTTTTTCGAACACGCTGATGACGCATACGGCGTCGCGAACTACGATCTTTTATATCTGCCATGATTTACCTCTACTTTTTGCCGGCTTTCTTACCAGCCTTGAGCTTAATTTGCTGGCCAGCATGGCGAATACCTTTTCCTTTATAAGGCTCTGGGGGACGCTGTCGAATAACATCCGCAGCAAACTGCCCTAGCTTAGCCTTATCTATCCCGCTCAACGTAATTTCATCTTGCTTCTTACTTACTTCAGCCTTTATTCCTTCAGGTATAGCCATAAGCACGTCGTGGGATTTTCCTACTTCTAATTGTAATTTGGTACCTTTAACGCTTGCACGATAACCAACTCCAACTAAATTTAGCTTTCGCTCATATCCTTTGCTAACGCCTACGACCATGTTGTTAATAAGCGCTCTAGTTAGTCCGTGCAGCGCTCGCACCTTGCGATGTTCTGAGTCAACTATTACATTAACTTTGTCACCATCTAGCGACACTGAAACATCCGCATGTACAGTCATGCTTAAACTACCTAATTTTCCACTTACTTTTATTGAATTTTTCCCGAGCTCAGCCTTCACATCTTGCGGTAAAACCACCGGGGCTCGCCCGATCCTTGAAGTTATAATTTTTTGTTCCATTTCTACTCCTACCACACGAAGCAAAGTATCTCGCCGCCTACCCCTAGTTTGCGAGCCTTCTTACCGGCAATCACACCCTTCGAAGTAGAGACTATGGCGGTACCAATTCCACCAAGAACTCTCGGAATCTCTCTAAAACCACTATAGTTTCTTAGACCTGGTTTGGAAATTCGTTCTAACCCTTGAATTACTTTCTGACCCTTTTTGTATTTAAGGTCAATCGTTAAGGTTTTAGCATGTCCTTCACCTGCAACACCAAAATCATTGATGTAACCTTCATTCTTCATTACTTCTGCGATCTGCACCTTCATCTTGGAAGATGGCATGGACACACTCGGAAACATTCTATTGTTTCCGTTCCTTATTCTTGTCAACATATCTGAGATTGGATCTGTCATCATTTGGATACCCCCTTTACCAGCTTGCCTTATTAACACCTGGCAGCATTAAGTTCCCGGCCAATTCGCGAAAGCAAATTCGACACATGTCATAACGCCGGATGTAACCGCGCGGACGTCCACAAACTTTACAACGGTTGTAAGCTCTAGTAGAGAATTTGGGCTTACGCTTCTGCTTTGCGATCATTGATTTCTTTGCCATTCTGTATCTCCTACTAATTTCTCTGTCGAACGAACGGTAATCCGAATCGCTCCAATAAAGCTAAAGCTTGTTCATTACTATCAGTCGTAGTCACAAAAGTTAGATTCATACCACGAACTTTTTCTAAATCATCATAATTAATCTCCGGAAAGATTAACTGTTCCTTGATTCCCAAATTATAATTTCCCCGTCCATCGAAAGCCTTCCTGGACAACCCTTGAAAATCACGCACTCGTGGCAACGCTGAAGCGATTAACTTTGTGAGAAACGAATACATTCTACGACCTCGCAAAGTAACTTTGCAGCCGATAGGCATACCCTCTCTGATCTTAAAGTTAGATAGTGACTTATGTGCCTTTGTAATGACAGGCTTCTGGCCACTAATTACGGCCAATTCACTTGCCGCAGATTCAATCAGCTTTTTATTGTCTTTGGCATCGCCAACCCCAATATTGATTACAATTTTTTCAAGTTTAGGGGCTTGCATGATGCTTGTGTATCCAAACTCCTGCATAAGAGCTGGAACAATGTCCTTCTTGTACTTCTCTTGCAGTTCCGCCATAACTTACTCCTTATCTAATTGTTCGCCTGACTTCTTAGCCACACGAACCTTCGTACCGTCTTGCAAACGAGTGAAACCGACACGAGTAGCAACATCCTCTTTTGGATCGATTAGCATCACGTTAGAAACATGGATCGAGGCCTCCCGCTCTTGGATTTCTCCAGGGCGCCCCTCACTACGCTTCACATGCTTTTTAACTAGATTCACTCGCTCCACAACAACTCGCTGCTTCTTACGATCCACTGAAATAACTTTGCCGCGTTTACGCTTTTCTTTTCCAGCAATCACAACAACTTCATCGCCTTGCTTTAATTTCCACTTTTCAGCCATGATCTACCTCAGATTACCTCAGGAGCTAAGGAAACTATTTTCATATAGTTCTTCGCCCTGAGTTCACGAGCAACTGGTCCGAACACACGCGTTCCTTTTGGGTTGCCCTGTTTATCTACAATTACAGCCGCATTCTCATCAAATCTTATCCAACTGCCATCTGACCTACGGATTTCTTTCTTTGTCCGAACAATCACAGCTCTGACTACTTCTTTTTTCTTAACTTGACCATTTGGAGTTGCTGATTTAACGCTAGCAACCACAAGATCACCTACCGAAGCATATCTGCGCCTAGTACCGCCTAAAACCTTAAAGGCCATCAATTCTCTGGCTCCGCTGTTATCGGCGACCTTCAATTTTGTCATATCTTGTATCATGATTTAGACTCCTCTTTGGTTAGTATCTTGACCAAACGATGACGCTTAGTCTTTGAAAGAGGTCTCGTCTCCATAACATGAACCCGATCGCCTACCTTGCACTCGTTACCCTCATCATGAAAAAGCAGGGTCTTCGAGCGACGCAAATATTTTTTATAAAGCTTATGCTTCTCTGTGTAGTCGATTCGCAATCGCGCTGTTTTATCAGCCGAAACCTTCTCTACTATGCCAAATATTGTCTTGGGTGTAATTCGTTCTGTGTTAGTCATAATCTTCAACTCCCGACTACGCCTTTTGCTCTGTAATAATTGTTAAAATACGACTAATTTCTCGACGCTTGTCTCTCAATTTAGATTTCTTATCTAGTTGCCCAACAGCGTTCTGAAAACGTAATTGGAAAAGGTCACTACGAGCCTCTTGCAACTTTTTACTAAGATCCTCTAAGCTCAATTTACGCAATTCAATTGCTTTCATTTCACTTTCTCCCCACCAACATCTTTTCGTTCAACAACACGAGCTTTTACCGGCAACTTATAAGCCGCCATACGAAGAGCCTCCTTGGCTATTTCTGGCTCAACACCACCTACCTCAAAAATCACTCTTCCAGGCTTAATAACGGCCACCCATGAATCTGGTGAACCCTTACCCTTTCCCATTCGAGTTTCAGCAGGTTTTTTTGTAATTTGCAACTGCGGAAATATCCGAATCCACAACTTACCACCACGCTTTAATTTACGATTGATCGTGACTCTGCAAGATTCTATTTGCTGATTAGTCATCCAGAATGAACCAGAAGCCTGCAGGCCAAATTCACCAAACGCAACATAGTTACCCTTTTGAGCCTTACCTCGAATTTTTCCTTTGTGAGGCTTTCGAAATTTACTCTTTTTAGGAATCAGCATATTTCCTCCACAATTAACCTAAGTGAAACCCATCTCTTAGCGACCGAAGTCTCCTAAAAAAATGAGAGTGCCAGATAATACAAGACCTGGCACTCTATGTCTATTCATTTTAAATTTATTTACTTGTACGTCTTCGGGGTGTCTTACCACTAGTAGCAGTTGTACTAGCCTCAGACTCTTTGCTCTGTGCAGAGCGCCCAAAAACCTCTCCCTTGTATACCCAAGCCTTGACGCCAATTACACCATAAGTAGTGTACGCTTTAGATTGAGCATATTCTATGTTAGCGCGCAAAGTATGCAA
>CAZYUV010000305.1:0-3718 GCA_964650625.1 uncultured bacterium
TGAATCTTCTACCAGCGCCCGCAAACGGGAATCATCTTGACGGTGTAGAAACTCTAGATGAATTTGTTCGCCTTAAGTATTCAGTACTTGAACCCTCAATCACAGACATAGAAAAGATCATGATTCAAGAACGTATGTCACGCTTTTGCGAGAATCAAAAACAAGTAGCTGATTCATTAGGCATCTCTCGAACCAGCCTATGGCGAAAACTTAAAGAATACAAACTTGCCGACAAAAAAACAGCTGACGACTAGCTTTTGTCATTCTCTAGAGTAAAGCCATATGGATTCACCTCAAGAAAACTCCATACAGCCCTCCTTTTGTTCGATACACTTTTCATGCGGCACATAAACCGAATATTCATATTCTCAATTTACTGCTTATTCAATGTAAAAAGCACAATTGCATATTTCGGTATCAATGACTCCGTCAAATTTAGACGAGATTCATCAATTCATGCACATTCTGCGAGACTTTTATTGGAACGAAATAAAAGCAACTCTGCCATCCAAGAAATTAAAAAAGCACTCCATTCCCATCCAGGCAACCGAGGCCTCTCAATAAAACTAGCTCAAATGTACTACAAAGATGACAAACTTGATAAAAGCCTTGAGTTGTTACTACCTTTTCAAGCACTCAGTACCCGTAAAAGCAACGTCTACTATTATATTGGCCTATGCTTTGATAAGAAAAAACAGTATAAAGATGCCTACATTTATTATAAGAAAGCATTTAAACTTGATCCAACACACTACAAATCTAAACTTCGAATTGCGCAACTCTTTATAAAAAAAGGCCTCTACTACGATGCCGCAACCCACCTCAAAAACCTGCTGGAAATAAATCCGGAATATCAACCCGCACAGCTTGAATTTGAATTAACATTGCGCTTAATTAAGGAGAACAAGCATAATATTTTTCGCCGAGGGAATTTAGTCGTAACATTCCCTGATTACAACCTAATCCGCGATGTGGAAGAATGGTATCCCTTTTTACAAGAAAAAATATATTACATGCAAAACGCCCTAGGCATCCAAAATCAAGTAGTCTGGATTAAAGTTGTACCCAAAATAGACACTCGCGCAAATCCTCCAGCACAATTTCGCAGAATGGAAAATAAAATCTACCTCACGGTAGACACACTTAAAAGAAAGTATACCAGCTTATTTGCTCATGAACTGAGCTACATGTTCTTACACCAAATGGATATTCACAAAGCACCAGAATGGCTCAAAGAGGGCATGGCCATGTATTTCTCTCAACCAAACCTACTAAAACACTTGACCCTTCGGAGGATGCGAACCGGAGATGACATTTTTGACAAAAGCTTTCCACAAGACAAAAATTATCTCCACTACAATCGACTCAGCCAAAAAGAAAAACATGACTTGTTACATGCATTCTTACTTGTTAAATACCTAGTCACTCAATATGGCTGGGAAAACCTAGAAAAATTTGTTAAGAAATTTGAGTCCGGCACACACACCACAGCAGAAGCAATCTGGGACATCTACCACATAGAATATCGAAAGTTCTTGATGGATTTCGATATGTACATGATATCGAGACACTTTTTTAAAACGAGCTAATACCGCCTCGCGGGTGTTAAAGAAGATTTAATGAGAGCACCTTCCGAAGGCAGATCAAACATATTAAGTATTTTCCGTTGAGCTTGTTGTACCAATTTTAACGCAAATGAAGGGTTCTCAACCAAAGAAATCACGTTTCCTGCCATCGAAAAGGAATCCTTCACTTTAGAAAGTAGCCCCGTTCTGCCATGCTCAATTATTTCACCAACTCCACCCACATCAAAAGCACATATCGGAATTCCAAATTCTGTGGCCTCCACATTCACCATCCCCAAACCTTCAATAATCGAAGGCAACAGCATAATGTCGATTGAAGAAAACACTTCATCACGTGAACAATGGCCATGAAATAGAACATTATCATTAAGCCCTAGGTTCACGACCTTCTCTTTAATGGAACCCTCCAAAGGCCCCATTCCAAAAAAATGCAAACGAAATCTATTTTTATTAAACGTTTTAAACGTTAAAATCGTCCTGAGGACATCCAAAGAATATACATGCCCCTTTAATGTGACGAAATTACCCACCTGTCCCAAGTTAATTTTTCCATCGTAATTCGGCTCTTGGACATCTTTGAAATTTAACTCTAATGGATAATAATGAGTTGCAATAATACTTTCAGGAACACCCAGATCAACACATTGGGAGGCGATGTTTTTAGATGCGACTAACACTCGGTAGGCTCTGGAAATCCCTCGCCTATCTTGCTCATTTACCCAATAAGGCCTTCCCAGACCGAACCCGTGACAATAATGTGTAAACTGAAAATCGGAAGAACTCACCACATTGGCGGAAAAACCTCCATGAGTAATAATGGCCACCTCATCATCAGTAACTAGGCTATCAAGGCAGTTACGGAGGCTTTGAGCTGTCCAACATTCTCTCACAAAGGTGGAATGAACCCAGTGGGCCGGAATACCAAGCTTCCAAATTTCCTCTATTTCACTATCATCATGACTAAGCCCCTTTGTTGGATAAGGCAATATCAATATTTGATCAAAACCCATGGACTTAAGAGCTTTAATAAGCTGTACAGTCCCCTTACCCGAGCCATGCTTAAGAAATTGACAAACATGTACGATCGTACGTATGGAGGGGTCATTAGAGTAATCTGAGTAATACATTCCGAATTAAAGTATAATATCTTTGTACTTTTTTTATAAAAGTATTAACAAAAACAGTATTTGTGCCGATACATTGTAATGGCCCTTATTATGGTTTAGGATTCTAGCTCAATCCAGGAGTATCTAAATGAAAGTCACTTTTGTCGTCCCACCCTCAAAATTTCTTTTGAACGAATACGTTTATCCGTCTCTAGGAATTTTGTACGTTGCTGGCTCTGCGAGAGAAGCTGGCTTCGAAGTGAATTGTATCATCCCTAGTATCGAAGAATTAAATAAACCTATCGACGCAGACGCAATCTGTGTAACCGGAACAACTCCCCAATTCGACGGTATGGTGGATGTGGCCAAAGCCAATCCGGGCAAGCGACTAATAGCTGGAGGTCCCCACGCATCCGCAGATCCATATTCTTTGATAGAAGCCGGCTATGACACAGTAGTAATTGGCGAGGGAGAGCAAGCTATAATAGAAGCACTTCAAGGACGCAAAGGTGTTTTCGCAAGTAGCCGAATAAAGGAACTTGATGACTTAACCCCACCTGCTCGTGACCTGATTCCAATGGACCGCTACGCTTATGACCTTAATGGGCATCGATCCACCTACATAATGGCAAATCGAGGCTGCTCTTGGAAATGTGGATTCTGCTCAAAACCATGGGACAAAGACAAAGTTACTAGACGCTCTGTGGACAGCGTAATCGCAGAGGTTATCCACCTAAGGGACGACTTAGGATTTACGGGAGTAATGTTCTTCGATGATGTTTTTACCATGAGCCTAAAGTGGTTGACTGAATTTTGTGAAAAAATCGCTCCACTGAACATGATTTGGCGCTGCTTTCTTAGAGCCGACACCGCATCCTACAAAAAATTGAAAATGATGAAAGATTCAGGATGTGTAGAAGTGGGGGTTGGAGTAGAATCGGGCTCTAACAAAATCCTGAAAATCATCAATAAAGGTGAATCTGTTGAAGCCAATAGTATGGCTCGAGAAATTTGTAGACAGGGTGG
>CAZYUV010000306.1:0-3676 GCA_964650625.1 uncultured bacterium
TAAAAGTTTTAAATTCTGATGGTGAAGAATACCGCTTCGGTTTCATAGATTCTTTAGTAGACCCTTACAACATGAAGATAATCAATGGACCTTACAAAGATCAATGTTTAGCAGTCAAAGATGATATCTATTGGACTGCTGTGGAATGTGAAACCTTAAAAGATCATAAATAATCTAGCACTTAGAATTCTTTTATATCCGTCCGGATTACTAGAAATCATCAGACTCTATTTTTCGTTAAATCGAACATTCCGAACTTTCTAAACGGTTTTGCCAGATGTCCGGCATAAGCCCTGCTTACCGTTCATTATATATTTAACAGTTTGGAGAAAGTTTACGTTCGGAGGTCGCTATGATTCGATTTATTTTACTTGTTTTTATTCTAGTAAACTCAATATCAGCAATTGGTTTTGATGGTATTGAAAGTGGTGAATCAATAGGGTACCTAAATTCTCTAGATACCTTTACAGAGTCTGGAACACAAGACCTAGCTCAATGGTCGACGCAAGAGTATGGAAATGTTGCAAGTAACGGAACCGTAGAGGTAGCACATATTGCTTCAGTTGGTCTGGGACCATCGGATGTTAATTATGCTTTGAGTAATCAAGGTGGAGCAGATCATGCCGCTCGTCATCTTAGTGATAAGGGTCTATTGGAAGGTTCTCCCAATTCCAAAGCTTCGCGCGCAGATTTCAAAAGGCATGCAAGTAGAATTCTATCTAATCCAAATGCAGTCATTCATAAGCCTGAGGGTTTAAAGCGAGGTCAGGTTCCTGTCAAAGGTTATTTAGGCAAGATTAAAGGTCAGGACGTTATCGTTTGGATCGCTCAGGAGTCAGGTGGTAAGAGATTTAGAGCAAATCAGATTGTAACCGCCTACACTCCTAGTAGATCCCAGTTGTCTAATTATAGGCTGATTGCTAACCGATCGGGTATTCGTCCGAATGGATTCGTTTCAGGGGGGCTTTTGAAAGGCGCGGCAAGGGTTGGTTCGGTTGTCGTTCTTGATCAAGGTAGTGAGGCTATTATTAACAATATTCCCCATGAGAGAACTCGTCAACTTACGAGAGCGGGTAAAGAAGGGATTTTATTATATAACTTTCCGATAACCTCTCTTATGAATCTGCAAGGTTCCACTCCTCAACGTATCGAAAAGCAGGTGGATTCAACTACTCGTATCTCTTACCCTTCAAACATCGGTACTTCATCTTATGAAGACAATCCGAATGCACCCGAAAATGCCATTTACGTTGAAAGAACTGAGCCTAAACAGGAATGTTACGACCCACAGAAAGTTTGGGACATTACAAAGTGGCGTTCATGTTCTCGCCCAAAAGGTATTGGTAAGCCTCAGAGATACGGTGTCGCGACTCTAAATGGTCAGCAGGTTTTGGTACCGTACGGTTCTGTAGCAGGTATTTAGAGGCTGAAGCCATCATCAACTGTAAGATTCTGGCCTTGAAAATAGCGAGATGCATCAGATAATAAAAAGTCTACAGCCCCAAATAAGTCCTCTGGATTTAGCATACCTTTAGAACTGCAATACGATTTATATTTTTCTAGAAACTGAGGGTTTTGATTATCTAAGATTCCGCCAGGACTGACGCAATTAAATCTCAAATTCTGGTCAGGGTAGCGTCGTGCCAGGTATTTAGTCATTTGTATGATTGCAGCTTTTATCATTGAATATTCGATTGGTAAATCCATCCCAGATTCTTCATAAATCCAGAATCTGGGTGGTACAAAACCATAAATAGAAGAGAATTGAATAAGATGACCACCATTATTTTTCTGGAAATGGGGGACAATTTGCTGAGCAAGATTGAAGTAGGCTCCCAAATGCAAATTCAAGTTTTCCTGGAAATCTTTCAAAGCAAGTTTCTCAAACGTTGTACCATAGGCAGGGTTCCTTGGGTAACTACAATTAATGGCGGCTTTAAATGGGCCGTTTTGCTCAATAATTTGCCGTAATTTTTCTGTATCTAATAAATTCAGCTCAGCATAGGAACAGTCAATGGACCATTCATTTTGTGAATGAATATCACAAGCCAGGACTTTATGGCCTTGATCTATTAAATACTGAGTGAGAGGCGCTCCAATACGCCCGGCAGCACCTGCTAATAAAACTTTCACTAATGACTCCTTATTCGAGCATTTATACTTAGCTGTCAACTTGCCTTATTATCATCTGTGTAATCTGAGACTTGTTTGAACTCAGCGAGTTTAAAATTCCACTCTGGACGTTGATATTCTTCCAAGTGCATGGGTAGTAATGTTTGGTTCTGGTATTTTTTTAGAGCAGTGATGAAGCTAGTTGCGATTTGAAGATTTGTTAATAGAGGAATACCGTAATCCACAGCTTTGCGTCGAATATGATAAGCATTGGTAAGTTGATGCTGCTGTGTGTTTTTTGGGATATTAATTACTAGATCGTAATCCTGACGACTGGTAATACTATCTAATACATTGCGCCCTTTTTCTCCGGGCCAGTTCCAACAAGTTGTTTCAATTCCCTGTTCTTTAAGATATTTGTGAGTTCCTGAAGTGGTATGTAACTCAACCCCCATCGCTTCAAGGGCCTGTACACAATCAAGAAATCCTTTTTTAGTACGAGTTGGTCCCGCCGAAATTAAAACTCTTCTGAGATTGAAATCGAAGCCTACTGCCGTTAAAGCTTTGAGTAATGCCGATTCATAATCTTTTCCTAAACAACCTACTTCTCCCGTTGATGACATCTCAATTCCAGGTAACGGGTCCGCACCAGTGAGTCTAGTGAAGCTGAAGTGAGGTGCTTTCACTCCAACATGCTCAATCTTAGATTCTAAAAAATCAGATAATGGCTCTACCTGGTGACCTGCCAAAATTGTGGCTGCAACATGAATCATGTTAATTCCCATTACTTTGCTAACAAAAGGAAAAGATCTCGAAGAACGCAGATTACATTCGATCACTCGAATACGATCAGGAGTGACAAGGAATTGAATATTGAAGGGGCCTTTAATGCTCAAACTTCGTACGATACTCTGACCAATGGCATGAATCTTTTGCAACACCGGTCCAGGAGTTACCTGAGGTGGGCAAACTAAGGTTGCATCTCCACTATGAACACCTGCATTCTCCACATGCTCACTGATAGCATAGATAACTATATCATCGCCATTGCCTACACCATCAAGTTCTATCTCCTGAGCATTGTTAATGAACTTTGACATTACTACTGGATGCTCTGTACTGATGTCGGCAGCATTCTGTAATAGGGTAGACAATTCCTCAGGTCCTGAGGCAATTCCCATGGCGGCTCCCGAAAGTACATAGGATGGCCTTACAATTACCGGGTATTCCAGCTCACTTGCAAACTCCAATGCGGCTTTTTCGGAGACTACATTTTGCCATTTAGGTTGATCAATATTTAGGGTATCTAGCAGAGCCGAAAATTTGTTGCGGTCCTCGGCATTATCTATGGAGCTAGCAGAGGTTCCTAGAAGGGGTATTTCTAGCTCAGCTAGTTTCAGTGCAAGGTTATTTGGTATCTGCCCTCCCATAGAAACAACAACCCCCATGGGCTTTTCAAAATCGCAAATATCAAGAACCCTCTCAAGAGTTAGTTCATCAAAATAAAGACGATCACATTCGTCATAATCGGTGCTTACTGTTTCCGGGTTATTATTCACAAGAA
>CAZYUV010000307.1:0-3625 GCA_964650625.1 uncultured bacterium
TTAGATACAGAAGAAATATGTAAAGGGGAGGAGTCCTGTGCCTTTGATTCCAATGGTAGTAGAGTCCACGAGCCGCGGCGAAAGGTCTTATGATTTGTACTCACGGCTTCTTAAGGATCGGATTGTATTTTTGGGTAGCCCGGTACATGATGAGATTGCTAATATCATAATTGCGCAATTGCTCTTTTTAGAGGCAGAAGATTGTGATAAAGATATTCAGTTCTACATTAACTCTCCAGGTGGTTCTGTTTCCGCAGGTCTAGCTATTGTGGATACTATGAAATATGTGAAACCCCAAGTTGCGACTATTTGTCTAGGGCAAGCGGCATCCATGGGAGCTTTAATACTTGCGGCAGGTGAAAAAGGTAAGCGATATGCCTTACCAAATTCCTCAGTCATGATTCATCAACCTCTTGGTGGAGCTGCAGGGCAGGCAACAGACATTGAGATTAGGGCTACTGAAATTCTACGTATTAAAGATCTTTGTAATAAGATGATGTGTGATTTTACCGGTCAACCTTTGGATAGGATTATTGAAGACTCGGACCGAGATTATTATATGACGGCTCCGCAGGCGCTGGAATATGGTCTCATAGATAAGGTTATGGAGAGAAACAGCGAGTGAATTATTGTCTTGCTAGAATCCCTTTCCGTATTCACTGTAACTCTGCTATAGCAATCGTTTTTGGCTGTTGCTTTCTGGCTTAATAGTTAATTCATCGATGGTATTTTGAACGAATTCTCAAGAGGCGTTTTATGAGTATGTTTAATTCCAAGGGTAATGAAAATTATCGTTGCTCATTTTGTGGTAAAAGCCAAGATCAGGTAAAAAAATTGATCGCCGGCCCAGATGTGTACATTTGTGATGCATGTATTGAATTGTGCAATGAAATAATTGTGGAGGAATTAGAAGAAGAAACATCATCTGGTTCTCAAGAGTTACTTAAGCCGAGTGAAATTTACGAAGAGTTGAATAAACACTTGGTGGGGCAGCACGCCTCTAAAAAAACTATTTCGGTAGCTGTTTATAACCATTTTAAAAGGATTGCTACGAGGGTGAAGGATGATGTTGAAATTCAAAAATCTAATATCTTACTTCTCGGGCCAACCGGATGTGGTAAAACACTTTTAGCCAAGACGTTAGCCAAGATTTTAAATGTTCCTTTTAGTATTGCAGATGCAACGAGCCTCACTGAAGCTGGTTATGTAGGTGAGGATGTGGAAAGTATTTTACTGAAATTGATTCACGATGCGGATTTCAATATTCAAAGAGCCGAGCAGGGAATCGTTTATGTTGATGAAATTGATAAAATTGCTCGTAAAGGTGAAAATACTTCTATTACTCGTGATGTTTCTGGAGAAGGAGTACAGCAATCACTACTTAAAATACTTGAAGGTACAGTAGCTAATATTCCACCCAAAGGTGGTCGTAAGCACCCTCATCAGGAACTGATACAAATTGATACATCTAATATTTTATTTATATGTGGTGGAGCTTTTGATGGACTCGAAAAGGTTGTTGAGGAAAGAATCAATAGTTCTAATATGGGTTTTGGAGCTAAGGTTACTAGCAAGAGATCATTTGAGTCACGCAATGTACTTGCGGAGGTTACTACCGAAGATTTGATTAAATTTGGGATTATTCCGGAGTTCATCGGACGACTTCCAGTAGTTTGTACGCTTGAGCCACTTACGATAGATACCCTTGTGTCTATTTTGGTAGAACCTAAAAACGCATTATTGAAACAATATCAAAAGTTATTCGAACTCGAAGGCGCTAAATTAGAATTCCACCCCAAAGCTTTGCAAGCGGTTGCCAAGAAAGCGGCGGCAGAAGAAACTGGCGCACGAGCTCTTCGTTCAGTAATGGAGAGTTTGATGTTAGATTTGATGTTTGAGTTGCCTGATCTAGTAAAAGATAAAAAGGACTTTCTGATCACGGAAGAGATGGTTTTAGGGGCTCAACCAATCACTGAAATGGTTAATTTGAAAAAAATCGCCTAAATTAACCGTACATATTAGAATTCTCTTTAGTCATAAGGTTAGAGACTCTGGTCCGTGTTCATGCCTTCGGCCTTTTTGCTATCCAATGAAAGCAGTTTGTACTATACTTCGCTTTCTATTTCTTAGTGCTTAATTTTAGACACAGGGAGAGGGTAGATCGTGGGTCGTAAATCGAAAAATGTTCAATCTGCAAATGCCATTATGGATACCCGAGAAGAAAATTTGGCTATTCTTACTTCGATTTCCAGATTTGTAATCTATTTGGCAGTTGGCCTCATATTATTTTGGATGCCTCTGTATATCGATGTTGAGTTAAAGCATGTTTTTAACACTGCAAAAGAAATACAGTTCGGGCGTTTTCTAATGCTGGGCCTAGTTGCATGGGTGTTCTACTTATTTTTACGAGGTGAACTGCTTGTTCCCAAAAGTAAGGCTTGGTATTTCTATTTCGCCACAATCATATTCATGATTTTGTCAATTACATGGTCTATATCTCCAAATCTATCTCTACGTGAGATAAGTCCTCAGTTAGGTTGCTTTCTTCTCTTCACCATCGTTATAACAACTATTCGTAGTGAGAGAGTGATACAGGCGTTGATAAGTGTCGCTATTGTGGCGGGTTTTCTAGTTACAGTATACGGTTTATTTCAATATTACGATTTAGATGATTCTTATTTCAAGATTCAGCCGACGGCAACAGTTGTAGATACTTTTATTGGGAAAATTTCTGTATCGCGGGGTGAGTCCGTAATGTCAACGGTATTACCACTACCTTTCATAGAATCGAATCGTTTTTACCAAGGGATTTTGCTGCCTCAAAAGCCTGAGGAACACTTTAAGATTTATGCATTCATGGGTCATCGAAATTATTTTTCTGGATACCTAGTCTTACTATTACCTCTCATATTCATAAGACTAATGCTCAAACTAAAGAGTTTGCTATTTGAGACCTTACCAAAAGTTTATTCGAAAAGCTTCAAATCTAGTTGGATGAAGTTATTTTGGGATTTTGTAGTGAGTGGTTTTTACATAGCATGCATTGTGTATATGAGCCGCGCGATATTACTGACGCAAACTCGTGGAGCAATACTTGGAATGGTGGTGAGTTTGTGCTTCCTGGTATTGTGCTCACTATTGCTATCAAATCGTCATAAATCTCCAAAAAGTTTGATAGTTGCGGTTTTTGGGGGCGTAGGTTTAGTTGGCTTAATACTAGGTATTATGTTTGTGACCAACTATAAAATTCTGTTTACGGTGGCGATGGCGACTGCCGGAATGATTTTTCTGGCTTTGGTATTTCTGTATCGTCATTTGGTGCCACCTTTAGTTGTATTTTTGGTGTTTTTAATCTTGGGATTGGGAACATATCAGGTCATCACTTCCGATGCTGAGTCTGAGGTTATTAAGTCTAGAAGAAGTACGATTTATCGAATTACGCAGACTTCTGACTGGGGAGGTTCTGCACATCAGAGAACATTGATATACTCTACAACACTTCGTATTATTACTGATAATGTAGGTTCTTTGCTATTCGGAAAAGGTATTGGAACCTACGGAATTCATTATATGATTTATCAGGTAAAGCTCTTTTTAGATACCGAGGCTTCCGGTGAATTTCTTT
>CAZYUV010000308.1:0-3622 GCA_964650625.1 uncultured bacterium
TAGATTTTGTTAAGCTACGATCAAAACTCAGTTTTACTTGATAGCTGGTTGTGGGGGTGGTCGGTTGCCGTATATCTAAACTATCTTTAAACTGTACTACTGAATCAACGGTTAAATCCAATGTATTAGATTTTGAGGAAGGGTCAAAGAAATACGCAGGGTCGTCTAGATCTGAAAATCGAGGGATCCGAATTGCCTGCTCCTCTACGGTAACTGGAGTAGAAGACCTGGCGGATAAGTCTCTCAGTTTGGCAGTTTTACTCAGTTCAATTTCATAGTCAGGGTTATCAGAATCAATGAATCGTTCACCTATGGAAACCTCTTTGATGGTGAAAGGTTTGCTTTTACCGTCATCGGTAATTTCACTGGTCAGATTCTGACTTTTAAGATCCAAGTACTTACCATCGGAACTTATGAATTCTAAATCGCGATAATTGGTGTCTTCAGTTGCCATTTCCCATGCATCAGCTTTCAATACAACGCGACCATTAGCAGTTAGAAGACGAATATCGCCAGTAGCGTTCAGTCCACCGGCATAAGAATTGAGATCACCTTTGGAGTCAATTTTGAACTGGAGATTACCCTTATTGTTTCTGAATTCCAAAAACTGTTCAATTTCAAGGTGTAAGCCCTGAAAATAGCTGGGTGAATTCATCTCGAAATTTTCGTTAACTATTAAATTACCGCTTAGATCTCCAGCTTGTTCAATAGTCATCGATTCTTTGAGAGAAGCTGAGTTAGCGATGATACTTCCGTCTTCAAGTACCTCGAAAACTGTGGCTCCTGTTGCGGTATATTGTCTTAATTCGCCTCCGATCTGTGTATCACCTAATTGTGTAATTTGCTTTTCGAAATCTACAGTTCCCTCGACGTCGAGCAGATTGTTAACGGTTAGGCTAGTTGCGGTGAGTAGTTCGGTATCGAGTATGCCAGCAATATTTACGTTCTTTAAACGACTCGTTTGGTTTGGATTAGACCCAAAATCGGCATCATCTAAATCAATGAATTGACTCGTTTCGATAATATTGTCAATTATCAAGTCACCGCTAATGTTCATAGTAGTAGCTTGGTCTAAATTCCCGCCAAGGCTTAGAGCGCCATTTATGACAGTAGTATTAGAAACTATCAAATGCTGAATGGTACTGATTGAATTTGGATCAAGGCTTAAAGTTGTATCGTCAAGGTCTACAAAACGGGGTGCACGGATAGTTTGCTGGATAGTGGTGTCCTTGAGAACTTCAACAGAGGATGCGTTGATCGCACCTTGTATGCTGGTAAGACCCAGAACCTCCATTTTTCCACCAATTTTGTCCACTTGTAATTGACCACTAATTTGAAGACTTTCCCAAACAGATAAAGAGCTCGGGTCAGAATAGTAAGTTGAGTTTGCTGTAATTATTTTGTTCGATTCAACATAAGCATCAGAGGTTTTCCCAATTTGCACATGACTTGCTGATAAATCTCCACTGATTCTTAATTGGCTACCTACAGAAAAACTTGTATGTAGCGAATTCATTGAACCCTTGAGTTCTAACTGCTCAATTACACTGGTTTCACTAGGGTCGAAATAATAACTGGAATTTTCAAAATCAATGTAGCGCCCTGCACTAATCTCGTAGGAATTTAAGATGCGTTTGCTGCCTTTGACGACCGAAACTTCTGGACAATGTTCCAGTCCTGATTCACAGCCAAACATTTGAAAACCATTACTGATAAAGTCGGAGGTAACAAGCATATTGCTATGTCCTGTTAACTCAGCATCTACGAGCACTTTGGCAATATCACCTATTGGCGAAGTTGGAGCTGTGACATCTAAGGAACCGTGCACTTTTAAGCTGCCTGCGGTCACGTCCAGTAATCGATAGGGATTTCTGAGCTCGATAGATTCTACAAATCTACTGTAAGAACCTACATAAGCAAAGTTATCTTCAGTGCTCGCTCCGAAAACAATTTTGGGTTTGTCCTGCTCAGATAAAGTGACCGATTGACCGGCATCCTCATCGTCTTCATTTGATGGGAAACCGTAAGCGGTAATCAGTTCACCTCTGACCAATAAACTGGAATCTTGATAAAGGGCATCAGGGGGCGCAATAAAACTTTGCTGTAAGCGCCATACGTTGGTTTCTGGAAGCTTCGCTAAATCGCTATCGAGTCGCGTATAGTATATAGCGGTTGGATCATTGTATTTTGCATCATTAATAATATCGATTAGTTCTTCAGCTTTGGCTTGTGAAATCAAATCATGATTATGCAGAGTTGTTTTCTCTCCGCCAAGTAACTGGTCTAGTACTTCTTCCGTAAGAACAGGGTCGAAAACCTGCTTGACTTTACGATTATTCGGTCTCACTTCTTCATTAAATTTTCGACTATTTATTATACTTTGAGCATCCTCCTTATCTGGAAAATGAAATTGAAGAGCTTTCATGTTAGAGAGATGCGATGGTTGCGTAAAGTATTCAGCTTCTGTGCTATTGAAGTTTCGATTGCTTGGCGAGACTAGCTTTCCCGCAGATAGTTTGAAGAAAGCGGGATCTTTATACTGATTCTTAAAACTAGGCGAAATTCCACCGCTCTCTTGCATTTGGAACTGACTTAACGGAAACGAGCCCCCATTGTATAAATGATTAGTAATAAAGCCATTGGTATTCACTCCCAAATCCATTTTAATGCCACCAGTATTGAAACGCATGTCAACAGCTTGACCTGTGAATACAAACCCGGAATTTCCCAGTGCTTTAAGATGAGAACCTTCTTTTAATCTTAGAGTAAATGGAAATTCGATTGTAGATAAATTCGAGATTCCTAAAGAGTGAAAAGTGGTTTGACCCTGAGGGTCAAGAATGTAGCGCGTACCGGCATATAAACCTTCATTAATTTCGGGATCGTCTGAATCTTCAAAACGGGCAAATTGTACAGAGCGGTAAGCCAGTAGTTCTCCATTGAAAGTTGCGTTCGCAGCTTGGCAATCAGCGGACATACAAAGACTATCCAAGAAAATGTTACCCTGCTCCAATGAGGTGTCGCCAACACCGCCTATACCACCCAGAGTCATCTCACTATTTTTGGCATAAACAGAACCTTTTATATCGAATGCCAGATTATCAACTCCTTGATCCATAAAAATTCTAAGGGTTGTATTCTCCATATAAGCGCCATGTTGTTGCTGCAAAGCATCGTAGCTAGAAGCATTGTCACCAAGTGCCATAGTATCCACTTCTAAAACTGCTTTTGTAGTTAAGGGGTTGGTTGAACCGCTTGTAAGTGTCAGTTGACCTTTTTTATTGTCGTAACCTGTCAGATCAACACTGGATATGGAGAATGGAGAACCATCAATATTGAAATCTGGCTTAATCTGCTCCCAATCTTCGAATTGCGATCTTTTCACGCTGACTCGGACAGCATAAGTACTGTCAGGATAAATCGCTCGATCAACTAGTCGCTTATTTTGAGAAGTGTCAAAACTATAATCGATATTGCTTTGAAAAACACCTCCATCGGAGCTCATGCTTGAGATTTTACGACCGGTATCATCTTCATCTAAATACACTTGAAACTGACCATTATGAACATAGACGTTAGAGAATTCTTTCTCCCACATTACCGATTCTTCAGTTTCTTTTGT
>CAZYUV010000309.1:0-3607 GCA_964650625.1 uncultured bacterium
TTGATGCTTTTGAGTCAATGGTAGCCGATTTAGCTAGTAAAGGAGTGAAAAGGATTCGTTTTACGGGAGGCGGCGAGCCGTTGCTGTATCGAGAGTTTGAAAGAGCTGTCAAAGCCGTTAAAAGTCATGGTATCTGGCTGGCTATTACCAGTAATGGAATTATTTTAGATCGTTGGGTGGATCTTCTTAAGGAAGCTCGGGTGGATGAGGTTGCATTGAGTATTTGGGCGGCTTCGGAGAGTAGCTATTTGGCGGTTCATCCTAAGGCGAAAATTGGTGAATTTTATAGAATTCTGGATTCGGTCAAACATTTGAGGTCGGGAGAATTTTCCCCATCATTGCATCTTCTCAACGTGATTAATTGTCACAATTATCATGAAATCGCGAAGATGGGTGACCTTGGTCGTAATTTAGGAGCTAGTTCTGTTTACTTTACTTTGGTCGATGCCATGCCTGATACGCAGGGCTTGTTACTGGACTCTAAGCAAAAAAGTAGGGCTCTAGAGCAAATTGAACAACTGAAATCTCGATTTTATATGCTGAGTCCTGAAATACTCTGGGATAATTTAGATGGTTTTGAATTGCGATTAAGAGCATCTGACGCCATGCAATATGATGAAGACAGTGTTGATGAGGTTCCGTGTTACATGGGTTGGCATTTTGCGCGGATAACTGCTGCTGGCGATGTGGCTCCATGTTGCCGTGGGGTAGATTATCCCATGGGAAATATTCATGATTCTTCTTTTAATTCGACATGGCACTCAGAAAAATATGATGAGTTCAGAAATCTAGCTTTGCATGAGAAGAAAAGTCATCCCTATTTTAAGAAAATGAATTGCTACCAAATGTGTGATAATTTGATGCATAACCGTCAAATTCAGAAGAGGTTAGATTCTTTATCTGATGATCAGATTAAGCAGTTACGGCAATTTCAATACGGTGAAAATTAATGTCACAAGATAAGCAGATATCTTTGGATGAGTTTGTTGAAAATCTTTTTAGTCTTTTGCCTGAATTCAGAGTTCTCAACTGTTTTTTGAGGGGCTTAAATTTCCACAGATTCTCTATATCTAATCTTCCTCAAAGAAATCCTAGGGTAACGTTTTGTGGGTCATTGGATCAGTTTCGGAGCGCCACTGAATCTCATAATATTCGCCTGATTGGAGAATTAAGTAAAAGTCCCGACTCCGTCGCTTTATATGAAATTGATACTGAGGAAGGGGTTATAGAGCTAGAACATTTCAGAAATATTGAATCCCTCGAAAGTTTTTTGGACCTGAGACCCTTAGGTTTTCAAAAATCACTCTATTCTTTAAGGCTAGCCGAGGAAATTGGGAATGAGGAGGATCATGGCTACTTAGATTTAACAGCATTAGGTGCTGTTGATAAATACCCTGAGGATTTGATGGACCTTTTAAGAGTCTGCCTTTGCAAGCAGAAGATACCCAGTCAGATTCTTGAGCCTGAGCTTATGCCGCATATTAATTCAAGCTCAGAGGCTCTAAACTTGTTGTTGAGTGAATGGATTTTTTATTATCGAGTAGGTGCTTTGATTGATGATTTGAATCACTTCGGATGCCTGCCAAGTAGTTGTGAAGGTTGGCTCGTAAAGGCACTACCTCAAATAAGATGGTTCGAGAGAAATCAAATCGCAATTGAAGAGTTATTTGAGACATGCTTTCCAGCTCAAAAATTAGAGCGATGTAAATCACTTTTTTATCTTTGTATTTCTCATCAAAAAGATATTGCTACACTTAAATGGAATGAAAATGAAGTGTTTTCAATGGCTATTCATGAGACTAGAGATTGGTGGTTATCAAGTTTGCAAGGCGAAAAATTGAACGATGGTTTGGTGGAATCCTGGATTCAAAAGTTTTTGCATCAGTATCAATTGGCGACTTTTTGCAGTTGTTTGATGAGCGTAATAAATCATCAGCAGTCAGTTTGGTTTGACCTAGATACTTGTTTATCTAGAATAAGAGGAATTATTTCTGGGCTGAATCAGGAAGAAGAGCATGTTTCTGCAGAAATACGGCGCTATTTAAATGAGCAAGTAGATAGTAATCTTGAGATAAAAGCTGTCATTGAATCATGGGGTGGGAGATTAAGAACTAGAAAACAATGGCAGAGTTTTCTTGGTTTAAACTAAAAAAAGCCCGAGTTACCTCGGGCATTTTTCAAATGTTTTGTAAATTATACGTTTACAACATCCTTTAAAGCTTTTCCAGGAGTGAATTTAGGTAGCTTAGTAGCACTAATTTCGATCTTCTGTCCAGTTTGAGGATTAACACCTGTGCGAGCAGCTCGCTCTTTAACTTCCCAGCTTCCGAATCCTACAAGCTGAACTTTCTCACCACTAGCCAGTTGATCCTTTACAATATCGATAAAAGCATCAATTGCACTAGCAGCTTCTTTTTGGTTCAGTGGAGTAGTTTCGGCTATACGCTTGGTCAATTCGTTTTTGTTCATGACATCTCCTTCAAATTTAATTGAAATCGCATCTATTTTGTACTAATAAAGCTCGAAAGCCCTTTAGTGATGCGTGTTA
This sequence comes from uncultured bacterium, assembly GCA_964650625.1. Classification (GTDB taxonomy): domain Bacteria; phylum Muiribacteriota; class UBA6191; order UBA6191; family UBA6191; genus JAYZAC01. The sequence goes on from CAZYUV010000309.1 coordinate 2,549, forward strand.
GCAAAAATTTTGGGGTCAATGTAGCACTTCAAATCCCGTTAAACAAGAACCTTTTAAAAAAATCTGGGAAAATTAGCTCTAAACGGTAGAAAACTGCATAAAAACTGGTATTCAAAAGCCAATGTAGCAGTATTACTGTCCATAAGTTCTGACTTTTGCGGTAAATTTTCCATAATATGATTCCAGGAATGAATGTTAGAAATTGTAAGATCCCAGGGCCTCTTAAGATTACATGCGCACTCGAAAAGAGTATTCCGTTGAATAAGCTGATAAGGATTGAGTGTTTACACTGAATTGTTAGCTGATGGAATCTTGCCCTGAAATATAATTCTTCGCATATAGCGGGACCACATAATTGATTCAATGAGAATAATAAGATAGATGGTAGATACCACACTTCATGAGATGAGATACGTGTAAAGGGGATCAGAAACAGAACGATTACTAGAAGGATCCAATGATGTTTATGCCAGTTAAGTTGATCTTTGGTTATTTTTAATGAGCTTGGGATAAGGATTGCGCATAATGCTATCCAGAGCCAGCTCGTACTATGAGGCAATAGTTGGGGCTCTACAAAAACTTTTTGCAGGACAAGCAATCCTGACATACAGAATAAAAAATGAATTAGTGTGCCTAAAAAAATCTTTGTATTAGACATATTTGACCAGTTTCAAAATGAAACCGTTATGAATTTAACTTTACTCTTCCAAAATGTGCCACTTCTATTAATCAATTTGAGCTTATAGTGTTCATTTATTAGCTTTTAAAACTTTTCTGTTAGGGTTTCAAAGAGTCACCTAAAGATGCATTGGAACTGGTTTTTAGAGTATTTGAATGGGTGCTTGATCCGCTTTATAAGAGAAAATTGAGATCAAAGTAAGTATGATTTTTTTCACGTTTCAAATTGAAATTAAAAGTCTGATTTTTCATTGGCCTGCTTTTTTCTTTTAGGATTGCGTTAAATAAACTGCGTATCTATAAACTGATGAGAGGCATCAGTTAAAATTTAAGAATTAAGGAGGCATGCATAATGAGCATTAATCTGAAACCACTTGGAGA
>CAZYUV010000310.1:0-3593 GCA_964650625.1 uncultured bacterium
AATGGGACCACTTTCAGAAGGGTGATATCTACAGTTCGATGGGTCAAAGATTTCATCACATACGAGTTTGTTGGAAAGTTTTCTTAAAAAGCCCAAGTATCGGTCATGGAACAGGCTCATACAAAATCGAATATGACAAGGTTTGGCCTGATGATAAAAGAGGCAGAATAGATTACAACCCACATAACCAATATTTAATGTCACTAGTACAATTCGGAATTATCGGACTACTCTTATTAATTAGCTTATTTATAATTCAAGTCAGAGATTTCATAAAGCGTAATCAACATCCTTTCAGGCCAATGCTTCTCATATTACCAACAATGTTTTCCCTTATGTGTCTCATAGATACACATCTTTATGGCATCCAGTCATTAACGATGTTTATTTACATGAGTTCGATCTTATATCACCCCGATTGGGAGTACCTTCAAGAATAGATTTATTCAATTGGTCCTATAGTCATTTCATGTCTAATTATCATTGTTCAAAATAATGAGCAATAAAGTGCTAGGAAATTGGGAACTTTTAGGACTTTTCAACGTATAAACTAGTCAACTGCTCATTATTATCTGAGAAAATAACCAATGGGCAGCTAACTTGTAATACTATGAACACTCTAAAAAATTATATTTCTGGCTTGATAATTTTTTATCTCTGCATGAATTTATTGAATGCTACTACGCCCTATGATGATCTAATTTCTAGTCATATTCATGATACTAATAATCACTCCCAGAAGTCGGACGATTCGTTCAATGCAGAGGTTAGAAAGTTATTAAGATATATTTATTTTTCCAGAGTTTCTTACTTATCAGGCTCCAATAAAGAAGCTATTCAAGATGAATTTCCGGGAGCGCTGGTACGGACCACGAAAAAAACTAAAACACGATATTTCATACATACTGATCACAAAGAAAAACGAATTACAGTGGCAATTCGTGGATCGAATAATCTCAAAAACTGGTTATTAAATCTTGAGTTCTGGATGAAGAGTAACGACTGGTTCCCCCACAAGGTTCATCGTGGATTTCTTAAAATAGCTCAAGAAATCTATGAAGCCATTAAACTTGATTTCATACCAGGCTACAAAATTACCTTAACAGGTCATTCCATGGGAGGGGCCGTATCTACACTAATTGGGGCACACTTAAATAATCTAGGTCACAAAGTTGAAGTGATAACCTTTGCTCAGCCTCGGGTTACTAATAACCGTGGTGCAAAAGCTATGGCATCACTAAAACTAACTAGGATAGTCATACAGGGAGATGTGGTAAATCTCCTACCACCATTCAATTACGCTCACTTCGGTGAAGAGCTGATTCTTGAATCAGATAGATATAATTCCGAAAAAATGCATGACATTCATAAATTTGACTACGAACCAGAAATCTATCTTCCACTGATAAAAATAAAATTTGGAAGCAAGAAAAAGCTTTCCTCAGGAACCCAAGAGAGTAAACCAAGTCAAGCTATAGAAACAAAAACCATAACGTTTTACAATAGCTATGTCCAAGCTAACGAACTAGCCACTGTACACAGTCTTAATCAATATTTTAAAGCTTTGAGAGCCAAAATCTCAGATCTTTTAGGCGGCATAGAGGCGGAACTCAATCGTAAACTTGAGTCAATTGAGTTTCCACCCGACGGAAGTGACCGTAGTACTTTTATAGAATTTGAATCACGTTAAAAGCGGGATTAATTGGAATCTGGTATTAGAGAATCAACTAGATACCAGTCAAGTAAACGCGCAGGAGTCACAAATTTACAATAAGTCATACCATTATAGAGCTTGGGTGCATCCAGACCTGTATTCAATGAACGAGTAGTAACGAAATAATCACCACTTTCCTCATCAATTAATCCCGATCCAGAGGAGAGCCATCCTATTCCAGTAGAATACTTTTTTTCCTTTACTAGATCCAATGTCTTACCCGAATCTAAATAGCGCTGGTATTGCTTTTCTGTTAACAGATACAAAGTTTCTAACATTAACTGTCTTTGTATTTTGGAGCAAGAAGTCTTATTGTTAATCTCTTGATCCAAACCTGAATTTACGATCGCCTCTGCAGATTTCATCTTACAAAAACTTGCTTTTGGAGCCGGGGATATATTTCCGAGATCTATAATATTTCTATATTTATCAACAAATTTCACGGTAGTAATAACGGGCTCTTTTTCAGAATCTGTTTTAATTGAAGGTTTTGAAAGGGCAAACTTATGAATTTCTGTTTCGGTTTCAGATCTTATCTCAAGCTGAGTATTCTGACCAATATCCTCTCGAATGATTACATCCTGTGCATCTCCACATAATGTCGAATCCATAGAAGAAGCAATTTTGTAAGAACTAAGTAATTTGTCACTCTGTCTCTTAATTTCATACAGATCTTTTATAGCGTTAGCTTTAAGCTGATCTTTAGTTTTATCGCTATGAATCGTCAAAAATAAACCTACCGCCCTAGCTATTAATTTTCTCCCAGCAGAGGGATTTAACTTAGTCGGTATATCACCTTTAATCAAATAATCATCGTAAGCAAATAAACTGTGATTGACTCTCGGAAGCAAAATAACCGATTTATTCCAATCTTCTAAATTCGTATTTGTGGTATCGAATTTAGCGTCTCTAACCAAATAGGCTGGGCGAGTCATGCCATCTAGTTCACCCGATAACACAAGTACAGGTTTTTGAAATTTTGGGAAATCGGACTGATCCCTATCGCCCAGTCGAGCAAAATAAGAGGACAGCAAAATTAATCCTCCATATTCTGACGCTATACTCCTGGCATTAATACCACCTAGAGAATGGCCACTTATCCATACATCTTCTGGAGAAATTTCAGAATTGAGCTTCTTAGATAGATTTTGAAGAACTTTCTGTACCCTAGGTTTCAAGCCCACAGGCAGCGGAAAATCTCCTAAAAATTTTAATGTAACAGTCCAAAGGGGTCTCTGAACTTGAGATTGAATTTTTCTCAATAAATCTTGGTAATTTTCCGCTGGAACTCTAGCCCCAGGCAAAAATACTAAAACTTGCGCTTTTCCTATTTTATTATCTGGAGGCCTAACAATTAATTCATAAGAGTAACTCTCAAAACTAAACAAACAGAATATTAGAGAAACCAATAAAGGCCGGAGTCCACAAGAAGAAGTTGGTATTTTGGTAATCATAATCATCCCTCACAAATTTTCGGGGAAGTGTATGACTAAATTAAATTTGGTCAATGGCACGGCTAAGAACAAATGAAACTTTTGAAATATCTTATTTCTGCAAACCTAATCTTGGATGATATGACAAAAAAATTGACCACTATTTGCTAGTTGCGACAAACACTCCATTCCAATCTTCTTCGGGAGGATTTTCAAGAAAGTTTTTGCAACGGTCTATATACAAATCACAAGCTTGATCTTCACCATTTCGATATTTTTTAAGATCTTCAAAAGCCTGAATGCCTTCTTTGAACCGACGACCCATATAAAAGGTATCAACGGCCTCATTAAATTTAGACAAACCTTCCAGATATTGATCGCTACAATCTTTTATTCGATTGGGACATTCATAAATTTTAACGGGCTCAGTTTTACCCTTCACTGCA
>CAZYUV010000311.1:0-3570 GCA_964650625.1 uncultured bacterium
TTCTATTACTTGAAATTAATTCAGCACCAATTTCTTTTAATTTTTTTCTGAAATTATTGGTATCTATATTTATAAATCGTTGTTCTATTTCTTTATCAGTCATCCCCAAAAGCAAAAAAAGACAAGTTGCACTCAAAAAACCTATGATTATTGATTTTTGTGAAGATTACCAAAGTTATTTTAATGACTATCGCATAATCAGATACCTCTCCATAGAATTCCTCTGGTCTTATCCCGAAAATACTGCTTTAAGTAGGATTAAACAAAAAACTGGAGCAGTTTTGGTGAAGTTAATGGATGCAACTTTTGTTGATTCTAATTTCCGCTCGGCTGAATAATGGAAATTAACGAAATCTAAATGGCAGTCTTTTTTTAATCAATAATGTTTAGTCTCTTATACAGTTAAGGATATAGCTGATGGATAAAGATGAAATTATTTATGAATATGAGGATAAAGATAAGCAAATCATCAGTTTAATAAGGGTCTATAATCATAGCCAAAAGCTCACATTAGAATTTGATTTTAGTTATGAGAATGATGATTTGATTGTGCGTTTTTCACGGCTTATTTTTGGTCATCTGACGGCCAAAGGTTATCTTAGGCTGGAACCATTAAATAAGAATTGGTTGCCCTATGGAAAATGGAAAAGGTTTGATCACAATAACAAGGTTAAGTTCTCTATAAGCTATGATTTAGATGGTAATATTATTAAACAGGATTGGCGCGATGAGACGGATAATGACGGAATCGAAATACCTGATTTAAACTTGTATCTACCAAATAAAATTTAATTTTTATCGGATAGTTCATAGTATCTGGTTCCGCGATCACTTTTTGGTTAATAAAGATGATGTTCAAATTTGTTAGATATTAACAAATAACAAAGTATAGTTGATATGCTGTTTAAGGGAGTTTCTGTTGGATATAATCGCTTGGCAAATAAGTAGACTTCTGATCTATCTATTCTTTGTATGGGCATCTATTACAGGCCTACTAACCTACTTGTACGGGACTCCCGAAAAGCATTATTTACCGGTATTTTTCGTAATTCTACTAATTGCTGCCACTCTACTTTTATTCAATTGGTTTTCTTTTCAAAAATTTGGCTTTTTCATAGATAAGCCGAAGCCCAAATAAAGAGAAAGTCGTAACAATTCGACCTTCTGTAGTAAAACAATTATGCGCCGTCAGACGGAGACGGAGCTTAATCAGATTTCTTAGATTTCTAGATTGAGTACCAAAGATTATCCGTGCATCGCTTCTGGAACCTCAAAACTAAGCTGCTGCCGTGTGGTTCCTAGCTGAAAGTACTGATAATGGGATAAATTCTTAAAGTTTTTTGTTTGTCTTATTTGAGTACAAGATGGGTTCCAATATTGAATCTGATACTCAGTAAGAGCATTAACGATTATGTTTTGAAGGGAAAACGGGTCCTAACATAGTTAGCGCGAGGAAAGTCTTGATAACTGCTTGGATGTCTAAATTTAAGGCGATGTACGGTTTGAAATCCTTTTTGTTCAACCCATTTCTGGATACCTCCAATGAATTCCAAGAATTTGTATATTTACTTCAAATTTGTTTACGTGACCAGAGCCTCTTTCGCTCCGAAAAAATGTCACGGGTGACAGCTGATATAGTAGACGAAAATGGACGTGGTAGACGCTCTAGGTACATGTTTTTCCAAGGAGACATCTGTTTAGTGATAGAACAGAATATTTATGTAAATCAACGGTGTGAGATTGCTCGTCGCCCAACAAACAGAGAACTCCGCTATCACAGATGCCAGCAGAGTTTGTCACTCATTCATTCTAGGTCCATCACTGATGATCACTTTCGGGGCGCTGATGGGCTCCTAACAACCGTCACCAAATGGAATTGGCCGCCCCACCCAAACGAATTCAGTGAAAAAATAGGCGAGGAAATTCATAAATTGGTTCCGCAAGATCTTCTGCTGTATATGGAATTGCCCGACGATCTAAGTTGTTACACGCAGGCATCATTCAAATCCAACAGTAATTTAGAATTATTACTGGCGATTATTCGGCATCATGTCCATCATTTTCAACTTAGATTTGAGAATAGCGAGCAACAAATAAAACAGCGCGATCTAAACAAATTTGAGAAACTTTTAAAACAGGAGTCATTAGATTTTTTTGTTTCGCATTATCGAGATAATCGTCCTGAGAGAAGTCGAACTAAACTATATCTTAAGAACTGTGTACTCGATTTTGAGGATGGTTCTGCCGTGACTGTTTACGGCGACCAGTTCTCGGTTTTTACGCCTAATACGTGGATCGAGGTAAAGATTCCGAGGCAAGCCTCGTTTCCGGTGTCCCAGCCTTCAGGAAGTATTGCTGTTCATCGATTTGTTTATTCTGCCGTTTTCTTCAAATATCTCAATTGGGATGATCAACTAATATTCGATACTGCTGAGTCAATGATGAGGTATCTACACTTATTACACAGTGATGTGTGTAAGACAGCTCAAACTATTAAATCGGCTATAAGCACCGCTTCACAACCCAGCGAATTGAATTAAATCTATTCTCCACTTCCTCCCGTTCAAACGCCAGTCTCTTTAAATTTTAATTCGTACTATCGCAGCCCCTATATGTTTTCTATTTTTGTAAATCGTGTGTAACACATTTTGAACTAAAACCATTTCAGTTTTTCTAAAAGCTGCTTCATTGCCATGTAGACATGAAAACTTAGCCCACTTATGAAGAGGTTTCGAGTTCTACCATGTTGTTTTTTAAGTACATAATTATACTAGATCAAACTAAGGCAGCACCCGATTTTTCTACTAGGCAATGTCCGTAACTAGATTAATAATTACATCCCCGGAGGAGCTCGCTTATTCCAAATTCGAGTTTGGACGGATTAAATCTTTCCTTTATACAATCCCATCTAAGTTGCCAGATGTTGCGATTTTTCAGTCTTTCTGATTCCGCAATTGACTCAACTGTGGATTTGGTGATTGTTGGTATTATTAATTCGGCATTTGGGTCTGACGGGTTGTAATCTGGCGCTGAAATCCCCGTGCGTTCTCTAGTACCGATGGCTTGTCTAAATTTTGAAACCAAAGTTTCACCGGTTTGTTGAGTAACAACCTCATCTAAAGTTTCACCTGTTTGGACAATTACCATAGCTCCTCCTACCGGCCCAGCAACTTTCACTAATGATGGCATAACAGCGGTAGCCAGACCTGCTCCAGCAGCGATAGGTAAACCGTTTGCTGAATCTCTTAAATGAGTCTTGACGGCTTCTCCGGGTTTACCTTCGTAAACTTCCTTAACCACTTCGCGTCCGGGAATCAAATCAGCAGCACGAATGGCCGAAGCCCCTTTTACGCCACTGATTAATCTGCGAGGCATTCGATTTTTAAAAGCTTTTATCGAAGTGCTGGGCTTACTAGGTGAAATATTTTTATCGACAACCGGGTTAGTCTTTGATTGCGTAACGAATACTAAAAGTCCGTTTTTGCGACTAATATTTGGCCAGTTTTCTTTCAGGCTCTTTTCATTCAGGCGAACCGCAGTGCTAAGTTCCCCCACTTTTGTTTTCACGAC
>CAZYUV010000312.1:0-3547 GCA_964650625.1 uncultured bacterium
AGAAGTCACTACTCTCAAATGAACTCGCCTGAAGTACTGGAGCCGTTGTATCAGCTTCAAAAGTTAGATCAATTACATTAGTTGTCACATTTGGATAACCACCGCTATTGAAAAACCCGCCTGGCTGAACAGTCAAAGAAGCACTGGTGTTATTAGCCAAATCACGACCTGGCAATGGACTTACATTAATGGTGTTGGCGACATCACCAATCGTCACACTAAAACCATCTAGATTATTGCCGGCAAATGCCCCTGAATTAACACCTGTAACATTCTCTGTCAACGTGATAGAAACTGAATCATTTCTCTTCAAGGTTCCCGTTGTATGTGCGGTGATTCCTGGCGTTTGAGCCAGAGTAACTGCAAATGGGCCAGGGTCTAACATGGTATTCTTCTTAACCGTGTTATTCTGATCAATCGCACCACTAAATAAAACACTGACATTAGTTGTTGCATTAGAGCCTAAAGCCGCCTGCAAAACACCGGAAGTGACAGCTTTTGAGAAGCTAGCACCAGGAGTACCAGCGTTATCAAACGCCATCGCAGGGTTACTGGCCCCGAACTGCAAACTTGGATTGGTTACGTTTTCAGAGAAGGAAATTGATATACGCGCGTCTGTTCTAGCAGGAAATGCCGTAGAACTGAAACCTCCTGGCCAGTTAAATGCTGACGCGGTTAAATTATCCAGTATAGCTGAAGTTGTCACAGTAGGCGCAGCCGCTTCAAGTGCTATAAAAGCAATCGTTACTGAAGTGCTTGTTGGAGTACTGGTAGCACTATGCGCAGTAATTGTTACCACAAAGGTGTCATTGGTGGTCAAAGCCGCACTGTTAACAGACAAAGTAGCTGTATTACCTGTGCCCGCAGCAGGAGTTGATATAGTTACACCTCCAGCACTAACAGAGGTACTATTAATAGTTTGACTTGAACCACTGTAGAGAAAGCTCGCTATCGAGAAACTTGCTGTAGTTAGAGGTGACCCGTTGGCAGCCTTCATATTGACCGCCTGAAATGAGTAGCTTGTAACATCGGCGCGCGCCTGCTGGTTACTATTGAAGTAGAGAGGTACGAAAGTATCTAAATCCGAAAGAGTCTGAGCTGCCTCAGTATTTCGATTTAATGAGCTAAAGTTAAAGTCGTGACCTAGGCCCTGAATTTGCAAGGTTTTGGTCACCGTACCGACCATTCCAGCACAATAACTTGGAGCACCCTGATTACAGCTTTCTGTAAGCGTAACATCAAATGTATGTAGACCTATTAAGTCTTCTACATCCGGAAGCGCCGCATTGAATGTAGCAGAGTCACCAGTGGTGGTGGTACTCGTTGGCGTGATAACTAGACTAGTCGTTGACACATTACTGATTGCCCAACTAAGAGTCACAAAACTTGAGAGGCTAGGCTCCGAGAAGCCCTGAGTCCGTGAGATTGTAAAATTTTCATTAAAACCAATTTCAACATTTTGGGCAACACCAGAGGAAGGGTTTAGATCTAGTGGCCTTGGGGCAATACTCCAAGTGTAGTTTGCACTTGTTGTAATACTGGAGTCGATAGTAGCACCAACCGTCAATGTATAAGCACCAGGCGCAACAGTCGTGTTATTTGTAGGTATGGTACCGCTGACTGTAAGAGCATTACCGTTGGTTGTAAAAGTCAAATGATCTATTGATGCTGGGGAGCCCGCTGAATCCGCAAGAGAATAAGTAAAACTGAAGGAGGGAGTAGCCGCAATATTGGAAGCTTCCGCTGTAGTTGTAAAAGTATAACTAACCGCCTCACCCAAGGTTGTTGAAGCGAGTGCTGGAGTCGAAGCTGGCACTACGAAACCACTACCATCAGTAGAAAAATTACTGGGATTCGAAGAGTTATAAACCACATGAGCTTGCTCAGGTAGATAACTGACACTCGCAATAGAAGGAGGAGACCAAAAAGGCGCTGTGTCAATCGTCGCGGAATCAAATGCTGCGATTATTTGTCCCAAAATGCCTGCATCATCAACAATTCCCTGAATAAATTCGCTATCGGTAGCACTAACCATAGTAAAACCGACATACCAAAATTTGTCGGTCGTATTAGAAACACCCGAAAAATTATCTACGAAGGAGCTTGATCCGTATCCAGCAGACTGACTATTTTCAACTACATCATATTTAGTGGCTGTTAGATCACCGGTAGTCGGACTAATTAACGACCAAGCATCACCAGTCGACGCATTTTCAGCACAGCGATACAGTAGCAAAAAGGCACGCTTGTCGTTCGAGCCGCTAAGATTTCCGATGTTACCATCTTCAAACAGAGCTTTAACACCGTCAAAGGAAATAGTCGCTTGACCTGACCCCTTAGCAGCCGTGAAATTTGATATCGACGTCTGGATAGATGCACTCGGAATTACAGCGGCGAGACCGTCAGTTTTACCAAAATTTGCAGCCGTACATCGACCAGAATTTGGCAAACCTGCAATATTCATATTTGCTGCAGAGCTGCAAACAAAAGTTGCCATCAAGGTTGTTAATAACAATACAAATCTCATTTTTCCTCCTTCTGGAAAATGAAGTATATAAATGCGAGAACAATAAAACCTGCAATTAGGTAAATTAATAAATCTGAATTCTTATTTTCTGGACCTTCAGAAGGTTTAGTCTCCTGCTGTCCTTTAGCTCCCTGATTCGGGATTCTATCAATCGATTTCTGAGGTGTCACCAGTTTTTTTCCGTCCTGAGTAGAGCCTGCAATTGGTTTTTCATACTGCCCCTGACTTGGAGTTTTTACCCCCGCAGACGCGAGGCCTTTCTGTAAGCTAGATTGCGGCCCTTTCGTAAGAACAACCTCTGATTTTTGGGAAGATTTACGTCGACCTTCCCATTTTTTAGAAACTCTGGCAACCGTCTGCGTAATACCATCATCTGTCAACAACGCAGGTGCCATGCGACCATCTGGTGTTGGCTGCGGTACAAATGGATTAGTCACGGCCGGATACTCAGCATTGTAAAAGGACTGCGAAGGTGTGAATGCCGGAAATGCAGCTATAATTGACTCTGGCGCCTCACCAGCTACTCGCGTAACGTTGACAGGAGCCTGAACTGTATCAAGACTATCTGCGGCAATATCTACCGTTACATCTTTTGTTTCTACTTGTTCAGTTTTATTGCCAGGCCATGAAATTGAAGCAACTCTACCGCCATTAAAAACATAACTGTTTGATACCTTTACAAATGCTTTTATCTGCACATTGTAAACACCTGCGGAACCAGGGTTCTCAATCAATAACTGCTCGCCCGTAACACCAAGGGTGACCGGACGATATCCACGAGAATCATTACAAATTGAAACTAAATAGCCTTCCTGATCGGGAACAACTTCCCAACTTGCAAGAATGCCTCCTTGAGTGAGACTCAATTCAACTGGCTTCTGAAATTCTGGGGGACTTGGTGGGTATGGTGGAAAAGGATCGATTTCACAGGATGCACAAATCAAACCCAAGAACGAAAATTGCGTTACAAATAACGCCAAAATGTTGCGAATCATGGTACGACCTTACTACGAACTATGC
>CAZYUV010000313.1:0-3546 GCA_964650625.1 uncultured bacterium
TTCTCCGAAGATATAAGCAAAGCCCAGACCTAACAATAGAGCAAGAATTAATACAAATATTATTCGAGCATGCCCCAACTCAGTACCTAACAATTGATATGTGAAAATAATGGCTATGATATTTATAGCTGGCCCCGAAAATAAAAAAGTAATCGCCGGGCCTACTCCCGCACCTCGCTGAAATATAGTTTGAAATAAAGGTAGAATGCCACAAGCGCAAACACTTAGAATTCCGCCAGATACTAATGAAACTGGATAAGAAATTACGGGCCTTACACCAGCAGACAAATAGCGAACGATTGTAGACTTTGGAATAAAGGTGGCCATAGCGCCTGCAATGAAAAAAGCAGGAATGAAAGCACCTGAAAGTTTCTGAAAGACATACACCTTGATTGCAACAAAGCCCGGCATCACAAAGGATAACAGAGAATCAAACCACATTCTGACCTCTATTATCTAAGTGTTCTCGAAACCTTGAAGACCGATGTTTCCTGATAGGTACCCTCTACATCACCTATTATCGCTGCACCCGAACCCGAGTCTGAGCCCGTATTAATTATTCCCTTGGTTGCAAGGGTAACTTTAACACCTACTTTAACAGCCTCTTTACCGTATAAACGAGAGCCTTCAGAAGCGAGAACACGCATTTCATCAACGTAATAACTCGCAGTGAACATATCAGGCATACCCGTCACTGGATCAATTTGACCAGATACAATCTGAACAGCCTCTTGAGAATTGTTCCACTTACCTTTCCAAGACTCATTCACATCAATTTTCGAGGGCCGCTCTGCAAAAATACCATCAATACTGGGATCATTACTAATCCAGTTACGTAAATTAACTGCCGTTTGCAAGGGTGGGAGATTATGCTCAAAAGGGTCCCGAGTTGAGATATCTTCATAAAACCTCACCAAATACAGATTGCTTACAAGATTTGATTTACCGGGCCTATCAAAAAGTTCCTCATCACCTTCGGGATACGGACTAGACCACTCATTTGGGGAGCCGTCAAAGTTAATATCTTCAACATTAGCACGGTCTAGATTTGTACCGTTCATCTCTGCCGTTCCGGTGAGAAAAGCCGGACCTGGATTAGTAACGATAAACGTACCTCGATTAGAAACAGCATTCTCTCCTAAAGTGTTTGTACCATCTAAATTGTCATATCCTGCTGCGTGATCATATAGGGGGTTTTTACCCACTGAGTAAGCTGCAGCATCATAAGCTTCAGTAGAAAGTAGGCGCATTTTCAAACGAGCATGCTGCAAAGCTCCTTTAGCAACAAACTTCATCTGCATTCGTTTGATGATTTCATAATTACCAGGAAGTGACTGGCGATTCGTCTTCAGTAGAGCTACAACGGTTATAGAAAGGACACCAACAAAAGCGAGTACAACTGGTATTGCCATAGCCCGACGAGGTTTATACCAGTTCAATCAAATCTCCCTTTGAACGTAACCAATTGAATCATTTTCGCTTTACCCCTCGAGTCGATTTGCTGTGTAACCCTTACTTCATCTGTTACTGGAGTTACCCCAGATTGATTCGCTACGTATGATAGCCCCCAACGAATAAACAACTGAATTTTGGCAAAATTACTATAATTTGCAAGCGTCCCTAAACCGCCCAGACTATCAAAAGCTAAAGGTGTCTCCGTGCCGCTATATATAGGTAGACTAACTTGATTATCCACCTTTTTACGATAAGCCCCACTTGTGCTCAAATCTAAGTCCCAAACCCCATTGGTGATATTGTATGGACTAAAATGCTGAAAATCAGTCGAACCTGAGTCGTTCTTGTATGCCTTATCCGCCAAAGCAAGAGTGTCGTAGAACTGCTGTGGATTATTAGGAGCCTCCTCGTAATCGATTGCAGGGTTTTCCATATAATTATAGGTCATTGAAGTAACTTTAGTGGGATGCAAAGAAGTACTGGCAAAGTAAGCGCCAATATATAGATCAGTATGATAGTTTTCTCGTCCGATCTTAAAATACCTCTGCTTGGAGTCATATTTTTGACAACAAGAACCGGAAGTTCCTTCAGCTGCCTCACATCCGGAAGCTGGATCGGTATCCGCGCAGTATTGCCCCAGAAAATCGTTAGTTCCCGCTACATCAGTGACAATACCATAGGATTCTTTCGAGTCCTCACTATCTCTTAAATTGGTAGCCAATGGATTTGTAAAGTTCAGCTGATCAAAACGGACCGAATCATTAAGTAAAAATTCTAACACTGATGCACCAATCGTAGTCGCATTGGCGTAGGAGTCAGAAATGTCGGTGCGCTTTACCCCACTCCACATAACACCCATAAGTGGGACCAATGCAAAAGCTAACACAGACATTGCCACCAATATTTCAGTTAAAGTGAAACCCAATCTAACTGCTTTGCGCTTATTCAATGATTCCTCTTCTTTTCATTCGTCCGTATGTAATTGCAAAAATAGATAATTTTGACCTAACCGTAGTAATGCTTATTATGTGCAGTTATAATGAATTATAAGCTAAGCGAACACCCTCGGCAAGATGATGAATCAAGAGAATTACTACCACAAATCAAAGAAACAAAGCTCTGAGAGATTTAGGCTATATTTAAGTTTTTTTAAACAGAGGGGCTCAAAAGCTTTCACGATTGTAGAACTGCTGATTGCAGCAGGCCTTCTAAGCGTATTTCTACTTGGTATTGGCCTGTTTTTCATACAGGGCAATAAAGCTGCAGCAAAAGGGACGTGGAGAGTCCACACCGTAGAGAAAATGCGCCTAGGGATGTCTCTTCTGCGTCGCGCACTCGATGGCACATCTTACCCAAGTTATACCAGTAATAGTGACTTTCTAGAATTAGGTCCAGAGGATGGATCAGCCGGGAATTATGATCTAAGTTTCACAAAAGAGTTTTCCAAAGAGTCTACTACTCCAGTTACATTCGTAGCTGGAATCGATGAGTTGATAGTAGGATTCACCACCGTTACGCCTTATCAGTTAGACGAAGTTGGCAATTCTGTTCCTGGTTCAGGATTAGCCACTGCCTATACAATCGCCTTAAATCTAGATAATTCTAAAACAGTTATCGATTCAAACAAAGGGACCTCTTATGATCTGGCTGATTTAACCATTGAAGGTCAAGAACAAGCCTACACATATACGGCGGGCACTCCTCCAGCTTTAGGCGCTTTCATAGATCAACCCGGATTTACTCGAATACGAATTCCCGATGTACACCAAGTCAGTTTTAGAGTAGCGAAGAGCTACCCAAACCCTGAATACGAAGGTACTAAAAGTACAGATTTTCCACGCATAACTCTGGAAATATACATAGAATGCCGTGATCCATTCGACGGACGACTTGCTGTAACCCAAACTCTAGTATATATGATCAACACTCAGGTTCGAGGCACCGCATCAACTCCTTAAGAGTCTATCAGTGTTTATGCCCAATGTGACTCATTTTCTTAAAGTCCGGTTTTCGATTCGTTTTTAAGACCTCGGGTAAAATGTCTATTAAAGCTTGAGAGGCTCCACGCAAAACATAATAATCATTTATGAC
>CAZYUV010000314.1:0-3542 GCA_964650625.1 uncultured bacterium
CGCTGTATCCATTGTTCCATCTCACCATTGAAATTAGTATTATCGCAGCTTTTGCAAAAATCGTCGATCAACCATCCGTCATTGAATAGCTCTTTGTTATTTGCACCATAGTTGATGTCGCGAGCGGAACTCCGATATTTCGAGTACTGCTCCGACCTCCAAAAGTCCTCAAAACCGCCTACATCCTTAGATTCACCCACAATCTTATCTCCACAACAAAAACTGTAATCTTCGCTAAGATCCATATATGAAAAATTCCAACCCACTAAACAGCGACGTTTTGAGTGAAAATAACCAGACCAATCTCCGGTATCATCTAGGTTGTTAATCTCCTCATCCATGTAGTCATCTATTTTGATCGTAAGCTGATCCTGATAATCTCGTAAAATTTTGAATTGCTCTCTAACCTGCTGTGCCTGTTCCGGGTTTAGACATAAATGGCGCGACCACTGACTCGGGTGCACCAACTTATACCAAACCGTGTCAAAGCCGTACTCAATCCCCGTGAAAGCCATATCAAGCACCTCATGATAATTATCTGAAGTAATAACATGTAGAAAAATAGTAAAAGGCTTAACAAACTCTTGACCAGTCTCTTGGATTAACTTTCGGCGCTTGTAATTTAAGTACTTAAAATTTTCATATAGTTTTTCATAACCCTTTTTGCTCATCATGGGGTGAGTGGCTTTATAAGAATCAAAGCTAACTCCTGAAACCGATACGGTGATATTGTCCACACCATTTTCAATGATTAGATCGACTAGCTTAGGTTTCAGAACTAATCCGTTGGTACTGAAGTTTAGACCTAGTCCACGCTTCTTAACCTCAACCACCAAATCTTCAAACATTGGATGAATCGTTGGCTCTCCTCCACCCACCAGCAAAATTTCCTCAACCATCAAATCCAAGGCATCATCAAGTGTTTCTCGTATTCGATCTAAGGATAGAAATGAATCTTTGTAAGCGGGCTCAGCCTTTTCTGGATCCCCTGGATTAATTGCAGAATGACGTCTACAGTAAACGCAATCTAAATTGCACCCATAACTAATATCAAACAGCATTCTTTTTGGCCCAATGAAAGTAGTATTACAAACAGCTCCTAAAGCCCTTAAAAAATCTGGAAACTCCTTTTTGGGAATAGGAACATCCAGAACATCAATCAGTTCCTCAATAGCATTACTCAACTGAACATTCTTGGGGAGTAGCTTTCGATATTTCGCTTTAAAGCTACTTTTGGAACTAGCAAATTTGTGAATTATCGAACGTGGCTTGGGATGCTTATCTTTGAAAAAAGGTAAAAATAAGTCCTTCAAATCCGTGCAAGAAGTGCCTGGACTATTCATCAGCCCTGACCCCCAAATGTCCTTTTGATCCCCTTGTAAACTCGGTAAATAAATCTGGATTGAATCGCATTTAGTTCACCCCGAAGCCTGTCCCGCTGATCAAGAAAATCTTGTCGTTCAGTCCGAAGAACAGTAACTTCAGATTCAAGCGCCGAAATCGTTTCTACTAGTTTACTATGTTCCGCACGCTCCTGCTTATGAAGCTCCTGCATACGCTCCAGCTCAGTCGTTATTTCTTGATTGGATTGCTCCAATACATTTCGATGCGTTTGCAAGCGTTCAAGCTCGTTTCTCAAATCTTCACCATCTTTAGTCTGAAGCTCGATTTGCTGTTTCTGCTCAACCAAGAATTCCATTAATTTTGAATGCTCTTCAGTTAGATGCTTTATCTCCGCTATATACTGTTTAGATTGTTCTCGACGGTGAGTCAATTCTTCCAATAAATCTTTTTTTTCAGCCTCAAGCTGTTTGCTAAATTGTACTAATTCGTCATGCTTTTCTGATAATTCAACCAGCTTTTCATGTTCATCTCGAGCAGTCTCGCACTCCTCTTTTAACTGTGCAATAACATTCTGCTGACTGTCACTGCGCGACTCAAGAAGACTGACGTACTCACCCAACTTATCAATCTCTTGTATTTGCTCATCACTGCGGGCCTCTAATACCAGTATATAATCACTAAGTTTCTGCAGTTCTGATGCCTGCGAGTCAAATTTTTCCTGCAATGAACGTAAATCTGCTATTCGAGCATTTAACTCTACCGCAGACTTCGAATTTACCTTTTCCAATTCCTCCATATAATCCACAGATTTCTGATGATCTGCCTCTATCTGTGCTCGAAGTTGGCGCTCTTTCATTAATAAAGCATTGGATTCCTCCAATTCCTTACTTCTTGCTCGCAAATTAGCTCTCTCTGTTTTAAGCAAACTACTTAAACGCTTCTGCTCCCGCTTTACATCATCCAGTTGGCGATTACGCTCTAATGCATAATCATTGGTTTTATGATGAGACTCAACAAGCTTAAGGTATCGCTCCAATAATTTTTGCTGCAACATTGGGTTTAAATCAGCCATTATGATTTCCCTGCAGACTTAAATCTCTATTTAATTGAGTATTATTCACAAAGCGAAACGCACAATCTTTACAGGGTTCAGGATACTCGCCATCCTTAAATCGTGCTCTACGAAATTTCTGCATAGAAGGCTGATTCCAAAGCTTAGAAAAACTACCATCATAGTTGCTTAAATTACCAAGACTAAAGCGATGTCCATGACCATGAAAAATAGCGGAGCAACATGCCATCATCTCGCCATTACTTAGTAAAAAGACCATATCTAGAGGTTGATTACAGGGCAGTTCATGCTTTAAGAAGTTCGGAAATTCAATATTCATGCTAAATTCTCGCTGCCATGTCTGTATATCAGTATACACCTGATGAAGATGTTTTAAGTGAAACAAACTCTCCTCTTTCCGCGAAAAGTCATACATTTTTTCCGGTAACAAATGAATTCTTGAAATCGCATAGTTTCTCAGGAAACTTAAAGTATCAGGTAGGTTGTCATGAGTCGCTTTATTCCAAACCAGATTCACTTCAACATTAAAGGGCCCTTGCCAAGCTTTATCACTCTTTGACAAGCTTTCTCGAAAACGAAACAAAGTATCCAACTGATTAACAAATTTTGAAAATGGAATTTTACGATGCTTTTCATATACATCTCCAACGCCATCCATACTCAGGATGATTGTATTGAATTGCTCCAGACAACTCTCATGCTTGTGCAGCAAAGTTCCATTGGTAATCATTGACATTTTAAGATGTTCATCTCGACGAAAAAAGTTTACTAATTGGCAGAAGTCAGGATGCAGTGTCGGCTCTCCGTATCCCCCAATAAGAAGCTCGCTAAAATAGGGCATTACCGACTCTAAGTTTTCAATCGTAGACTTTTGAAGAAAGCGCGGTGCGTTCAGTTTTTTATTCCAATAGGAGTGGCCACATGAGACACATTTCAGGTTGCAGCTATTTGTAAACTCTAATTGCAGCACCATTGGCTGAGATCGAAAAGTAGAACGCTTTAGGGTTCTTTCTAAAAAGTTCAACTGGCTATTGCGAAACGGCAGAGAACGCCTAAGCTGACTTAGAAAGTCTGGCAGATTCTTTATTTTGTGCCACCATGTCTTCATAAATATTACGGAAAATCT
>CAZYUV010000315.1:0-3526 GCA_964650625.1 uncultured bacterium
ATCTATTCAAGCTCCCAATATCTTTGGTGAGGGTGTGAAGATAAATGCTGCTGGTTACTTCTGCGATACCAAGCTGAGGCTCTCCAGCACACAATTTATGGAGTATAGCATTCAAGAATTCATCGTAACAAGGTCTTCTTGAACTGCTTTTTAAGAGTAATATAGCAATAGCAATATATAATCTATTTTCTGGAAGGATTATTATTCTTACTGAAGACCTTTCTGCTCATAAATTTAACTTGCTAAAGGTTTCACAAGTGTCACAAAAGAATGTGATTATGTTCCGTAAATCAGCTATTAACTATCTATTTTAAATGGACTTCATTTATCTAAGGATCTATCAAGCGAGTTAAGATTCAGTGTGCTAAAATGAAAGTCTCCGTGGTTATTCTTCTAATGATTTAACATAGCTTGTTGAAGGACTGTTTTCAAGCTGATTTCACCACTTTTTATTGGAGGTAGCATGCGTCAATCCGTGCGGTTTTTTCTGTCTGATCAGTTGATTGAATTATCTCATCTAGATTCCAATATGACCTTATTAGATTTTTTACGTGAAGAACGTCAGCGTTGTGGAACGAAAGAAGGTTGTGCGGAAGGAGATTGTGGGGCTTGCACAGTTACTATTGTGGAGCTCAATGATGGTCAAATAAGCTGTAAAGCAGTGAATTCATGTATTGTTTTTGTTGCTTCATTGGATGGTAAACAAGTCCTTACAGTAGAGGATCTCAAGAGTTCCGACGGAGTTCTTCACCCAGTTCAGCAAGCCATGGTAGATTTACATGGTTCTCAATGTGGATTCTGCACCCCAGGCTTTATTATGAGTCTCTTTGCTTTGTATTATTCTGAAGAAAATCCTAGTTTTGAATCTATTAATGATGCGTTGATTGGAAATCTCTGTCGGTGCACCGGTTATCGACCAATCTTGGACGCTGCCCGGGCGGCCGTAGATACTCGACCAGCTCATCATTGGGATCAGGCGATGGTCAATATAAAAGAGCGATTAGAGCAACTTCATGATGGAGAAGATGTAGAGCTGATACAAAATGCAGGAAGTTATTTCATTCCTCGTAATTTGAAAGCCTTATTAGATTTAAAAGCCAAATACCCTAAGAGCTTTCTATTGGCAGGTGGTACAGACCTTGGACTTTATGTAACAAAGCGTAAAATGCACCTGCAGACTATCATTCAAGTGACTGAGGTTCCCGAACTTTCAGATGTAATTATTGATTCGGATTTTATACGCATTGGTGCGGCGGTCACTTATTCTGAAGCACTTGAAAAATTGAGTACTCATTATCCGTCTTTTTGTGACATGCTTCTCAGGTTGGGTTCTCGCCAAATACGTAACCTTGGTACAATCGGTGGTAATCTCGTGAATGCGAGCCCTATTGGTGATTCGCCACCGTCTCTAGTGGCTCTAGGGGCAAGAGTTGTAATCAGTTCGCAATCCGGTGATCGTGAAATGCCTCTAGATGAATTTTTTCTGGATTATCGTAAGACTGCCTTGAAACCGGAGGAGATACTTAAGACCATTATAGTGCCTCGGCTAGGGCAGACTTACTTCAGAACCTACAAGCTAAGTAAAAGATTTGATCAGGATATATCCAGTGTTTGTGGTGCATACTATTTAAAACTTAATGGTGAGCGAGTGGCAGATATTCGAATTTGTTATGGTGGTATGGCAGCCACACCCAGACGAGCGTACGGTGCTGAGGCTTTTCTTAGGTCTAAAAACTGGCATAAAGACACAGTAGAATCCGCGATGCTTGAGTTAGCTAAGGATTATCAACCTATGAATGATTTTAGGGGGTCGGCCGAGTACCGATCGTTGGCTTCTCAAAATTTATTATTAAGATTCTATCTAGAGAGTATGGGGGAAGTTGGTCCCGGAGGAGTTCTTGATTATGGCAATTGAATTTCGCGGAGGGATGGGTTCAGCGATTGCCCATGACAGTGCTCATAAACATGTTAGTGGTGAAGCTATTTACCTAGATGATATTCCAAATCCAGCAGGGTTATTGCATGGTCAGATTGTCATGAGCACGAAAGCTCATGCAAAGATTTTATCAATCGATGCGACAGAGGCATTAGCTTTGGATGGCGTGATCGCAATTTACACCGCGAAAGATATTATTGGGCATAATGATGCGGCACCCATATTCTCTAATGAACCAGTCCTAGCTGAGGAGATTGTAGAGTATGTAGGCATGCCTTTGGCAGTGATTGTGGCCGATAGCTTCAAGTTGGCGAGTAAGGCGGCCTTAATGGTAAAGGTTGAGTATGAAGATTTAGAACCTATTCTGAGTATTCAAGAAGCATTGAAAAAGGAGTCTTTCGTAGCGGCAGATCACACTTTGAGATTGGGTGATGCTAAAGCAGCTATTGAAAAATCACAGCACAATCTCAAAGGGCATTACACTATTGGGGGACAAGACCACTTTTATCTCGAGGGTCAGATTGCTATGGCAGTGCCTGAGGAAGATAAAGATCTACTTGTTTATAGCTCAACTCAGCACCCCAGTGAGGTGCAAGCTTTAGTGGCAGAATTCATGAATTTTGACCTCCACAAGGTTACCGTTGAAGTACGTCGAATGGGTGGAGGTTTTGGTGGAAAGGAAACTCAACCTGCCATTATGGCATGCTGTGCAGGACTTGCAGCTCATTGCTTGGGTCAGCCAGTAAAGATAAGAGTGTGTCGCGATGATGATATGATCATGACTGGTAAGCGCCATAATTTTGAAGTGGATTATGAAGTAGGTTTTGATGACAAGGGCGTAATTCAAGGTGTCAAAATGCAATTGGCCAGTCAGTGCGGAAATGTAGCCGACCTTTCTACTTCCATTCTCGATCGAGCTCTTTTTCATGCTGACAACTGCTATAACTTGAAGAATGCTGAATTACACGGTCTTCCTTGCAAAACTAATACTGTTTCAAATACAGCTTTTCGTGGATTTGGAGGACCTCAGGGTATGATCGTTATAGAGCATATAATTGATGAGATTTCTCGTTGCTTAAAGATAGATTCGTTAGAGGTCAGGCGCAGGAATCTTTACGGGAAAGAAACGGATAATATCACTCCTTATCACCAAAAAGTAGAAGATAATATTGCTCCAGAAATTCTAGATCAGCTTGAGAAAACCTCAGATTATCAAAAACGACGTCGAGAGGTGGATCAATTCAATGTTCAGAATGAATTCTTCAAGAAGGGATTAGCAATTTCTCCGGTTAAATTCGGAATTTCATTTACTACTAGCTTTTTGAATCAGGCTGGTGCCCTTGTGCATGTTTACAAGGATGGAAGCATACATTTGAACCATGGTGGTACCGAAATGGGGCAGGGACTTTTTATAAAAGTCGCTCAGGTGGTTGCTCAAGAATTTCAAGTGGATGTAGAACGAGTGAAAATAACGGCTACTACAACAGCTAAAGTGCCCAACACTTCCGCCACGGCGGCATCCTCAGGTACAGATTTGAATGGTAAGGCAGCGCAAGCTGCCGCGAGACAGATTCGTCAAAGACTCGTACA
>CAZYUV010000316.1:0-3502 GCA_964650625.1 uncultured bacterium
GTGACTTTGCCTTTGGTTTTTACAAAATCATTGGATGGCAAAAAGAAGAATATGGGTCTTTATCGCATGCAGGTATACGACAAAAACACCACCGGTATGCATTGGCAAATTCACAAAGATGGATCGCATTTCCATGGCGAATATCGAAAGGCCTCAAAACGTATGGAGGTTGCCGTTGCAATTGGAGCTGATCCTGCATCAGTTTATTGCGGCACTGCACCACTACCGCCCGGAGTTTATGAAATGTTTTTCTCAGGCTTTCTACGTGGTTCAGGTGCTGAAATGGTTAAATGCGTTAGTGTGGATCTAGAGGTTCCTGCGCATGCCGAAATAGTTTTGGAAGGTTACATAGAACCTGACGAATTGAGGGACGAAGGCCCTTTCGGCGATCATACCGGTTATTACACCCCAATTGAACCTTATCCCGTCTTTCATGTTACTACTGTAACTATGAAGCGTAATCCCGTCTATCTCACAACCGTAGTTGGCCGCTCTCCGATGGAGGATTGCTACCTAGCTTACGCTACTGAAAGACTATTCTTGCCTTTATTACAAGCAATCGCTCCCGAGGTCATTGATCAGCATTTACCCTGGGACGGAAACTTTCATAACTGTCAGATATTTCGTATTAGCAAAGAATATCCGTATCAAGGACGTCGCCTGATGAGCCATATCTGGGGCTTTACTCAAGCTAGCTTTTGCAAATGCCTAATAACAGCCTCCGAAGAAGCTCCCATCCATGACGACGAAAAATTCCTTGAATACTTTCTGAACAACCTAAATATCGAACGTGATGTTTTCATCACGGAAGGCATTGTAGATGCTTTAGACCACTCCGCGAATCAGCGCCTATTTGGCGGGAAACTTGGTATCGATATAAGTTTACCAATAGAGGGAGAACCTGGATTTGGAGAAGAACTGAAAGCTTTTGAACCAATGTCTCTACAAACCGAATGGCTCGATAAAGAATTAGCTATACTACACCCTGCAATTACGGGGTGCTTAAGTTTTGGAATGCAGACTCGCAACCCTGTCCTTTTATTGCGAGTTCACAAGGAATCCAATCCAGGTATTGCCGGTCAATTATCAAAACGTATTTTTGAAACCATAAATTTGAAGCCTTTCAAACTGTTTGTTTTGGTTGATGAAAAGAATAGAGACTTACATGATGGACATATGATCATGTGGCGAATATTCAATAATACCGATGCCCAGAGAGATTTCTATCGCCAGGGAGATCGAGCTCTCTTTGATGCCACCTATAAGTTACCTGAAGAGGGTTACAACAGAGAATGGCCGCCTGACATGTTCATGGATGATAAGGTAATCGAAAAAATCGATAAAAACTTTAGCTCATCTGAGCTAGGCCTGTGAGTTTTATCTACGGCGCAACTTTAGTATTATGAATGCTGGAGGAAACAATGAAGGTATTATTTGTCTGCCTCGGGAACATATGTCGTTCTCCTGCGGCCGAAGGGGTTTTGAAGAAGTTTATTCAAGATGCTGGTCTACAAGGAATGCTCGAAGTAGACAGCGCTGGAACTGGTGACTGGCATGTTGGTGAGCAAGCAGACCCTCGTATGAGACAAGCTGCATCTGAGCGAGGATTCCAACTGACCTCTCGCGGAAGACAGGTAAATAGTGAAGATTTTCAAAAGTTTGATTTAATCATAGCTATGGATTCAAGTAATTTTCAGAATTTACTGCCCTTGCAATGTGACAACGACCGTGCCAAACTAATTCAGTTTCGTGAACTTATGACAACCCAAGAAATTGAAGGCGTGCCTGACCCTTATTATGGAGGTCCAGATGGCTTTCAACAAGTATTAGATATACTTCAAGAGGGCTGTAAGGAATTATTAAATAGGATTAATAGCTCATTACGAGGATAAAGATGACTACATCGAAACCATCGAAAATTTTGCTAACAGGATGTAATACCGGGATCGGTCTGGGGCTTGCTAAAGAATTACTGCGACAGGGACACTTTTTAATAGCTTGTTGCCGAAGTAATGAATACTTTTCGCTACTTCATGCAGAGTTCGAAAATTTTAAGGGAAAATTCGATCTCTACTCTTTCGATCTTGATACAGATTTTACCGACTCCCTAAAGCAAATCCGAGAAATCCATGGAATTCCTGACGTCATAATCAATAATGCTGGTGTTTATCCCCGTGCAGGTGATCACAGCATAGAGTCATCTTGGCAAGCAATCGAATTGGGAATGAGAATCAATTTGAAAGCTCCAATGCGGATTTGCGAGTTCTTTAAGACAGAAATGCGAACTTTACCTTGGGGCCGAGTAATCAATGTATCTTCCAAAATGGGATCTCTGGGCGACAATCGCAGCGGAGGTTCTCTCGCATACCGGAACAGCAAGCTAGCCATCAATCTATATTCTGTTAACTTAGCCCATGAAATGAATGATTCCGCAGTAAAGGTCTTTTGTGTGCATCCCGGGTGGATTCAAACCCGAATGGGTGGCATGCATGCACCAGACAAGGTAGAACAAGCGGTTGATCGAATTTTGTTTTGCCTAACAGATGAAGCATCAAAACTGCATGGTCAGTTTCTAATTGGTGACCAAGTAATTCCTTGGTAACAGGAGTAAATCAATGAAACCAACTAGAGCCTCTATACTATCTAAAACTGAAGAGCAATTTCTGGTGACTCGCATGTCGGTACTGCGAAAACAGCAATTAAAGGCTCTGCCTGACAATAAGATTCTTCATGATTTTCTAACGTGTGTGAGTCCAGAGAAAACACTAGTAGCCTATGAAGATACGAATTCTAAAAATCGCATTTCATGGCATATCTCAGAAGGATTTAAGTTAGAGCTAGAGGAATCATTCTTTGAATGTCCTGATAAGCTACAGAAGGCTTATGAAGCTGTAAGACGTTGTTTTTTTGAAGACTTTTTAGATGAAGATGACTATACGGAACTCGGCAGCCAATCGGTACCCTCAAACATCAAAGAAAACCTTCATAATAATTTACCATCTACCAATGAACCAGAAGGCCAAATCGAACTCCCAGAAGACAATCTGGATGAAGATGCGATGGATCTTCTCGATAAAGTGAATGATATCGATGCCAATACATTATCTTCAGACGACGAGGAAGTTCAAGCCGACGAATTTTCAAATCTATCCTCTAATGAAGACTCCAGTGGGTCACCTGAAGCCGAAGCTAATACGAATGAGACATTGAACAGTGGAGAGCTGGAGGTAAGCCAAAACTTGGTTTCCAATGAAGAGGACAAAACAGAAACCACTGAAATAGAAGAGTCTGAAGAACCTCAAACGGAAACCACTGAAACAGAAGAATCTGACGAGCCTCAAACAGAAACGGCTGAAACAGAAGAGTCTGAAGAGCCTCAAACGGAAACCACTGAAACAGAAGAGTCCGAAGAGCCTAAAACGGAAACCACTGAAACAGAAGAATCTGAAGAGCCTAAAACGGAAACCACTGAAACAGAAGAGTCTGAAGAGCCTAAAACAGA
>CAZYUV010000317.1:0-3497 GCA_964650625.1 uncultured bacterium
ATTATTTTTACAAAGAAAATTATTTAATACAATTGAATGAACTGTTGAAATAAATTAAATAGGGCTCTCATTTCTCACGATAAATCATATATTCTAGCTATTAAGATTAGGTCATTATTAAATACATGAAAGATTTCAGTTAACAACTTAAGTAACAATTAACAAGTAAGGAATTAAGACAATGGAAGTCCCCTTCAACAAATCCCCATATTGCGGAATCGAAGAAATCTATATTCGTGAAGCAATTCAAAATAATAACTTATCTGGGGATGGAAAATTCAGCAAACAATGTCAGGTTTGGTTTGAAAAAAAATATCAATGCCCAAAAACATTGATGACACCATCATGCACAGCGGCTCTGGAGATGACAGCTCAATTAATAGACATTCAACCTGGCGACGAAGTGATTATGCCTAGCTATACCTTTGTGAGTACAGCGAATGCTTTCGCGCTTCGTGGTGCAAAAATCGTTTTTGTGGATATACGATCAGACACCATGAATATTGATGAAAATCTCATCGAGGCCGCTATAACAAACAGAACTAAAGCCATTGTGCCAGTACACTATGCAGGTGTTAGCTGCGATATGGATCCTATTATGTATATAGCAGAGAAGTACAAGCTTTATGTGATAGAAGATGCTGCGCAAGCAATGCTGAGTGAATATAAAGGTCGATTTACTGGTACTATCGGTCATTTTGGTACACTGAGCTTTCATGACTCTAAAAATTATACGAGTGGAGGCGAAGGTGGTTTACTTATTATTAACGACAATAGCTTCATCCAGCGCGCAGAAATAATTCGAGAAAAGGGAACAAATCGCAGTGAATTTTACAAGGGACTCACAGATAAATATACATGGGTAGACTTAGGAAGTAGCTATCTGCCAGGAGAAATTCAATGTGCATATCTCTGGGGCCAACTTGAATACTCTGAAAAAATAAAAAATGATAGACTTAGATCTTGGCAGCTATACTTTGATGAGCTATCTCCTCTTCTGAAGAAACAAGGCTGTGTCACACCAACTATCCCAGCTGAAATTAAACATAACGGTCATATGTTTTATATAAAACTTTCAACCCAAAAAGATAGGGATGATCTAATTGCACATTTGCGTAAACGTAAAATTACAGCCCCCTTTCACTATATCCCACTACATTCATCTCCCGCAGGTCAGAAGTTCGGTTATATGCATGCAGAAGACTTGGTTACGACAAAGGAAAGTTCGAAATTAATTAGACTTCCACTTTATTACAATATAACCGAAGAGGAAATCGACTATGTAATTAAACACGTAAAGGAATTTTTCGGTTGAACATTAGATCGATTCTTGGGTTTGCAGTTGGACCTATATTCAGTATGGGCCTTGGGCTCATATATTTACCAATATTAACATGGTTTTTCTCTATTGAAGATATTGGGAGACTTTCACTTTTACAAGTAGTAACTAGTCTTTCGACACTACTATTTTGTCTCGGACTTGATCAGTCTTACGTTCGTGAATACCATGAAATAAAGAATAAGTCTCATTTATTTAAGCATACCTTTCTCCCTGGGCTTCTAGGCCTTTTAGGTATTATTATTTTTGTAATATTAAACGATATTTCTTCTTCGGAATTGATTTTTGAAGTCCAAGATAATCGACTAAATCATTTAGTACTTATTTGCATCCTATGCACCTTCGTATCACGATTTTTTTCTTTGATACTTAGAATGAAAGAACGTGGATTATTATTTTCAATTGGTCTTTTACTTCCTAAAATCACACTCCTTACTGTCCTTTTTATCTACTTTGTATCCGAAACAAAACTGGATTTATTTGCTCTGATATTAGCTCATTCAATCGCCCTTCTTTTAACTTGCCTATATTTTTCTTGGCATAACAAAAGAGAGTTACTAGAAGTATTTTCTAAAACAATCGATATGGTACTTCTCAAACGATTATTCAAGTTTGGTATGCCACTAGTGTTAGGAGGTATGGCATTCTGGGGACTAACAGCAATTGATAAGATATTCTTAAAGAATCTATCTAGCTTCAACCAACTTGGAATTTACTCTGTAGCCGTAAGCTTTGCTGCATTAGGCTCGGTACTCCAGAGCATATTTTCAACAATTTGGGCCCCTACAGTTTACAAATTAAATGCAGAAAAATTAGACCCAGATTTTCTCAATCAAACTTGCCGATACACAATATGCATTGTCATCTTGGTATTTAGTCTTGTTGGGCTACTCTCTTGGATCATTCCATTATTTTTACCCGATGAATATCAAAATATCCAGTATATTGTATGTGCTTGCCTTGGTTATCCCCTTCTCTACAGCCTTTCGGAAGTTACTGTAGTGGGAATAGGTATCGCAAGGAAGAGTCATCTCTCTATGCTAGCAACTGTTATAGCCTGCTTTGTTAATATTCTCGGAAATTACCTGTTGATTCCTCATTTTGGAGCTGCAGGTGCAGCTGCTAGCACCTGCTTTTCTTTCTTTGTAATGTTTATTTTAAGAACAGAGTTCGCAATATACTGCTGGGAACCGCTGCCACGAAAAACACTCTACCCATATACAATATGTGCAGTAATTGGAGCCATACTATCATCGATCTTTGCTCATGAAATTACTAATTATCTTATTATTTTTTGGTCTATTCTTTTAGTAGTAACTTTGCTCAAATTTATTAATGAAATTAAAGATGGCTTTGCTTTTGCAAAGAATCTTATAAACCTCAAATAGTAATTTTGGGGAAAAACCTTTGCTTATGCATTTGACCGATTTAATTATGTTGAACTATTAGCTGCAATCTCATCAAGATCCGCAATTTTAAAGCCCTGTCGTTCTTGAATTGTATGAACAAAAGTTGAAGCCGCTAATAACCCTTCATGGGTTCCTGTGTCTAACCAAGCAAAGCCTCTACCCAGTGGAATTGTATCCAGCATACCTTTTTGTAGGTAAGCATCAATAACGGAAGTGATTTCCAATTCTCCACGAGCAGAAGGTGTTACATTTTTAGCTATTTTCACAACATCTGAATCGAAAAAATAGAGCCCCGTAACAGCTAAGTTTGACTTAGGGTCCTGTGGCTTTTCTTTAATAGAAATTGGTTTACCATCTCTTAATTCAACAATACCGTATCGACTAGGATCATTCACCTGATAAGTAAAAATAGTAGCTCCGTGATCTTTGGATGCCGCCCTTTTTAGTCTAGGAGAAAATCCCATACCATAAAATATATTATCACCGAGAATTAGGCATGCACCCTGACCAGATAAAAAATCTTCGCCGATAGTAAATGCTTGGGCCAAACCTTCTGGTTTAGGCTGTACGGCATAACTCAGACTAATACCCCATTGCTCTCCACTACCCAGAAGAGCCTCATAGGAGGGGAGATCTTTCGGAGTGCTAATGATTAAGATTTCCTTCAAGCCCGCCAACATCAAGACGGATAGCGGGTAATAAATCATTGGCTTGTCATAAATTGGCAAAAGTTGTTTACTTACAACTTT
>CAZYUV010000318.1:0-3497 GCA_964650625.1 uncultured bacterium
CAAATATCTTTTTTCGATAATTTTCAAAGTGACCTTCCATAAACTCTTTAACTAGAATTAGATGAGAAGGTACCCAGTCATTGGACGCGTTATTAATTAGCGCTACTATGCTTTCCTGATTAGTATGTACTTGGTCAGCATGAAGAGCATGTATGGCTCTTGGAAGTTTTTCCCTGGCTGCCAGTTCACAGTGACTGAGACTTAATTCAATATTTTGCATTGCATATTTGTTCAGCCTATATATTTCACAGAGATAACTAGAGGCTTCAGCATTCCCTTTCTCAGCGGATTCTTTGAAATAATCTCGAGCCATTTCTATATTTTGTGAAACTCCAAAGCCGTGGAAAAGATACTTTCCAACAAATAAAAGATATTGTGAATCGCCACCCCTAGCTGCTTTTTGCATAAAATACAATGATTGATCGGGATCATTTTGCAGTGCTACACCTTGGGCATATAAATCAGATAATAGAGCATAGGCTTCATATACTTTCTGGCTGCCGGCTTCTTCCAATAGATTACTGAGATTACTATTTTGAGGATCATGCTTCAGGTATAGTTTTGCCAACTTTAACCTTGCTTTAGGCTTTTTATAGGGTTTTGATGAGTCTTCTGATACAAACTTTTCTAAAAAGCGAATGGCTTTTTTGGGCTTACCCTCATTCAATAGTGATTCAGCCTTTTGGAGATACTCGTTAGTATCTTTTTTGCAGCCAAGAAAAAACGTACATAAAAGACAATATAAAATTAGACGGAGCATTTATTCGATGCCCCAGTAGAAAGCTTCTTCCCCGGCTTTAGGGTCTGAATTTGGCATAATAATGAATGCATGATTATAGGGGCATCGAAATTCTTTTTGTTTACTTCGAGCAACTAGTTCGTTTTTCGTAAACTTCTGCATAAAGTGTATCGGTTTTACAAACTCGAATCCATCATCTGCAACCACAGATTGCGGACATCGTAAAACTTTTTGATTTTTACGAATCCTATTAGTCTGATGGGAAGGCTGACTTTTGATAAAGTGATAGATACAGTCTTTGGCTACTTCAATGGCAGACTCATCCTTGTGCTGTCCACATTCAATAACTGTACCCTCCAAGTTATTTTGATCAATAATACTAAGGGTTGTTCCTTGGCATGTCTGAGCTAAGCCTTGAATCACCAAGTCTACAGGTAATTGATTGCATAAATCCTGGCCATAAAGTCCAGGTAGTCCAAAAGCAGGCCCTGGTAAACTAGTGGAATGAATATCTAAAAATAGCTCAGCATTGAGTAAGCTACTTACCAAAGATTTACAGCGTGCGGTCTCATATTTTGGAGCATTTTGTATATTGAAACTTCGATTCAAATCTTTGTCCACACCACGCTGATCAAGTAAAAATGCCAGGGGATTACCCAATCTCACTTCTAATGATCCATCTTGTAGCAAAGATGGTATATGAGTGGCAATATTTAGGTAAGCTTCAACACCACATGTTTCATTACCATGAATCGCAATGAAAATTAATCGGCGCGGACCTGGCCTAGAGGCTTTATAGTGTTCGCCTAAAGATAGGCGACGTAAAAAGGAATGCTTGTTGAGAATCTTATTTTGCATAGTAATATTTTTGATCAGTGGATTTGTTCATCAGACTAAGTCAGTAGTAGGTGAATGGACAAGTCTTTCTCATTCAAAATTTAGAGTTCATACATCCTGGCAAACTGAGACCGCACCAAAAATTGGATTTGAATTTCAGTTCAAACCTGGTTGGTACGGGTATTTTGTGAACCCTGGGGACTCGGGAACTAATTTAAAACTTCAGCTTAAGTCAAATCCTACTGGTGTAAGTATTGTAGGTTTTGATTATCCGATGCCTCAAACTTATCAACTAGGTCCTCTGGTTAATTACATCTACAAAGAGAATTTATTTCTACCGTTGGATTTAAACGCAAGTCAAAAAATTAAATATGAACTTTCGCTGAGTCTGGAATATCTCGTATGCGAAGACTCCTGTATTCCTCAATTCGCTGATGTAAGTGTAAGTTTTAGGCCCAATCAAATAAGTAGTCAGTGGCCTTTACTGGTAGCAAAGAATGATTTTGCAATACAAGTGCTTTCTGGTGTTTATGAAAAATCCAATAAACATTTGATTCTGCGTTACGAAGGACAACACTCCATTAGGGAGCTTTATCCGGAATTCAATATCTTTAGTCCGGGTACTGAGTTATTAAGCTCTCAATCGAATGGCTATACTTACTTAAAATTCCCGTTGGGTCATTTGGAACCAAGAAGTTTTTTTGCTTTGGTTAAACATAATAATGAGGTTGTAAAAGTAAATTTTAAGGAAGGCCAGGTAGGTAAATTACCTTTAGACTTTTCCCCACTTTCGAGCGAGGATCTTAGTGTTGAGAAGTTAGCACACGATTATTGGCTTATTTTGATTATGGCTTTTATTGGCGGTTTACTACTCAATGTAATGCCCTGTATTTTCCCCGTGATCGCACTAAAATTAATTCAGCTAGTTAATATGGGCGAAGAGTCTCAAGATAGTTATTGTTCTAGTACATTGAATGCTTGGATGTATTTATTGGGGATTCTATGTAGCTTTCTGATCCTTGGTTTTGTATTAGAAATTTTACGGCAAGGCGGAGCTCAAATTGGCTGGGGATTTCAGCTTCAAAACCCTGCATTTGTGGCTTGTATGGTGCTACTTTTCTATGTGATATCGCTAAATCTAGCGGGTTTATTTGAAATCAATATCTCCATAACTACTGAGAGCACCCAGAATCAGAATCCACTACAAAGTTTTGTGACAGGTGTATTGGCATGTGTTGTAGCGACCCCTTGTACCGCACCTTTTATGGCTACCGCCTTAGGCTATGCTTTGTTTCTTGATAGTCAGTTGCAACGCATGCTGTTATTTATTTTTATGGGTTTTGGAATGGCGTTTCCCCTGTGGTTTATAGAATTATTTCCTTCCGCGAGAGCTAGATGTATGAAAATTCTTCCTAAACCAGGCCCATGGATGATTACCTTCAGAAAAATATTAGCTTATCCCATGCTTTTAACTTCGGTATGGCTACTTTGGGTACTAGCACAGCAGACAAGTGTGGCTGATATATTTGCGCTACTATTAAGCATTATTTGTTTGACCGCCACATTGCAGCTATATCAGGCAAGTTTCTATTGGTCTAAGACATGGCGTAGATTAATACTTGGTATCGCTATATTTCAATTTATTCTTACAGCTATAGTTTTTAGCCCAGTTAAAATTTCTGATGATCACCACAAGTTCGGCTATCAGAAATTTAATCAGGAAGTACTCGAGAAAAATATAGAAAAAGGCGAGCGAGTATTAATCATAGCTACTGCAGATTGGTGTGTCAGCTGTAAATTTAATGAACGATTAGTTTTGAAAACTGAACGAATGGAAGATTTTTATCGCGAACAAAATATACATGTGATGATTGCGGATTGGACGAAACAAGATTCTAAAATTACGAAATATTTAAGTTCA
>CAZYUV010000319.1:0-3491 GCA_964650625.1 uncultured bacterium
CCATAAAACTAGCCACACTACTTTTTGATACTGTCCAAGCTGTGCTTGATCCATTGAAACCAACGGAGTTTGAACCCGTCAGAGTCAACATTTGACCACCCAGCACACTAGAGTACATTCCATTCGCACTATTCATGTGTCCACCCAGAATAGAAGCATAAGCTCCACTTGTAAAATTAGAGCTACCACCCCCGATAAAGCTATAATTAGCGGCAGCAGTATTCCACTTGCCCCCTGTGATAGAAATGTAGGCACTGCTTTGACCCACGACACCCGTAATGCTTTCTAAACCTAAATTAACATGGGTATGACTATTGATTCCTATTGCCGAATTGGATAATGTCTTAAGAAGTGTACCGCCAACACTGAGGTAGCCATCAATCTCTAAATTTGTACTTAATTTTGATGAGTCTATTGCCCCTGTCGCAATTTTTTCTGAGCTGATAGCACCAGTGCTCACAACTCCACCCACACCCGTAAGATTACTACCATCCCCATAATAAGCGTTGGCTTGGACATCTCCGCCGATGGTGAGACTGCGCAATAGCTCATCAGTCAAAATACCTACCTGTCCGGAGCTGTTTACGTGAAGAGCTGGAACAGTAAGTCCTGGAGTACTTACTTTGAATGGATCACTAGAATTAAGTCCATCAATATGAAAAGCGCCCGGAGCTGTTAAATAAGTAGCCAAAATACTACTCACAATGGAGCCCGATGCTAATTTTGAACTAGTAATTGCAGATTCAGCTATTTGAGCGCTACCCACTGCAGCAGTCGACAACTTACTTTGAGTCACCGCTAAGTCATTTAGCTGATCTGATGACACGGATAAATTAGCAAGGTTACCGGAAGTAACAGCCTGACTTGCAAGTTTACTTGAATCAATAATATTGTTTTCAAGAGAGCTAGCATTAATATTTGTTAAATCCCGTCCATCACCAACAAAACTATTTGCATTAACAGTACCCAAAAAATGTGTATCCGGATTATCGAAAGTTTTAGTTCCCGATATTGTTTGACTACCCGTCAAAGATACTATTCCAGACAAACCAGAACCATCTCCATAATAAGTTGAGGCCTTAATCTCACCTGTTGAATTTACTTCAAATAAAACAGCTGCTGAGGTATTTATAATAGAAAACTTGGTTGATATAACGCTATCGTCAACTGACAATTCGATTGAATCACTAATGGTAGTTAAATCTAAACTGGAATTTTTCTGTATAACACGGGGGTCAGCCAATACCGAACTCACTGCATCTGTTGCCCCAAAACTCTGTCCAGCTGTTGCGATACTAGCTTCAATATCAGCCCTGGTTAAACCTCCAACCCTAAAGCTATCTACCGCCATCGGTAGAAAAGGAAGTCTCACTCTAGGTGTTAGAACTTCCATGGTTGCCTGAGAGTTTATTTGTATCGATATTTCAACATATTGATTGGTAGAAAGATCTGGAAGGGTTCCCAAGCTACCATTATCACCCACAAATATTTCAAATACACCATTGGCAACGGGTACATTACCAAAGTTTTCTGTGTAGCTGGCGGCACCACCTCCACTCAGACTAGACCACAGTCCAATCTGTACCGCTGCAAATGTTGTGTTTAGAGGAATAATCTGACCATTAGAGTCACTTAATGTAACACTATAAAGAAAACTCTGTGCACACACTGACCCGAGCAGTAATGTTGCCACTGTAAAATGGAGTAAACCCGATTTAATCATACAAATGCTCCTGCCTCATGGCTGAAATACAAATTGTCCTTTTGCTACACCATATCTAGGTGTTGCATTAATGCTTCCCTGAGCCACTTCCCCTGGAAACTTAACAAAAATAGAATTACTTGGAATGGGGGTTATATCCTCCACACTGAGTCTTGGCGTTTCATCATCGAAATCAGAAGATACTGCAAGACGAGTCTGATTTTTAGTGATAGATTGCATTGCTAAAACCACAGCAGGATCTCCTATTGAATTTTGGATATCAGGATCTAGAAGGTCTTGTTCTAATTCCAAAAATAAGTCATCAAATACAGCAAGAAATTCTAAAGAAACCTCACTAACTCTATTTTCGGCAACCTGAAATAATGCAGACCTTGAATTAGCTAAACCTTGATCACTAGTGCCATCAAGTAATCGACTAACATCGTATTCAATAACGCCTTTTGTCATAGCTGCCATTAATTTTAATTTATGAGCGGTAGCAGAACTGCTATTGGTATAACGTCGATCAAGTTGCTCAGAAAATTGCGTAATATTTTTGAGGTTTGCTTCAGTGAGTTGCGTCAAAGGTTCGCCTTCTTGCACCATCTCGTTTATTATTCCATTCTTACGCAACAAAGCTTCCAATAAATTAGAACGTGCATTACTAAAGTGCGAGACGACACTTCTGCTGGCAATTTCACTATCCTGAGTTAAGTCTAAATTTATAGCCGCCTTGGTACGAATCAAAATAGCTCGACCTAAATATGATCGAAGAGAAATCTGACCAGGGGCCACCGCCTTTATTCTGGGGTTAGTGCGACTCACTGTCACGTTTGTAGAATTAGTACTCTTAATCCACCAATAGACTTGATCATCCTCATCAAGAGTATGCAGAATACTTTCATCAAAATTTGGTCGGGCAACTCCATCAGATCCAGTAGAAAACGGCCCTGTCACTATACCCTTCTTCAAAGTACAAAAGTACACTTGGGCTCCACTGATCACACCATCTTTTGCCAAGACTTGAAAGCTAACCTTACTAGCCTCAACCTCTTTATCTGCCACTGAGCTATCAAGACTACTGCTGCAAGCTTGAAAAAGTATACTTATAGAAAATAGAGCAACTAAGCACAAAAAACTAATAGAATGTTTTGGATTCCTCTGCAACACTAATTCTGCCTCTGCAATAAATAATTAAGCTTTTTACGAAGTTCAATGATCTCAATTTCTTGCCTATCAAAGCGATCTTTTAATTTGTTGTTTTGATTTTTTAACTCTTCCAATCTAATTAAGAGCGACTTACTGGTATCACCAGAGAAACCATTTAAGTAAATATCCCCTGTGCTCAGTAGAGTTCCAATCATTTCTCCATCTTTGGTAAAAACCCTACCATCTTCTACTATTGTTTCACTTCGAGAGAATGGCAGCTGGCCCATTAAGCCAACCAGATTATGAGTTTTTACATCTCTAGTCCATCCCCCGATGACTCCTGGCTTAGTCGAGATAATTCCTAAAAATATATCACCTTCTCGGTAGCCTCTTGTTTTCCCAGATTTTGGATTTATTCCAACTAGTTGTCCGGCAGACAGAATTTCCTCCGCGGGAAAATATTCAGCGTAATCTACTGCAATCATGTTTGCGGAGCTTGAATATACATTTCCTTCAGCTCCAACTTGCGCGTTACAGATAACATCATCTTGAACACATAAACTACTTCCTGAAACGGTAAGCATGTGATTACCGTTAGGATTATTAGTACCAAAAGCCGAAGCGCCAGATATTATAAATC
>CAZYUV010000320.1:0-3485 GCA_964650625.1 uncultured bacterium
CCAAGAAATGGATATCGGTAATCAGTTGGGGGCACAAAACATTCTTTAATGGAGCGAACAGATGTCCATCTCAACAGATTGAGGTGCATGCCAGCTTTGTCGTTTGTTCCGCTAGCTCGTGCCCCACCAAAAGGTTGTTGTCCAACGACAGCCCCAGTAGGTTTATCGTTTATATAAAAGTTACCAGCACTATTTTCCAATGCTTGCATGCATTCCTCGATGGCATAACGACATTTTGAAAAGATGGCTCCAGTTAGAGCGTATGGAGACGTTTGATCAACGGTTTCGAGCATATTCTTCCATTCTGAATCTGGATAAACATACACTGTTAGTACTGGACCAAATATCTCTTCACACATAGTTTTGAAGTCTGGCTTTTTAGCCTGAATTACCGTTGGATGGACGAAAAATCCTTTGTGGTCATCCAACTTACCTCCCATAAGAATTTCACAGTCAGGTGAAGTTCTGCAATAATCTACATATCGCTTGATGTTTTCATAGGATTCGCGATCAATGACCGCGTTAATGAAATTAGAAAAATCTTCTGGTGGTCCGACTTTGATAGTTTCGAGATCAGTCTTTAATAAGTCAGAGACTTTACTCCAGATTGATTCTGGTATATAGGCTCTCGAAGCTGCGGAGCATTTTTGTCCTGAATATTCGAAAGCACCTCTCAGTAGAGCGGTGGCTAATTCTCTTGGGTCTGCGCTAGGATGAGCAAACACAAAATCTTTTCCACCAGTTTCACCAACAATTCGAGGATAGCTTTTATAATTATCGATATTCTTGCCTATCTCTTTCCAAAAATGGCGAAATACCGTAGTAGATCCGGTGAAATGTACTCCTGCTAATTCGGGGTGTGCAAATATTACTTCGGAAAAGTCATTCTCTACGCCAAACAGAACATTAATTACACCGGGAGGTAGGCCAGCCTTGTCAAAAACTTCCATAAGTACTTTAGCAGAGTAAATCTGAGTATCTGCAGGCTTCCATACCACAACATTTCCCATCATTGTGGGAGATGCACAGAGATTTCCGGCGATTGCGGTAAAATTGAAAGGTGTGACGGCTGCTACAAACCCCTCTAATCCTCTATATTGAACTTGATTCCAATTTGTGGCAGCGTTCTCAGGTGGCTGTACTTTATAGATTTCCTCCATATACTTTACATTGAAGCGTAGAAAATCTGCGTATTCACATACAGAGTCAATCTCCGATTGATAGCAGTTTTTTCCCTGACCTAGCATAGTTGCAGCATTGATTTTATAGCGATAGGGACCAGAGATAAGATCAGCAGCTTTTAGAAAAATAGCCGCTCGATTTTGCCAAGGCATTGCGGCCCATCGATTGCGAGCTTGAAGTGCTGCTTCAATGGCAGAGGTGACAGTTTCTCGATTGGCTCTGTGAAATTTTGCGATCACTTTTTTATGGTTATGTGGTGGCACAATTTCTGCAATATTGTTGGTTCGAACTTCTTCTCCATTGATAATCATTGGTATATCGAACACCTCTGAATTATAAGTTTCAAGTTGGGCCTGCAGTGCTCTTCTCTCAGGAGTCTCGGGAGCGTAAGAATGGATGGGTTCATTTTTAGGGGTGGGAATTTGATACAAGGCGTTAGACATTATTTTTCTCCTTCAGAGGTAAGAGCGTATTTTTGTTTGATATTTTGTAAGCTCAATAGGGCTGTTTCAGTTATGTTTAAATTCTGTTGTCGAATTTTCTGGAATGTAGATAAAAGCATATCTAGATTTTGCTCTATGATTAGAAATTGGCTTAAAAGAATGGGATCTGTCCAATGAATGACTTTGAGTGACTCTTTTTCGAGATTCTGTGATATTTTTTGATAAAAGTGAAATGGTAATAGACCCATCGCCTCAGCTTTTTTGAAGGTTTCAAGTTCGTCGGGATTCCAATTGAATTTGAACTGAACTCGTAATTTTTGCGGTTCTGAAAGCATCCAGTAGCAGCCTAAAAGCCAATCCTCCCAAAATAAGATTGCAGATTCAATACCTGAAATTCGAATCAATTCCGTGCCAGGTAGACGATTTTGAAAAACTTCTAAATAGTCATCAATTTGCATAGAAGCAGTAGCATATCAAATTTTTATCACATAGACAGGTTTCTCAAAGCTTCTTGAAGAGTATTCCTGCATGAATTAAATTGTCGTCCGCTAAATGATTCGTAGGACTCGAGCACCTTAAGTAGCTCTTGAGCAGCTTGATATTTACTATGAATAAGATCAGATGGGGGGGTGAGAAGTAATTCCTCCAAAAATTTATATTCTTTGATTAAATGGTAAAGTTTTGCCAATTGCCAATAGAGGGTGTGATCCATGCCAAAGGTTTCTTGGTATTCCAGCCAGTATGTCATAGCCTTTGCATATTCGTTTTGGCAGGCATTCAACATACCTAAATTCATCAGGACTTCGGGTCGGAATGTCTGAATAAATCCTTCCTGATGATAGTTTTTATAAACCACTTTATAAAGTTCGTGAGCACGAGGAATATTACCACTATTAAAAGCCTCTCTAGCTTCTTTTAGGGTTAAGACGATTGAGTCAGGGTTTTCTCTACTCAGTCTTAAAAAGTACTCACGAGCCTCATTTTCACTTCCGTAAGCTTGATGCCAACACAAGCATGCTTCTAGAAAATAAGCTCGTAATTTACCGTAAGATTGAGAAAGTGCTGCTTCTAATAATTCTTTTATTTTGTCTGAGTTTCCCCAGTTATGCTGACAATAATAAAATAAAAGATCAGGGGGAGGTATTTTGTCTTCTTCTAAATAGTTTTGGTAGGTCTCATCGATTAGCTTTTGGTTACGTACAGTTTTCTGAATATATCTAGGGCCAGCGTATCCTAGGTGATAAACCTTAAAGTTTGCTGGAAGGGTTTGCAGCTTTAGTTTTTTAAGTGCTGGTTCTATACTTTCATGAACTCTATTAGAATATCTGATCTTTGCACTATTACGAAAAAGTCTGATTACTGTATGAATAGAATGTATCCCTGGATTAGAACTTTGCCAATCTAGTGAAGCGGTATTTACGCAATCGCTGACTAAGGCTCCAACTTCAGGTTTGATATTAGGAAGCAATTGCTTGATACCCTTAAGATCTTTCGTCCTTATTCTTTCGTCCATATCAGGGAATAAAATCCAGTTACCATGAGCTCTCTCTAATGCAAAATTTCGAGCCTCAGCAAAGTTATCATTCCACTTGAAATTGAAGATTTGAACCCCAGGTAAAAGTTGATTGAATAGAATATCTGTGCCATCCGTAGATCCGGTATTGACTAGTATCCATTGATCCGCAATCGACTTGAACTGCTGCACAAATTCCTCTACGAATTCATGATCATTTTTGAAGATAGAGCATACACTGACAGTTGTCATAAGATCACCAATGAATTAGGTAATCCAGTTTATCACGGTTTTTACTCCAATAAGCTAAGGGCTGTACTTCCTAGTCCATTTGCCTGGATTAATTG
>CAZYUV010000321.1:0-3462 GCA_964650625.1 uncultured bacterium
GGAAATCGAAGACATAGTTTATTTTATCATTCAAACCAACGAACCCACCGTTCTCGAAGAGGGAAATTTTAAGCGATTACTTGAGATTGCTGAGCGTAAGTACCCGGACCCATATGATCAAATGAAGCCTTTTCTTTTGGAACGAGAGGTGGAAGCTTTATCCATCCGTAAAGGGTCAATTACTGCTGAGGAACGCAAAGAAATTGAATCTCATGTGACTCATTCATTTACGTTTTTGTCCAAAATACCCTGGACCGCAGGATTGAAACAGATTCCAGCTATTGCATATGGTCACCATGAATGGTTATCAGGAGAAGGTTATCCCAACCAGCTTACTGAGGATGAAATTTTGTCTCAGAGTAAGATGATGGCGGTAGCAGATATTTATGATGCTCTGACAGCCGCAGATCGTCCATATAAGAAGGCAATTCCTGTGGATAAGGCTTTGTCAATATTAAAAATGGAAGTCGATCGGCGTCATTTGGATGAAGAATTAACGCGCATGTTTATTGATGGTAAGGTTTTCAGAGCTGCAGAGAATTATTGAATCAGGTCTTATTTACCATATAATAGTCTTAAATAAGTGAGCTCTGTAGAGTGAGATTTTATGAATTGCGCGAACTCTGCCCTTGCCTTTGAAGGTTCTAAACCTTGACTAATTAGGCAGTATTCCGCGTAGAGTGGTATCGTCAAATGATTATTAATGAATACGAGACTGAGTATCAAGTACCCTTTCTGTCCCATTTCTAAAAGAAAACTTCTTTCCCAGTAGTCCGTTCCTTTTAATTGACTACTAATCCATTGCCAATGTTTCCGATTTAACTTATCCAAGCGGGCTTGCTCAAGTCCATGACTTTCTAAAATATCAGTGAGCACAGGGAATAGGTCCGCGCTTCTTTGTTTGGAGATTTTGGCCTGAATTTGTAAGTAGTGATCATGCTGAAGCAGGCTATTGATTGGAGTATTATAAGATTTACTACGGGAAGCATCTACTGCATGACTGATCATTCGAAAAATAACACCATCTTCTGGATTATTTTTTTCTTTTTCAAGTTGGCACAACTCTTCGTACAGTAAACGGATAATGGGTGCATTGGGTGCGTAAATAACATGCTGTTCTTTACTCAGGAGTGGTTCACCATTTAATAATCCGTAATACCCTTGTCGATTATATTCAATATGAAAATTTGATTTCTTCAGCATAGTTTACTCGGAGATCCTCACAAGTACGGATTGAGCTGCTTTTTGTACTTCAGGATGTAACTTTCGTCGTTTCAAATCTTGAACTAATTCCTCCAGATATGCGAGTAAAATTTCACGGCTAGACTTGTCTTTGATCAATACCAACATTTCAATTTCTTCAAGTGGAGAAGAATGACGGATGATTTCTTTTTGGATATATTTCTGTGCGATGATTGGATCCAATTCCTGCATCCGAACAAGGAGCATAAAACTATTTTTATTTAGCGGTTTTATGGGAGTTTTTATCCAGCTCTCTAGGTGTTTTTTCATTTCTAAATGAGGTAACTTTTTGAACCATTGAATAAATTCTAACTCTTTACCTTTTATGTCATTTTTCAGACATGCTTCGAAGAATTTTAGGTATAGGGTGTCTTTATTTTTCAAGTTTAACTTCTTCAATTCTGAATTAAGAAAAAAAGGATCAAGATTGTATCGGAAGCAGAAATTGATCAAAATCGTGACTTTATTTCTATTTGCGAAAGATGAGTTATGGAAGAGTGATTTTAGACGATTTAGAGGAATCTCATTTTGCTCGAATTCTGAGACTAAATCGAGCAATTGCGAGAAGAAACTTAGATTCTTTGACCAGGGAAAGATTTTCAGTAATGATTCAATTCTATTTTTGAGAATTTTGGGAGATGATCCTATTGGTAATTCAAGAAACATATCCCATTCTTGCTTCACGTATTTGTACAAAATATCTTCAAGATTTTGGTTTTTATTTTGAACTTCCAGACTTTTGAGTATTTGATACGTAAATGAGGGTTTATTTAAGTCTAAACTTTGCTCAACTTTGTTGTAGCGTTTTGAATTGAATTGATCATTTAAATTTTTCACAAGCTCGCGTGAGGCAATAAATACCAGCCCAATTATTAGAATCAGAATAAGTACTCGTATAGAACGCAAGCTTGTTTGAGTTTTAACAGACTTAGTTGGTCTAGAAACCAGCTGACATAGATAAAACTGGTTTGTTTCAACAATTATCTTTCCGAATCTATGGGATTCTAGATCTAATTTTTGCGAACAATAATTCCCTGTTTTATCGCTGAGTAAACTGCTGATTTCTTTCAAAAATAGCATATTTTCTTTATTTAATTTTCTACTATTGTGAGCCCATATGAATGAGGTATGTTCAAAATAAAAATCACTCTGCTCTTTCTTGAACTCCTCCAGTAGATGCTGCATTTGAGAAATGTATTCTTCCGCATTTTTTAATTTATCAAAGCAGATTAAATTTCTAGAACCTTGGTGTTTGATTATCTCACCGCCCAAAGTTTTTGCTTTTAGAAGAAAGACTTCCTGATTCGCTTTTTTGGTAAGATGGGTGACTTCAGCCCGATCATATTCCTTACGTTTAAAAGTAAGTAATCTGAGTTCTTGAAAAATGTATGTCCAGTTATGTTCCATGAGGTAAACTACTAAAATAGAAAGACCGGCGTTAGAGGTCAAGGTTTGATGCGCTTACCTGATGTAGTTTACATAGATGACAATGAGTTAAATCGCCTAATGATTCAAAAGAATGTAGGTGAAAGTTTTAATATGCACGTATTGTCTTCTGCGACAGAGCTATATTCCTTGTTGGAAAACTATGTCCCTAGAGTTTTGCTGTTGGATCTTATTATGCCCGATGAATCCGGGTTTGAAGTACTGAAGAATTTGCGTTCTCAGGATCGTTACAATAGGCTCATTATAATTATGCTGACAGCTCGCTCTAGTAAGGCTGATATGGTGAGATGCTTTGAAGCGGGAGCTAATGACTATATTTTAAAGCCTCCCCATTACCCTGAACTGATAGCGAGAATTCATAATTTGCTACGTCAGAGACGAACTGAAGAGCACATGCGACTACAGAATCAAGTACAAACCTATGAGACCTTACTCAATGGAATGACCCACGAATTTAATAATATTTTCTCAGCTTTTAAGTTAAGTTTACAGATGTATGAAATGAAGGGTTCCGAGGCCTTTGATCCTAGGCTTACAGAGCTCAAAAAATTTATGGAACGTGGAATTGGTTTAGTGAGACAGTTAAGGGCCGTGGGCTATACTAGAGCTCGAAACTTGGAGGTAATTGATTTACGTTCTGTTTTGGTAAAAGCCATTAATGATTTTCGTGAAAATAGTGATCTTAATCAAATTGAACTTAATGTGATTGATGATGTCAGTCAAATTTTCCCTATTTTGGGTAATGAAGTTCAATTAGAACAAGTAATTCAGAAT
>CAZYUV010000322.1:0-3459 GCA_964650625.1 uncultured bacterium
TCGACTAGCTTGGATTTTATAGAGTCTGTTTTTTTTTCAAGTTTAGAAATATAAAGTAGCTTATAGAACTTTGGATTAGTCCTATTTAAGCATGCTTTAAGAAGTTTTTCTCGCTGGCTCGCAGACAAGGTTTGAGTCTCATCAATGATGTAAAATGTTGGTTTGGCAAAAAGAGCTGGTTGTTCAAAACTTTGAGATATTTGATCAACTCCTTGTTCTTTTGCACTAATCCATTGGCTGGAAATTTGATGGGTCCGCCGCAACTCTTTAACATAAGACATTCGGATTAATTCTTTTTGAAACGGACATGAACCACTGAAGATTATGCACTGACCAGATTCAGAATTTGGATAGAGTTTTAGAAAATCGAGAAGTTTCATTCCGTTTAAGGACGTAAAGTTACGTCAAATTTTTTCCTAAGAGTCTCTAAAATCTTATCTAATTGTTGTCCCATCTCTTCTTCCGAAAGGCTACGTTCGCTTCCCCGAAAATAAAAAGACACCCCTAAGCTTTTATAGTTTTCAGGAATACCTTTGCCTTCATATAAATCAAAAATTTGATAGTTTTCAAGATTTTTGATCTTAAGTTTTGAGATTTCTCGCATGATTTGTTGTGCTTGAATATTTTTGGGTGTAATTAGTGCTAGCTGTTTTTCTGCTCCGGGTAAATTTGGTAGCGGTTTGAATTTTGTTATTTTTTCTTTAGCTGAAATGATTGTGTTTAAGTTTATTTCACAGATGGCTACCGGTGAGAAAATTTTCTGTTTTTTGAGATAGCTACTATCAACCAACCCAGCAAAGCCCACGGGTTTACCCTGAAAATAAATATCTTGTGTCAAAGTATTCTCAAGTCTGTGATGAGGCTTTTGGCAATCTCTCCATTGAAATGGGTGATGTAGGTGAGCAAAAAGTCGTTCCACAATGCCCTTTAAATCAAAGAAGTCTGTACTAGTATTCTTATTTTTCCAATCATTAACCTGAATTCCGCTTATGGCTACGCAGGCATGAAGCTCTTCTAAATACTGACCATCGGATTTTTTTGAGAAAACAACTCCCGTTTCGAAGAGGCCTATTCGATTATTTTGTTTTTTGTAATTATTAATAATTGCCTCAAGAAGTTTGTCAGCAATATTCGTACGCAAATAGGCAACATCTTCAGCCAAAGGGTTAAGTAGTTCTACACTATCAGAGTGCTTCTCTCTAGCGAAAGAATAAGTAACACACTCGCTTAGGCCCTCTTTCAGCAATGCTTGACGAGTTCTTTCAATAACTACTTCTAATGGCTTATCTTGCAAAAGTTGAAGTGAAGCCTTGGGGGCTTCAAATGGAATTTCGTTGTATCCATGAATCCTAGCAATTTCTTCAACTAAATCAATGGGTCTTTCCAGATCATGTCGGAAACTTGGCGGGTAAACGAGAATATT
The DNA here is from genome assembly GCA_964650625.1 of uncultured bacterium. Classification (GTDB taxonomy): domain Bacteria; phylum Muiribacteriota; class UBA6191; order UBA6191; family UBA6191; genus JAYZAC01. The sequence goes on from CAZYUV010000322.1 coordinate 1,424, forward strand.
TTTTTCATCTATCTGCTCAAGTCCACAACCAAAGTTCTCTAGGGTTTTATTTACCCACTGTGTCTCTGGAGATATACCTAAGACTTTTGTCGTAAGTTCATATGGGAATTTGACAGGTTTACTATGAAAGACGTTGGGATAAGTATCTATGGTTCCTTCGTAAGTTCCTCCGGCGACCTCGATTATATACTCCACAGCAATATTTGCTAATTCCTTTGGAAACTCAATATCCATGCCTCTTTCAAATCGATGAGAGGCTTCGGTATGCATTTTCTGTTTTTTGGAGGTTTTTCGAATTTTGATGGGATCGAAATAGGCGACCTCTACGAATACATCAGTTGTGTTACTATCGATTTCTGAATCGGCTCCCCCCATTACCCCTGCTATGGCTGAGGGACCTTCTAAATCACAGATCAATAAATCGTCTGAATCAAATTTACGATCTTCTCCATCAAGTGTGGTCAAGAGTTCGCCAGTTTGTGCTGGACGAACAATGATTTTTTTTCCCCTAATCTTTGAGGCGTCAAAAGCGTGCATTGGATGACCAAATAGAATCATTAGGTAATTAGTTAGGTCGACGACATTATTTATTGGGCGTTGGCCAACAGCTTCGAGTTTCTGCCGAAGCCAACGTGGTGAGGTCCCGATTTTTACTCCGCGAACTAGTGCGCCTACATATCTTGGGCATCCATTTGGATCTTTTATTTCGACCTGAAAATCTTTAAGATCTTTACTCTTTAAATTCTTAGTAGGGAGTTTATAAGGTATGCCGGTTTTCACGTAGAGCTCGCGAAGAATTCCGCGGAGGCCTAACCAATCAGGGCGGTTAGGTGTGATTGATAATTCAATTTGTATATCTTCATCAAAGTAGGAACGAAAGTCTTCCCCGACTTCATAGCTATCATCAAGTTCCCAGATACCGTCTGATTTTTCAGCGAATCCAAGTTCTTCCTCAGAACAGATCATTCCCTGGGAAAATACACCTCTAATTTTTCTTGGTTTCAATTGTCCAAAAGGTAGAATTGCTTCAGGGAGTGCTACAGGTACCTTCATGCCTGGCGCTACGTTGGGTGCGCCACATACTATGGTCAATAATTCAGCTTGTGATACGTCAACCTCGCACAGTTTGAGTTTATCTGCATCAGGATGTGGTTTGCAGTGGGTCACAAATCCCACTACTACATCCTGGAATTTTGCTAGTGTCGGATGGCTGCCTTCAACTTCGATTCCTAAGTCGGTTAGGACTTCCTCTAGCTTGTCGTGGCTCGCGTTCCAGTTCATATATTGTTTAAGCCATTGGTAAGTGATTTTCATGAAGCTCCTCGTAATTCCTTACGGTAATATTAGACCAGTTGTGAAATAGATCAGGAATTTTAACAAGAAACCTCACATGGGCCAATAATCTGTCTTTGAAATCTTAAACTTCCTTTGATTTATTGAAAAAAATGTCAATCCTAAAAAACTTTTTGAAACTTTTTCAAGTGAGCTTGCGTAGTCTGTGACGGAATACAGATAGGATTTTTGTAGCCAAGCAGTCTAGCTGCGGAGGAAAGCATGAAAACCATATATCATAGTCAGAACTTAATAAAAGTAGGTATGGCAGTAGCCGCTTTTGCGGTTTCACCTTTGTTTTTGAGCCAAGTTGAGGCTCAGACACTCACCACGCAAACAGCGGTCAGTGGAAGCGGTCGATACGATGGCTTGGGTGGCAATTACGGTAACACGGGCTCATACAATGGTGGTAGTGGCTACAATAGTGGCGGCAGTGGCTACAATAATGGCTACAACAACGGTAGCGGTTACAACAACGGCTACAACAACGGTAGCGGTTATAACAATAATTATGGTAACGGTAGTAATTCATACTACAGTGGTAACGGCTATGGTCACGGATATTATCCCGGGGGTCAGAACTACGGCGGTGGATATGGCTACGGTGGTGGGCATGGCTACGGCGGTGGATATGGCTATGGTGGCGGATATGGCTACGGTGGCGGATATGGCTACGGTGGCGGATATGGCTACGGTGGCGGATA
>CAZYUV010000323.1:0-3456 GCA_964650625.1 uncultured bacterium
TCGGCAGCTTGACCTTGTTGCTGCTGATCACAACAACCAGTCAAATACAATAGACTGATTACTAAACCAGCCAGTACGGCAATTCTGATTTTGGATGAGTTAAAATTTGATGAATCCAATTTGGCCTCCTTGATACTGGCAACAATAGCACACTCAGACGTGGTTATCCTAGTATTTCAATTATTAGCACAGTTGCATATTTCGTCAAGTCTTACTCGGTCGCTAATTTTACAGAACCCTTTACTACCTTGATTTTGTGGTTGAAATAATTTCTATTTTTTGATTAAAAATTTTCATATCTGTAATTGTCGTATCAACACCCTCAACCAATTCAAAGTCATTGAGTTCTAGTCTGAAAGATTTGAAAGATTTAACTTCGATTTTCAAGTCCTCGACTTTAGAATCCAATTGATGAGCCAAACTCGCAGCCAACCAAGTAAGCAACATATGATCTAAGCGGTCCTTAGGAGGTTTGACGTTAAGTCCAGGTATAGCATCAATACTCTTGATTAACTGTTTGTATAGCCAACCGGCTGCACGAGTGACTGACATGATCACTCTAGCAGTACCCATGTAAGGCTGCAGAGCACCCATATGAACGGGATCGTATAAGCTAATTGTATCAAAATCTAAATGAAGTTTCCCTTCACGGTAATTAGATTGCCCCGCCAAAAATATTGAAAACTGACCACTTGGAGATCGATAATTCTTAGGGTCTACTTCAACATTTACCTTTCCAAAAGTAACAAATCGTAATAGTCCAGAACCCGCACGTGCCAGGCCCTCTTTGATTCCGAGGTATGGAGAAGCAATTCCATTGATCAGAGAATAAAATCTATTAGTACTGGCAGAAATTTTTCTAAAATCCCCTTTGAAAAGCATATTAACTTCCTGCTTTTCCTTGAAATAAATTTCAGCCTTCTCCAGACCTTCGAAAAACCTCAACGACTTTGTGTCTGACGATTTTGTTGAAACAATACCTAATCGCATCCCTTTATAAAAATCGTTAATCAAAGCCTCATTTATACGAATCTTGGCTTCTCCGCCCCATGCAAAAGTCTGTGGTTCAATTCTTTCATAGTTTATTCTCGAGTCTGACTCCTGACTTTCAAGTTCAATCTTCTTCCCTTTAGTCATAACTAAGCCTTTACCCACGAAAGCGCCTAGTTTTTCACCGGAGACATCACCATAAATATAGATTTTGCCATTCGACAATCTAATTAAATCCACTTTGAAATTAGGAAAAGATTCGAAAATTGGTAAACCATTCATTACTCTGATAGTTTCCAAGTGCTGAAAATACTTAAATTTAAGCTTTTGATATGGAGTCCCATTCAATGATGCAACTAAGACATTCAGTAAATTTAAGGTAGAATCTAGAATTATCTTGAAGCCAGTTCTCAGTTCGACTGGCTCCATGCCTTCTTTCTGTAATACGAATGATTGAATTTTAAAATCAAAGTTATCAGGCTTATTTTTAACAACTCTGGGGCGCACTTTGAGTGATATAGTCTGACGGTTCTCAACATTTTCCCAATTATCGTTGACTTGTTTATTTAATAAGGTCAAGTCGAAGCTAATACTGCTATCTGTAAAACTGTGAAAACGGATCGTTTCAATCACTGTATTCTGAGTATCACCTTTACGCATGAAGCCTATGAGATAACGAGAAGCGTAGTGATTGGCCACATCTTCATCAAACTCAGCGCTCATAGAGGCATTTTTTTCAATCCGTTTCTGCTCTTCCAATGTCAGGTATGACACTTTTTTATAAAGTAAACCATGCTGCTCTTCCAAAAGTGCACGGCGTTGCTTCATTTGAGGAATTTTTTCCTGTAAATCTTTTGTCATACTTTCAATTTTTAGGCCAATACGACGGACTTCATTACTACTTTGGGAGATACTATCTGCAAGGTTTTTGATGGCTTTGGATTTTTGACGCAATTCCCTAAGTATATTTACTAATATTTTAGCGTTTGTTTGAAAACCTTGCTCATTGGATGACAAATCTTGCAAATAAGGCTGAAGCGCAGTATTAAGCTTGTCTGGGTTAGATTGTATTTCCCGACTTCTTACTCCAATAAGCTGCGATAATCGCGAACGCACCAAGTCAAATTGACTCTGCTGAGACTTTAATTCCTTTAGGTCTTCGCGAACTTTCATTTGTTCGGCGAGCAATATTTCATGCCAAGAATCAATCGTATCGGAGACATCCTCTAGATCTGTCTTTGAAACGTGCTGATTTAGGTCGCTTAGTTCTTTCTCCAAAAATTCTATCTTATGGAACGTCTGTTTCAGTTTGACAGATAAAACATCCACCTCTTCCAGTTTCTTTTCCGCCTCAACAAACTCCTTCCTGAAGTTATCATTAGCAAGCTCTAAGACTTCACTGGAATCACCTTTATGAATTTCATCTAATACATTCGGCTTAAATAATAACTTTCCCGCCCGCATTTCAAAGAAATTAGCAGCATCAGGCTCCAACATCATGCGATTCGCTATCCTGCGATACTTTGCAGTCTCTAATAAAGCTAACGTAGTATCCGAATTAATCTGACTCTTTATCTCAGCGGACAACTCATTGAGCATATTACGCATAAACTTGGGGTCAGAAGATCTCTGTGGAAAAGTCTCTCGTATCAACTCGAGTAACTTATTTTTATCACCCTGGGTTTCAATCACCTGACTGTAGTCTAGCCCAGTATTATTGAAAAATTCCTTTTTTTGGACATCTGTAAAATCAACACCGTCAGTATTAGCAATTACGAAAAGAGGTTCCAGCAGTCTAGCCATATTAACTTTCTGCCCAAAAGCATCCATCACTTCCTTGACTTCTTTTTCGTTCTTACTTGCGATCAAATTCTCAACACGTGGAATACTTCTTAGCTTGAGAACTTTATTTCTCATTGCAATCGCTTCCTGTTTTATTAAACTCTGCTGACTTAACAAATCTAAATAGCGGTTATAAAAGACTCTGGCTAGTTCTCTAAATTGCGGACGACTCCGCGTAAATCTTACCAACTCGCTGAGGGTCAATCGCCCTTTTACATGGGTGTAGCTATTCTCGAGTTCAAGCAAGCTTATTTCACTGCGCACACTATTCAACTGGTCTAGTGCAGAAAGCATTTTCTTATTTCCCCCAAACCACATCATAGTTTCAACACTGAAAAACTGTCTGTAGGTAAGCTGAAAATAGGTTGGTAGTGTCATAGCATACTTAAATACAATTTGAAATCTACCGAAGCCGGATCGGTCTGAAGCAATTTGTGACCACGGAAAATTCAGAACGTCAGGCGGCTTGTTACTTGACCTCAATTTTTCCCATTTTTCAAGAAGATCTGACGCCCTTGAATCATTAGAACTCTTTGCATGGACTCGAATGGCTGTTGCCACAAGCTGATGAATCTTCGTTCTAAACCTATCTAGAAAGGGTGCTTCGGAGCTTCCCCCAAGCTC
>CAZYUV010000324.1:0-3429 GCA_964650625.1 uncultured bacterium
TTCCTATGTCCAAACCCCAGCTGACCAAAATTTCTAAATCTTGCACCTCACCCAAAGAACTTGCACCAGACTTTATTCTGCGCAAGGGAAAGTTACAAATATTAGCGAAACGCTGTATTCGTAAATCTAGACCTTGAGGAAGATCCCCTAAAAATAAAAAACCTGGTTTCATAGTACGGCGGCCTTTGCTGAAACGCCATTATACAAGAATAACGCAAGCCCACACAGCTTTGCTTCAAAATGTAGTTATTTTCGAGCGCAGATTGTTGAAATGCATACTAATTCGCTAAACTAATATGGTGGACTCAGATGTAACACATAAGGTTCGGGTAAGCTCCGGTAGCATTTTTATTCCTGGTGATTTTTTGAAGGAAGAGATGGATATCATTATTGCGGTGGAGGAAATTCAACGAATCACTCTAATATCTGATATTGAAGCCATTGCTGGTGTAGGTGCAATTAAAAGTCCCAGTTTGGGTCCTGGTGTCTATCCACGATCTTCCATGACGCAAACCGTTTACATAGGCTTGGACATACAAGCCAATAAAACCGGTCGTATTGTTATACCGCGCGAAGTAGACCACGGATACATAGATTTACTCAGTCTATCGGAGGAAATCGAAGAAAAAACTGGATTGGTCACTAAGCATCTTGACGATTTCACTGGTAGGTACTACTTCACTCAAGGAACATTGATCATAACTGTCGCCGCTCTAATAGCCATTTTATTCGGTTCTTAATTAAGCTATTCTTCTAAGCTTAAAGGACCTTTAACTTTACAAACACAAGTTAATATAAGCCCCTCTGCCACTTGCTCATCACTTAAACAATGTTCGGAGACAGCCCAGTCAACTTCACCTTCAGCCAAGGTTGCACAAGTACCACAACTACCGTTCCGACAATCTGATACCATTTCAATCCCAGCTTCTTCAGCTGCCTCTAGAAGATAGTCGCCCTCATTAAATTCGATGGTTTTACCTGAATAAATGAATGTGATAGGAAACTTTTTCATCCCTTTATTGTAGCTTCTGCTGATGTACTTGGCCTAGAAGGGTATTGAAATGGAGCTAGACTTACGAGATTCTCCCCTCAGTGTAAACCCAACGTCCTTTATATCTTACAAAATTAGATCTTTCATGCAAAATTTGATACTGACCGTCAAGATAGAATTCTGCTATAAACTCCACTTCACCACATTCATCTTCATTCAAACCTCCCACCACCTCCAGAACTTCCAAATGAGTCCAGCGACTTTGATTCATCCAGTTTTCAATCTGGACCTTGAAATTTTTCTCACGAAATTTCGGATGAGTAGTTTTCACGATATAGTCAGCTATTCCAAAAACATAAGCGCTGAATCTTGATCGCATCAAGGCTTCTGCTGTAGTTGCTAGCAATTTTCCACTATGGGCAACCTCGCAACAATCATTATATGTTTTGCCAGATTCACAGGGGCAATCTTGATTTCTACACATCTAAAAGAATCTTTGTAGAGATAATTGTATACCTTTCATCGCAAACTTATCTCGATTGATACTGTCAATTGCCTGCCTCGGTTTCTCCAGATATTGAATGTATCTGTAACCGACTGAAACATTGTAAAAGTGACGTAAATATTTCTGAAATTTAAATTCAAAATCAATGATTCCATCGGTTTGCTCTCGTTCTAGTCGGTTAGTTGATTGCTCCAACAGCCCCTGCTGACTCACTCTTTGCAAAAAGTTTTGTGAAAATTGGTCTGTTTTCAGGCCGTGATAACTCAAAGAGGAAAGCCATGATAAACCACCACCAAGATGAGAATGATATTTCAGCCCAACGAAGGCTCCTGTACCGTTTTTATCAAGAGTGTACTCCCCCTGTTCAATAATAATGGGATCGTTAGGTAAAATATTTGAAGTAGCTTGATTAATTCCTAGGCGATCCTGTCCTCTAAGACGCTCAAAACGTCTGAAATTGAGATGTGAAACACCCATTAAAATACTGAATCTACTTTCCTTTTTTTTACCTAAGAAACGTTCATTGCCCACTTTATATAGGTTAAAAGTTGACTTAGATAAGCCCGAATATTCACTGACTGTATTTCCGAAGCTCAAATTATACCCTACATTCCTTTGAGGGCCGGCAATTTGATCCTCAGGGTGAAATAGAAAAATAGAGCTAAAGAGGTTATAACCAAAAGCAGGAAAACGAGCTTTTAATTCATGAGCCAATCCCCGTGTATCAAATCTGACCGTACCCTCCCCTGCGGCAGGACTACCTCCCGCTCCGATGGGATTTGGAAAGGCTAAATTAACATCCAGATTGCTACTATATAAGTACAAAGTACTAATTTCTAGACCATTCTCCACTTGACGTAAAGGTCGAATCAGACGACGATCATATTTATCTAGGGCATTCAGGTGATGGGTCCGTTTTGATTGCCAATATGGCTTTTTGTAAGACGATAGAGGATGAGACTCCTCAACCTCCAAATCTTTATTCCAGCGCTGATCGAATTCGATATTCTCGCTACGATCTAAACCAGCAGCATAAGGACGTGCATCAACAACTACTTGTAGCAGATGCAATAAAATCCATAGTACAAAAAAACGCAGAATCATCGACTTTTTCTTCGGCAAAAACCTTTCTATAAACAGCGAAGGAATGTTGTTTTGTTAAAAATATTGATCTATACTATACAAAATTGCCTAGCATTTAATTTATTGTGTTGGGTTTTTATTACTAGTATTCAAATTGATAGATGAAATCTCGTATTTTGGCCTCATGAAATGGTTTGACATTAAAAATAAAAATTATTGGCGAGTAACCGGTGATCAGGATTACAGCATCCAAGAGGTGTCCAAAATCACTGGTATCACAGTCCGTTCCTTACGCAACTACTTAAAAACTTACGAAAACCTACTCAATCCGCGTCGTGGATACTACAATAGTCTGATTTTTTCGGCCGAGGATGTACAAGCTTTTGTAATGATTAAAACTTTAATAAAAGACGGATTTAAGCATTCCGATATCATTCAAAAAGTTACTGACGAATTAAATCAGCTCAAGGAGCAAGAGAAAAGGCATGAAATGGAAAAATCCGGGGAGTCCGATGTTCCTAATGCCCCAGTTCAAATTGCAATTCACAGAGAACCAGATAGCGACAACCTAGCGGTCCAGAAACCAATAGAAACAGTTAACATTCCTCCTGCACTTCTAGACAATCTAAATGATACTTTTCTGGCTTTGGAAAAGCGCAATGCAGTATTAGAAGAGAAACTGGATAATATTGAAGGAATGCTTCTAAAGCTAGATCATCAAAAACAAGCCCAGTATAATTTACCCAGACCTCTCATTAACTTGATGGATTCCACGCAGGCCCTTTGGTCCGCTCTTAAGAAATCGATTCCCTAATATTCAGCCTCTCTCAAATAAATATCCAAGCTTAAA
>CAZYUV010000325.1:0-3411 GCA_964650625.1 uncultured bacterium
TAATCCAATATTACCAATACCATTTGACATTAGGCCTCCTTCGGGAGGCCTTTTTCATTTACGGTACGCGATCACTTCTATCTCAACATTAGCACTTTTGGGCAAAGCTTTTACTGCTACACAAGCTCTGGCAGGATATGGCTCCACAACATACTGCGAGTAAATCTCATTAAAATGTAAAAATTTCGACATATCAGTCAGTGAAATATTCACCTTCACCAAATCTTCAAAATCTAAATTATTATCTTTTAATAAATGCGAGATATTATTCATGACCTGATGAACTTCCTCCTCAAAAGAGCTATTAATCAATTCACCATTAGATGGATTGATGGCAATTTGTCCAGAAAAAAAACAAAAACCACCAACCTCTTTACCTTGTGAATATGGCCCAATGGCTTCTGGGGCATTTTTCGACATTAAAATACTCATTTTTTAACCCACTCTCGTCGTCATTTTAGACTCTCAAACATAAAATCTAATAGCAAGTTCATTGATATTCAAAAACTTTGCACTGTGCTATCCAAATAAACGGTTCAAAATTGACATTTATTAATAAAAAGGCTACAATTTAAATGGGACAAATGCGGTTTTTAGGGGTCTGGACAACCCCTAAAAAATATTGAGTTGAATGACTCGGTATGAATGTGAATATGTCGGTTTAATCAACACGGATTGTTGATGTTTTAATTAAGGTTAGCTCGGACGCTGACTATATGATCAAGGAGGATCTTACCATGGAGGGTATATGGGTTTCCGTATCAATAACAATCTTGCTGCCCTATTGGCTCGCAACAATTTAAATTCTCATGAAAAAGGGATAACGCGATCAATAGAAAGACTATCTTCGGGCTTGAAAATTAACAGAGGTTCCGATGATCCATCACGTTTATCAATATCAGAAAAATTAAGTGCACAAATTACTGGTTTAAATAGCGCAATCACAGGGTCTCAGCAGAGCATCTCTATACTTCAAACAGCAGATGGAGCACTAAGTGAAAGCAACAGTATCTTATTAAGAATGAGGGAACTTTCTGTTCAGTCGCAATCTGCCTCCCTTACGACAGATGACAGACTTGAACTACAAAAAGAAGTTGATGAACTCGTATCTGAATTAGACACGATTGCCAGCTCAACGCAGTATAATAAGCGAAATATCTTGGATGGTTCTGCATCCTCTAGGGTTTCGACATCTAACTCAGCCCTACGAGCTTATCAAACTGGCAAAGCTAATAGCGGTAAATACTCAATTCAAATAAGCATGAGTGCCGTAGGCCAAGGAGAAATTCAAAAATCTGCAATACAGACCTTAAAAAGCAGCGGCCAAGTAGCTAGTTCGACTAGCACTCTAGGTGATCTAACTAGCATGTTTGATGCATCTGGAAATGAAATACTAGCTAATCCTGTAACACTAACCCTCAGAGCCAACGGTAAGTCTTCTTCAATCAGTGTATCCAAAGATTTAACTGTAGACCAGTTTGCCGCAAAGGCGGAAACAGCGATCACTAATTCCGAAGAAAATAATGGATTAGATCTAACAGGATCCACTTTTGCTTTTGATTCTACTAGCGGACAGATAATTTATGAATCTGGACCATCAGGTGCAGCTGGCGAATTAACTCTAAGTAGTAATCAAGATTTCATCACTGGATTAGGTTTTTCTGTCACTACAACAAGTATTGACAGTGCACACAAAATTACAGCAACAGAGAAAGGCATAAGTTCTCCAAATAACTATAGTGCAAATACAAACACTAACAGAGCTATAGGAGTTGTACCCGGCTTAGAATTGGAGTTTGACCCCACGAAAGAGGCACGTTTAGACGGTAGTGTTTCCGGTCTAGAAACTATCCTAGTACATAGCTCAGTTAGCGATATAGTATTTACATTTCACGATACCAATGCCACAGACAATAAACAAGTTGATAGCAGTCTTACGAATAGTGTCAGAGTTACATTAACTGCAGGTAGAAGCTATAGCACCTCTTCCATTTCTGACATGATTAATACAGCGATTTCGGTTTCAAATGATACTAATCATGCACTCACAGCGGGGCACTCCGCTACATCTGCATTTCAGAATCCCGCGATTACAGCAAGCTTTACAGGCTATAATTTAGCATTAACTGCCAACACAACGGGTACCAGTAGCCGAATATCGATTTCGGCCAACTCTTCTGCTCAATCTGTTCTAGGCATTTCCTCAGGAGCTTTTGTCGGGTCCAGTGGTACTGCCGCTATATTGACTGGGTCTACTAACATCAGTTCAGGTGCAACATTCACCGGTACATCGGTTGTAAGAATTCGTGTGGCCGATGGGGATTTCAATACTAACCAGCTGGATAGCGCTGGTAATGTCGTGGATAATGGAAGCACCAGCACAGACATAACTTTCAACCAAGGATCAGCTATCACATCCACCTCCATTGTGAACTCTTTTAACAGCTACTTTACGAGTAATAATGTAAAAGTGACTGCTTCAGTAAATTCCAGTGGTAACTTATTACTAACATCTTCAGAAACTGGTACTGACAGTAAAGTCTCTATATTTGCAGTTGGCGGAGCATCACTCTCAGCAATTGGGCTTTCCTCTGGAAACTCAAATACTGGCAGTGGAGGTAACTCAGCGACAGTAACAGGTAGTACAGCTGAATCAGCACAAACTGTAGGTTTCCAACTAACTAGATCCCTGCGATTCAATCTTACTGATCAAAATGGTGTAAGCACCGGTACCATTCATTTTGGTACCGCTGGAATCAGTGCATCTGCCAATGAATCTTTCACCATTAGTAAAACTGAAATCACATCCATCATGAACGCAACAACCATAAGCGCGATGGATGCTGATTACACTTTTGATCCTGGTAATCGACTTGATTTTTTTAGTAACTCCTCAGGAGAAGGATCTCGTGTTGTATTGAGCACAGCAGATGGCACAGATGCTGCCAGAGGTCTTAGCACCTTTGGGATAGATTTTAATTCCGCAGCCACCGGTAGTGGAAAAACAAGTTTTGATCTTCAAGTTTCCGATCAGCGTATTGGAACACCAGTTGGGCCTAATGGTCAAACAATCAGATTTGATATTAATAGTGTCACTTCAAATGCACTTGGATTGGAAGGTATCGATATTTCATCAACTCGATCTGCTACTCGCAGCATGGGTAAAATAGACGATGCCATTAGTCGTGTCACTAGCGAGCGATCTAGAGTTGGCGCGGTAGAAAACCGATTAAATAGAAGCATAAATGTATTAACCAATACAGCAACGAACCTTGAGGCGGCAAGATCAGTGATTCGCGATGCAGATGTTGCACAGGAAACTATAGATTTTACTAAATCTCAGTTACTACTACAGTCAGCTACGGCCCAATTAATCCAGGCAAATGGACTAGGAAGTACAGCCCTTAGCTT
>CAZYUV010000326.1:0-3392 GCA_964650625.1 uncultured bacterium
TTTTCAAAACCCCCGCAAGAACCAATAAAAGTTAGTAAAGTGCCTGGCTGTATATAGTCTATACAATGTTTTAACTTATAAGAGTGTCCTCGGAAAACAAAAGTATGCATCGTGCCACCCATACCCTCTAGCTTCTGGTTCACTGACTTAAAAGAGTGCTTTTTCGACAATGGCTTATGGACAAGCATTTTCAAATTAGAATCAGCACCATCCGTCGATATCGGTGCGGTGTACTCCATGTGATCATGAGATTCTAGAGAACTGAATTGTTCCCACGTTTGCATAAATTTAGTGAAAAAGTGAAAGGTAGTTTTACCATCGATATCGTCATACATGAAATGACGTTGTAGATGCAGCTGTTTCTCATTAACTAATTTGGCATGAGGCAAGTGGAAAAAACGCCTCAAACGATACTGTGGATAACTGTGCCAAAAGTATTCCATAAAACTCTCATAAGCTGGATGAATTCGCACTAGTACCCTTCTATGATTAACTTTTGAATCTACTACCTTTTCCACATCCAAAGATAATTTATCGAAACTTGGTCGCTCGAAAACCTCGGGTTCAATAGTAATTTCAGAATGATCCACCTCAATTTGTCTCAATTTCTCCTCAAAAAGATAATCAGGAATTCCTTCAAAAACTGGACTAGTTCGCAATCGTTCGCGAGCTTCAGAGAGCAATGCATCGTGGGATTTTAGTCGCTGAGTAAATTCTTCATTAAGCTTCTCTTCTTCTTCTTGAAATTCAAGTAATTTTTCCTGATACACTTCGGCATACAGTAAAGCGCGATTTTTTTCTTCTAAAAAATGATCTGCAGATGCAATCATCATGAATAATAAGTGTTCACGATCCCCCGGTGTTCCCTTCCTACCAGCTATTTGAACTGCCTCTAACCCATCTTTCAGCATCCACCCGAGCAGTATTCCCCTGACCTCAGGTAAACTGTGATGCACAAGTATTTCCACAAAACTTACAGCGTATTTCATGGAAACTTTGTTTAGTGCCCTATCATAAAAGCGTCTCAGAACTCTGATTTGATTCTTGTAAGATAATTCATCCAAAATCTCTTGGACTCTGTTAAATGAAGAAGATGATTCCAGTAAAATAGCCAACTCACGAGACTTCAAACCAGATAAAATCTTTTCTAAACTTGGCCCTGGTCGGTAGGGTTCAAGTATGAGATCAACAACCTTATTAAAGGATGATGTGTAAATTACTGCACGCCAATCTACGAGCATGTAAACGAGTTGATCTTTGCGTAAATGAGTAAGCACCTTAAATCTAGTGTCTGAATCAAGCTCATGAAATGCGTTAATTATACGCAATGGTAATTCCAATTGTTTTTTACGTAGTTTACGATCATCCCATCTCTTGGAGGATAATTTTAGGGATTCAATTTCAAGCAGCTGGACCAAATCTTCCGGATAGCCTAAATCCTTGTGAAGTTGAAGAATGGTTTTACCCCAGCCCTTATTCCAGAAATTATAGAACCTTTTCTTAACGGTATTTTTTGGTGGAGCATCATATTTCGAAAGTGCAACGCCAGTTCTCACTGCTTGAGAAAGACTAGATTCCTGTACAATATCTGTAGAAATAGTCTGATCATCTGCTATCTGCCCTAACACCTTTTCAATTTTTAACTCAGGTGCAACATTAGACTGCTTCATGGATTTAATCTTAAGTTGAGCATCCTGATTAGTAAGTTGAATACTTGCCAGCGAAATCGAGCAGATTAGCTGACACAATATTCCAAGTTGAACACGAAAGATAAATTTTCTGGCTTTCATGATTTCCGCCATCGGGTTAAATATTGCCAAGAGAGATACTTTATCCCATCTTTCGTTAGCTAAGTGACCTTATTATTATCGAGGGTCGACAAAACATGCTGATCTAGGGCAAAAATAGGCTATATACCTAATTTCTTAAGGCTTGAAGTCCACTCTACAGCACTTAAAAAAATAAACTTGCAATTGAGAAGTTCTTACGAACCTCGAATCGCAATACATTCCAACCAATTTTCTGCTGATCTTTCGGGTCGATGATCTGGTCTCCTTCGAATCTCCAAAATTTTAAATTTAGTAATTTTTTGTAAACAGTCCAGCAGTCTTTCTTCAGTCATCATTAGAAAGAAGCGGCCTTCTTTCTGAATGTCTTGCGAACCCAATTTGAAACTGGAATAAAATACTCCCCCAGACTTTAAGGCACTCTCAATCCGCGGAAGGGTTTCACAAAAACTTTTAAATTCAAGATGAAGAAGACTTGCACTAGCCCATATACCATTATACTTGCCTGTATTTTGAAGTTCAAAAGAGCTTGCCCGTTTAACTGGCCACTCCAAAAATCTTTCAGCTAGACTTGCTAATTTTTCATTAGGTTCCCAAGATTCGACCAGGTAACCCAATTTACGAAAATAATTGGAATCACGACCTGATCCACAGCCCAGGTCTAATATTAGAGATTTTCTCTCTAATTTACTCAGAAAAATCTCATATGATGTAGTTAAATCCAATGGAAGAGTTTCTTTGAAAAAAGCTTCTGCGTTCTCCGAATAAAACTTTTGGGTGCTTGCAAATGCAGAATTCAAGTCTACTAATCCTGTTCATCTTCTGAAGCTCTACCCAGCTCCTCAAAATAGAAGTCCGCCTGAAACATGTCTTCCTCAGATAACTCCCCACGAATTTCAACCAAAGCCTCATGGGTGTCTCCCGCACCAAGTACTTCAGCAAATCGTAAATAAGCATAGGCTCGAGGCAAATTGATTTGCACACCATCTCCCTCCGCATAAATTACTCCAAGATTAAAATACGCATCTGGGTGACCCTGGTGTGCAGCAAGTTCGAAATATTTTATTGCCTTCGAAAAATTCTGTGAAACACACTCGCCTTCGTAAAACATAACACCAAGGTCATACTGAGACTGCATGTTACCCATTTCCGCTGCTAAGCGATGATAATGAAGTGCCAAGTTGGTATCTTGTCCAAGAAATTCGCCCGAATCATAAAATCTAGCCAGATTACAATATGCTTGCGAATAGCCACACTGTCCCGCCTGTTTCATCCATTCTACACCCTTTATTGAATCTTGAATGACTCCTTCACCAGCCAAATAAAATAAACCAACATTATTCATAGCTGCAGCATCACCATCATCAGCCGCCTTTAAGCACCATTCAAAGCATTTAAAATCACAGGCTGCAACACCATTGCCTTGCTTATATAAAAAAGCTAGAGAACGCATAGCCGAAGTACTACCTTGATCTGCAGAGCGCATACACCACTCGTAAGCAAGTTTAAAATCCTGATTCAATACGGTGCCTTGAGTGTACAAAACAGAGAGATAGTGCTGAGCTTTGGAATCGCCCTTTTGAGCACATGACTTGATTTCCTCAA
>CAZYUV010000327.1:0-3373 GCA_964650625.1 uncultured bacterium
CTGGTATCGTAGGTGCTCCCGAATGTGGAGATGTTATGAAATTACAGATTCAGGTGGAAGAAGATCGTATTGTTGATGCGAAATTCAAAACTTATGGATGTGGTTCGGCTATTGCGTCATCCTCTTTAGCTACTGAGTGGTTGAAAGGTAAAACAGTTGATGAGGCACTAGAAATAAAGAATACTGATATCGTTGATGAACTTGAGTTACCTCCGGTGAAAATTCACTGTTCGGTGTTAGCTGAAGATGCTATTAGAGCTGCATTGCAAGACGTAAAAGATAAAGCTGACAAGGAAGAAGAGTAGGCGAAGATGGCGATCGAAATCTCTGAAAGAGGTGCCTCAGAGTTGGGACGTATAATGAAAGAGCAAGAGTGCGAGGAGCTTTTCCTGCGCATGTCATTGAAAGGTGGGGGCTGTTCTGGTTTCAACTATCACCTTGATTTTGCCAAAGAGCCAACTAATTTTGATCATGTGTTTGAATCTCAAGGAATCAAAATAATTGTAGATAAAAAATCTTATATTTTCATGAATGGTACCGTTTTAGATTTTACTGATGGATTGATAGATCGTGGATTTAAGTTTAACAATCCCATAGCTAAGACAGCTTGTGGTTGTGGTACGTCTTTCGGGATATAAGCATGGGGCTCACTTTCCGCTCCTGTTTGTTCGATGAGCAGACTGGCAAACTTCAACTCAAAACTAGACGACCTGATGTGTTTGAAGTGTTTGGATTGGAATATGCCTATTTCTTTGATTCGGAGCTTCTCGAACAGCGCTATTTAGAGCTTTCAAAGTTGAGTCATCCCGATCATCAGAGAGTCAAAGATGAAGAGTCAAAAAAATATGTCCTCCAAATTTCGGCTTGGGTTAATCAATCCTATCAAGAGCTCAAAGACTCTTTATTTCGAGCGGAATTTTTACTTAGTTTGATCGAGAAAGATAACGATTTAAGTACGGACTCCAAGAAACTTCCAGGTACCTTTTTGATGGATATGCTCGAACTTCAAGAGGAGCTTGAAGAACTGGCTTACAAGCTTGATGAAAATCGTTTGGAAGAAATTGAAGAGCAAGCGGAACAATCACGTAAACAATCTCTAAAAGAGGTGGGAGAAAACTTGGATTTGTGTTTGGGCGGTGCGTCAGTAGACCAGGCGTTCATACAGACATTAAGAAGTCAACTGAATACAGTTCGTTACTACGATCGTATTCTCGGAACGGTGGAAGAACTATTGGACAAAGTATGAGTAAGGAAAAATCAGTTGAGCCTATTCTGGGTATTGACCTTGGAACAACCAATTCATTGGTCGCGTTATTTGAAAGTGACCAGGCAAAGATTTTGAAGAATAATGATGACGGAATTGTCCCATCAGTGGTGACATATCTTGAGAATGGCGAGGTTTTAGTAGGGCGTGAGGCATTGGCCAGCTTTAGCGATCATCCTGAGAATACAGTTTATTCTGCAAAGCGTTTTTTTGGTAAAACCTATTCTGAGCTTGGAGAAAAATTAGATCGTCTTCCGTTTCAAGTCCTTGGTGATGAGCGTAGTTTAAAATTTAAAGTACGTGGTCGCGAGGTGGCACCCTTAGAGGTTTCCGCTGAAGTATTGCGTAGCATTCGTAAGCGAGCAAATGAGATTACAGGACAATCTTTGAGACGTGCCGTTATTACTGTGCCAGCTTATTTTGATGATACTCAAAGACAGGAAACAAGAATTGCTGCGAAAGTTGCAGGATTTGAAGTAGAGCGAATCATAAACGAGCCAACGGCTGCCGCTCTAGCCTATGGTATTGATCTTCAGAAAGAGGGCAAAATAGCGGTTTATGATTTGGGTGGAGGCACCTTTGATATTTCAATATTGGATTTAAAAGATGGAATTTTCAAGGTCTTAGCAACTCGTGGTGACACTTTTTTGGGAGGCGATGACTTTGATCACGCTTTGGTCGATTTAATTTTAAATAAAGCTGGCGTGGAAGAGACGGCAATAGTAAATAATTCAGCGCTTAAAATAGCTCTTAAATTTGCTGCAGAAGAGGTCAAAAAGAGGTTGTCTGATAAAGTCGAGGTACCGCTTAGTATCAAGTTACCAGAGCAGAGTTTTAGCTATGAAGGTCAAATTACCAGAACCGAGTTTGAACAAAATATTCGTAGTCTGGTTAAAAGAAGTCTGCGTTCTTGTAAAACAGCTCTCAAAGACGCTGGATTAGGCGATGATGAAATTACTCAGGTTGTCTTGGTTGGAGGATCTACAAGGGTGCCTCTAGTACGTCAAATGGTACAAGATTATTTTGAGAAAAAACCATATGTTGGTCTTAATCCAGATGAAGTAGTGGCGTTAGGTGCTGCAGTACAGGGACAGATTCTAAGTGGTGGTAAACGGGATGTTTTATTGCTTGATGTTGTTCCTCTTTCTTTAGGTCTTGAAACACTGGGTGGTGCAGTCACAAAAGTGCTCTTGAGAAATACGACAATCCCAGTTTCTGCTACTGAAGACTTTACTACGTCAGTTGATAATCAAACTGGTATTGTACTTCATGTATTACAGGGTGAGAGAGAGTTAGTTGAGGACTGCAGAAGCTTGGGTAGGTTTAATGTCAAAGTTCCGCCAATGCCTGCAGGCTTACCGAAGTTAAAAGTAACATTCACAGTGGACGAGAATGGTATGTTGCGAGTAGATGCTTTCGAAGATCGTTCTTCTCAGAAAGCTTCGATTGAGATTGCTCCTACTATCGGTTTATCTCATACAGAAATGGAAAGAATTGTAGAAGATTCAATAGAAAATGCTATGGACGATTTTCAACTGCGTATGGTTGTTGAACTTCGAAACAAAGCAGAACGAATAGTTGTTGCTACCGAAAGAGTTTACGATAAGGCGTACAAGTTAATGAGTCGAGAACATGTAGATGAAATAAAGGTATGGGTTGCTAAAGCAAAAGACGCTCTTAAACGTGGTGAAAAAAATCAAGCTGCGTTGGAGGAAATTGTAGATCATTTAGGCGACTTGACTCGACCTCTTGCAGATCTTCTATTTAATCAGGCGACCCAAGAAGCTTTGGTCGGAAAAACTGTATCAGATGTTTGAGTAATTACAGGAAACATAATAATGCCAAAAATTAAAATTTTAGATTTAGATAGAACGATTGAAACCGACGAAGGCACTAGTGTTCTGGACGCTTGTCTTGATCATGGTATTGAAATTGATCATGCTTGCGGTGGTGTTTGTGCTTGCTCTACATGTCATGTATGGCTAGAACAAGGTATGGACAATGTAAATGAAGCATCAGAGGACGAAGAAGATCGTCTTGAGGGTGCCAAGGGTGTGAATCTGAAATCAAGACTCTCATGCCAATGTTTGGTAGAGGGAGATATAGTCG
>CAZYUV010000328.1:0-3372 GCA_964650625.1 uncultured bacterium
GCTTATGAAATAAAGCTTACGGTTGAAGATCTTCAGAAGGTTGAGCCCAAGAGCTTGTTTCATGATTCCTTAGCGATTCGCCGTAGTGCAGTTCGAGATTTAATAGAGAGTAATTACGGTGGTAAATTACGTATTTTAGTTGAGTTATTGCATGTGGAGAATGATCTTTCATTAAAATATGAAATTAGAAAAGGATTGAATGAGATCCGAGGTGATGAGGAGATTTGGGCAACAGAAGAGTGTAGTAATACTAAAAAGATTAATATGACTCTCAAAAGCGGTAGGTCTGCGCATGTACGAAAGGCAATGCAGTATATTTCTCGCAATAAACTCATTGACTTTCTTTCTAAGACGAAAGAGGTTGAAAATGATGATCGCTTGGACTCTGACACTAGATGTTACGTGAAGATAAGTAATATAAATTTGATGGGTCTCAAAGGTTCTATTTGTAGTAGTCAGGTTGCGGCATATCTCACAGATACCGACTTTAGAGTGGTTTGTAAGTCAATTAAAGTTCTTGCCATGATAGCTAGTAACAGGTATCTGAGACAATTATTGCAATACTTAAGTCACTCCAATGAGTATGTTTCTCAAACAGCTAAAGTTACTTTTGAACTTGTGAATCAAGATCGAATGACAGAGATTCTAAAGAATCTAGCTTATTCAAATAACTTGGATTGCAAGAGGCTTTTTTTGCATTCCTGCGAAAAATTAAACTTCTATCGCGGCAAAGAGTTTCTACAAAATCTCTTAGGAGACGATGATCGAGAGATCCGCGATACTGCTATGGCTTTAATTCAAAAGTTTGGTGGACAGATTAATCAAAAAGTTACACCTGCAATGTCTTTTGAACATCAAGGACTTAAAGAAAAAGAGTTAATGGATCACGATAACTTTGTTCAATTAGTTCAAACAATTGAGCGAGAGCGGGACTCGGAGCGAATTTTATCTTTATTGTCTCAAATAAAGAACTTTCCTGTTGATGACAAACAAAAGTTAAAAGTGTTTATGACTTTCTTATGCCATCAAAATGACTATGTACGTGCAGGTGCCATTGAGTTTATGGTTCCTTTCATTCCCGAGGGGCATCTGGATTTTTTTATCCCATTTCTTGAAGATTCGAATCACTTGATTCGTGGAAAGGCTATCGTTGCTTTAGGAGGTAACGATGCTTCGTCTGTCCAATACCAAGCCTTTATTCGTTCTAGTATAGAGAGCCTAGTTTTGGATACGAGGCCCGCTTTTAGGATTACAGCAATTGAATGTATTGGCATATTACAGAATATTGACTTTATCGACATATGTATGCAGCTCATAAATTGTGGTAATTCGGCCGTAGAATCTAAGGTGAAAGAGCTTTTGAATAGTTGGAGTAAGGTAGATGGTCGAATACGTGATAATGTGATGACATGGTTATCAAGCCATGGAAAGTTTGAGTCCGAAAAAGCTAGTGTTGACAATGAGGAAACTGTAGAAGATCTAGTAATGAGAATAGCTGAAATTATGGCTTCTCAGAATATCGCCGACAAAATTCATTTTTTAGGTTACCTTACCGAAAGAGAACAAGATTTTGTACTTGTGGAGTCTCTCTTACCATATTTGAAAACAGAGAAAAACTCAGAAGTTTTGTCGAACTTAATTTATGCTATTTCTTCCCTCGGCTGCGAGGATAAATATTTTCATTTTCAGTCTTTTTTGAATAGCGATGAACCTCTATTGGTTTATACCACCATAAAATGCTTAATCACTGAGCACTATTTTCGAATTATTCCGAGTGTGGACAAGCTTATAGCTACTGCAAATCTTGAGTCTAACTTTCATGCAGAAATTATGCTGCTTGTAATGCCCTATTTGGTTACGGATAAGGAACCTCAGGCTTTGCGTGCTATGCAATTACTAGCTAAGGGTGGTTCTAGAGCTCAGCTATGCTTTGCTAAAGGATTAAAGTTCTGGAATCTATCAAACGCTATTTTGATGCGTGAGATACAAAGTCTTTTTCTTAACTCAAGCGACTTAGATTGTTTAACTAAGTGTGCTGATTATTTGCGAGATTCAATGAGCGGCGAAATGTTGGTTGGTAAAGTTGATTTTTTACTGAAGAAAGTAACTCACTCCGAGTCTAAATCTTGTCTGAATAAGTTAAGGCTTGATGCTGAGAAAAAACAGTTAGAGGAAAGTAAAGATCCAGTGATTTAGGTTTACTTATGTCGTTCAGTTAGTTATTGAATATTTGAAACAGGGCCACTTAAGTAAGGCTGGTTTAATTCCATGGTGGACGTTTTCGATGCCGTCAATCAAGCGTTCGGTACCCAGCAGAACATCTAGAATTTGACCACTATATTTGATCGCACTCTCGCGCATGAAGCCCATCATTGGCCATCCCCAAAGAGCTGAGAAAAGAATGCCATCTTCTCTAAAGAATGGCTGAGTCATATAGGTGCATTCAATAATATTTTCCACAGGACTACGATTAGTAGCACTGCCACCGATAAGATCAATAACTACGGTTCCATCCGTCATTATTTCGCGAGCATGTTCTTTTGTGATCAGAAAATTTTTCCCTCTGAGCTCGGCTGCTTGCTCTGCACCATTTATTACTAGGTCTGCATCATGAAGATAGTGATTAATTTTTTCTTTTACTGTATGCGTACGTCCTAAAATTTTAATTCGTCGAACTCCCTGCTGCACGCATTCATCAATAGCTCCGGTACCCGTATTACCGTAGCCTAAAATTACGACTTTAGCATCTTTTGGGTGCAGACCTTTGCCCTCCTCTAACAATAATGAAAGTCCGTAGCGTGCCCCAGCACGACCCGTTTCATGAAGTGCTTGGATTCTGCGCATTCCGAACTTATAAGGAGGATGGGTTTCACGATATCTTTGGATACTTTCTATACCGAAATTTTCTTCAAAATCTCTTAGGTCAAACAAACAAGCCAAACTGTTATTTGCTTTTAATTCATCGATGACTTTGGGATAGAAATTACGACCATTCTTCCAGTAACTGTCGTAAAATATTATGCTGTTTTCCTTTAAGTCGCCGAGCTCTTCAAATTTTATGTCCAAGGGATATATTTTAAGCTGTTGTGGATTTCGATTACCGGCTCTTCGAATGGCACCCGTGAGTCGAGATGTATAGCCCAGAACATTAACGTCCAGGTCAGTTAACGGAATCCCCATGTTGTGAAGGCAGAAACGCATAGCAGTTTTTGATAGGATTAAATCATCTGACATATGCTTGGGTGTCTCAACAATTTCCTCCATAGCAAGAACGTTTACATTTCGATCAAGTAGTTTTTGAGCTCTATCTGGAAATGATGCATTGTGGGCCATGCAAAATAAGGTTGCTCCCCTATCGATGCGAGGAATGCA
>CAZYUV010000329.1:0-3282 GCA_964650625.1 uncultured bacterium
AAAAAGTCAGCTCAGTCTACTAGTATTTAATGTTCACAATAGCAATAAGTCGGTTGAAAGTTTTGTGAATTTGGTGATAAAAAATTCGCCAGATATATTGCTATTTATAGAACTCATAGAGAGTGTTGAAAGTGATCTCTATGAAAATATCAGCGACGCTTATCCTTACCGATCTGTTGAATTCCATGATGGTAACTACAGCATGGTAATGTATTCAAAATTGAAGTGGGCAAAGCATCAGATTTTAAAGTTTTCTGAATATGAGATTCCTTGGTTTGATACCAAATTTGATGTGTATGGTAAAGAAATTACTCTATGTTCTGTGCATGCACCTCCTCCTATCTCACCTTATTTTTTACAGTTAAGAAATCAACTTTTGGATAAGGCTTGTTCCGACAAAAATTATCAAAACGCGATTTTGGTTGGTGATTTCAATCTGACACCTTACGCTGTCCACTTTCATGAGATACTGGAACAGATTGGTTGGAAGGATTCCAGAAGGGGCTTCGGTATGGCTAATACTTGGCCTAGCTTTCTACCTGCTGCGTTAAGAATACCAATTGATCATATTCTCTTCCGCGGTGATTTGGTAGTTATGCAAAGACAGGTGCTCGATTCCAATGGCTCAGATCATTTACCGATTATGATCAAATTTGCCATAAAAACCTAAAGATGGCGTGAAGGCATACTGGTTATTTAGATTAGACGAAACTTTATGAGTATTAATGCGTAGAGATGTTTGATACAAACTCGAGGAGTCTTCACGTGCGAATCTTTGCCTTCCTTTTATCTTCTATTTTTTTTGTTAACTTTGTTTTTGCAACGGTTGAGTGTCGACTTGAAGAGGATGGTGAGATTGTTTATGGCGATCTTGACGAATCCATGTGCGCTGATCTTGGTGGCATAAACATGAATGCTCTAGGTTTTAACGAAAATCCAAAATACTCAGGGTCCATGCATGAGAGTCGTTTTTTATTCACTGAGCTCATGCTGCCAAAAGCTCTGGGAAAAGAACAGAACACCCGTGATGAAATGAAAGCAATCGTACAATGCCGTCTAGTGGACGGAGTCATTGGCAGCCTTTCACGCTTTATGTGCGACCATTTAGCGGGAGAAGAAGTAGTGAATAAGTCAGAAAAGAACGCAAAAATAGCTGACAAAGTCAAAAAGAGCATTCGTAAGAAAGCGGCGGGTAAAACTCGCAAGCAAGTGGATATTGAATGTCGTATCGAAGATGAAGGCGAACTATTCTATGCAGATATGACTCGCTTCATGTGCTCTCATTTAGATGGGGTTGTGCTAGATGATCTTAATCTTTCCAAGAATCCTCATTACAATGGTTCGATTCACTCTAGCCGTTTTTTAGATGAGCATCCCAAAGCAATAGTTAAATGCCATATTCAAAAGGGTGATGAAGAGATTACCGTTGATGCATCAAGATTCATGTGTGATCACGTGGGGGGTAGCATTATAACTGACACCCAAGAGGAGCCAGTTGCCCCGATTTATGCCGAAGCCGATGATTTGGGAGCTTCTTTTGATGACTTATCTGGTAGTTCTTCAGAAGATAGTAAACAAGATAATTTGGAAAACCTCATAAAGAAGAAGGTTCCGGACCTACAATTTAACAACGCATCAATTGCGTCTGAGAACTCAGAAGCCTCCGGGGAATTTGACCCACATAAAGAGATTCTGCTTTTTCTGAGAGACAATGGCATGATGACCCTTGATAGTCATATGGAGTCCGAGATGAAAAACTGTTGGTACATTCATGGCTTTGACCAATTCGAAATTAGCTACTTGAGTTTGGATAAGATATCAAAGAAGCACTCGGAAGACGGCTCTGGCTTTCGTAATTACTTTTATGAATTACGAGATTACATAGAAGATAAAACGGGCCAACCAGCTGAAGAATATATCCGCAAAGAGAAGCGAAAAGTAAAGAAAATAGCTAGGAAATTAGGTTGCAAGCGTTAAGCAATAGTGGAAAATACTAATGGGATTAACCTCCCCGGCAGCTTATGTTCCTCAACAAGATCTATCACAAACTGAAAAATTAAAGTATCCAACTCCTTAATTCACGACAATTACTTAATACAAAAAACTGAGTCGTTGAGAATCTTCGCGATTAGATGTCCCAAACAAAAACAGAAAGGGTTTGTACAGAATATTGTTAATCCTTTTAGATCAAAAATTTAAAACTATGCTCTCCTGAATTGAATTGCTGCGCAAAGCAGAATAATATGAATGGTCGCTCTTTAATTATTGGGCGTTGAAGGTGAACTGTTCGTATGGCTGAGATCAAAAAATTATCAAAATTTAAATTGTTTATCTTTAGTCTGGGCCAAATGGGTTGGTCGCTTTCGCTCTTCTGTATTTCTTCACTTTTGACCTATTTCTATTTACCACCGGTCGGAGCTGATGGTGCCAGTGTTTTTGACACCCGTATCTACCAAGGTACTGTCTTTGGAGTACTCACTCTAATCGGCGTAATTAATTTTGGTTCGCGGATTTTTGATGCGATTACTGACCCCTTAATTGCCAATTGGAGCGATCGCAGTAAATCAAGGATGGGGCGACGCAATAGCTTTTTGTTTTTTAGCTGTATTCCCGTGGCATTGTTTGGCTCCTTGTGTTTTTTACCACCCATAGCCGCAGAAAGTCATTGGAATTTCGTATGCCTATTATTCAGCACCTTGCTTTATTACTTCGCCATTACGGCTTACTGCACTCCGTACAACGCACTAATTAGTGAATATGGTCATGATAAAACTGAACGATTGAACATGGCCACTTTGGTTTCAGTAACCTGGGCCTTGGGCTTTATGCTTGGCAATCAAGTCTATTTATTTCAATCGATGCTACAAAGCCAATTTACAAACTGGAGCTCTGAGCAATGCTTTCAGGCTGTGGTGATTGCTTTTCAACTAATATCGCTGGTATTGATGATTCTGCCCTCAATTTTAATCAAAGAATCACAACATGCCCGCAGCACAATAAGTGAAGAGAAGCTGATTGATTCAGTAAAGATGACCTTTTCTAACAGAAATTTTAGATTTTTTCTAGGCCTCGATTTCTGCTACTGGCTTTCGGTAAGTTTTATTCAGCTAGGCATCAGTTATTACATAATTGGTCTACTGGGCTTACCCAAAGAATCAGTGTCACACCACATGACAGCACTGTTTCTACTAAGCTTTGTTTTCTATTACCCAGTCAATGTATTTAGCAGAAAATTCGGCAAAATGAATATTATTAAATTGGCCTTTATTATTTTTGCGCTGT
>CAZYUV010000330.1:0-3278 GCA_964650625.1 uncultured bacterium
CCATTGTAAATTTTGATCGAATTCTTGCTCACTAATTTTGGGATTGTATGGATCCGACTCAAATGCTCCTAAAGGAAATTGAAATACAACGTCCTCTTGAATCACCCTATTTTGAGTCAATATGCCGGCATCGATTTGTGGTAGATTAGGTATATCATTAACCACTAAATTACACTGTGTTTGAGCACTTAACGAGTTCGTCAGTCCTCCGCGATCAGCCGCGCTCAAGTGAATTATGGCAGAGGTAACTGAAGCATACTGGAAAGAGGTTAAAATCATAGTACCTGCAGTACTCACTTGAATTTTGAAGATGGAACGATTATTGATGTAGTCAATTGTCGTTAGCTTATTCGCTTCAGAACTGGACGGAGTAAAAGATCCAGATGCAGGTAAAACCTGTAATTCATTTTCATCGTAATATGCGCCATCATAATCTACCCTAACTAAAGACCAGGCATAATCTTCAACTACTCCTTGGGAAGTATCGCTTGTATCATTTATAGATGCTTCACTTAGTCCAATTATTATTTGCTCAAATCCTTCGTCTGTGGTTATCGTGACAGGACTACAAGGTGACTCACTAAAGTAGGGCGCATCATTAACTTCAGCAATTGAGAAAGTAACTCGCTGTGTATCACTACTGGAAGGCCCAGTAAAAACACTAATATCGTAAATCACATCTCCAAATTGATTTGCATTAGGAATTACTGTCATATTCCAAAGCTCTGCATCTGTACCTAAAGTACTCTGCAAAGCGAACTCGAAGGTATTTATTATGGAAGTTGGTCCACTCACATAAGTTGCGCTCCAAGTAGTTGCCCCCAAAGGGCCATCCGTATCATTAAAACCAATAGCAGTTGTTAAAGTAACATCTTCTATCGAATATAAAATATCTGGGATTGGTGTCGCTGGAATCTGCCCATCTATTGTGATAACGGGAGGGTCATCCATAGCGGTGACTTGTAATCTTATCTCAACACAAGCATTAGCCGTACCATCCGGATGAGACACAGTTCCTCCTGTGGCTTTGGCTCCGGCCGCATCAGAAACACACAATACAAGAGTATCGAATGTTCCAGTAGTATGATTAAAGTCTACATTAGGAGTCACACTCAGGACCGAACCATCGATAGAATAACTAAGTAAATTATCAGCATCTACTTCGTTTGCCGCATCGTGCAATATCCAAGTTAGTGAAGCATCCGGTGTTTCTTCGTAACCCGTAATAATTTCAAATCCTATTCCGGTTAGAGATATATCTGTAGTCCGGTCTTCATCAATTAAAATCACAGGCGGATTTTCTGGTCCTGAGGTCTGATATTCCGCCGCATAAGTGGGGGGATCATTCACACAATCTACATTTAGCGAAAAAGCATCCGTTGTAGCGCTGTAACCCAAAGAGTCAGTAACCCGCATCGTGATCGAACCAGTACCGCAGCGATGAGGTAATACAACCGCATCAAAACCATCTTGACTCGCTTGACCCGCATTATCCTCTACAGAGCCATAATACTGAGTATCAAAACTGACAACCTCCCAAACCAATGAATTATGACCATTCACACTTAAATTATTGTTAGGAACAGTGCCTTCTGGACCACAGGCATGCCCGTAAACATGCGTAGGAGAATTACATTCATAGTCAAATAATCTAAAATTCACAGACTGCTGCGCATCAGATTCCACTCCTGAAAATTCGCTGTCATCAGCAGCAGGATGTACCCAACCTGGTCCAGCCCAAATCTTCACGTTACCCACGTCGGATAAATAATTAAAGTTAGTAACCGAATCGGTAACTGCCAAATCTATTCGATAATCCGTAGCAAAAGCTAAGTCGTATGGCTTAAGAGTAATGTGATAGACACTGTCATTACCAGAATTTATATCTGCCTTAAATAACTTAAAATTTGGATCAGGTTCGCTCACGGGAAACTTCTGACCTCCCACATCCGGGGTAATTTGCGAATCACCAGACAGCGCATCACCATCGTTATATACATAGGTCGTACTAGGCAGATAGCGAGATCCAAATGGAGCAGAAGGAGTATCTCTGGCATCAGCACCGTCGTCATACATGTATAATTTGTAGACTGTTAGAGGTACTGATGGCAAAACTCCGCCATTTGCAATTGTCTGATTGGGATCTGTTACCACTAGATGCATTACAACAGAGCTACCTACCCCTCCTAATCCATCAACATCAGTCAAACTAGCCTCAAATTCTACAAAATCTGTAAAACTTACCCGCCCCCTGTCATCAAATGTCCCTGGAAACAAGGGATCTGCGGCAGGTGCTATTTTAAAACTATCTAATATAGCATTTCGATTTTCTAAAATATTCACCTGAATCGACTGGGTATTGGTGATACCGCCCAGTTCTAATGTAAGTGTACAGAAACCAGTACCAACTGTATCACCAGCAATAATTTCTAGTTTTTGAGGCTGACCTGTCACTGAAGATAAAGGATCAAGACTACAAGAATCTAGCTCGCTACTGCCTGTAACTGCGTAGTTGACTTGGTCCACAGTACCAGACATTCCCACTGGAACCTGAGTAATACTTCTTAGATTGTCTACCGTTAAAGTTTCTGATTTAACAACACTCACGACATATGGATTGGGGTTAAAATAAGGCGCCTCAACCAACTTAAATTCATGGGACGTATAGGAAACCTCAGATTCATGCCCAAAACTATCCACGGACGTAATTTTAAGATAGTAAGTAGTATCAGCAGTGAGTTCGCTCGAGATTACGTAATCGGTAGTATAATTGTTACCACCACTTGATTGAAGAGGGTAAGTAGAGCCTAGCGGTTGACCATTACTTTTTTGAACTGGTTCAACGTATACACTTGAGAGAACTGCGGTACCTGCATCAATCGCCTCTACACTTATGCCTAACAATAAATTCAATTCTAATAGGGTGGCAACTCCATCATTTATAATATTTGGATCGGTAGTGAAAAATTGCTGAACCGGACCCGCATTATCAATTGTAAAAATAGCAGCTCCACTACCAAGAGCTTCTCGCTTTGTTCCATCTTCATCCTCAGCCTCAATAATCACACCGTATTCCGTAGAAGCTTGGGGATCCTCGAAGCCTAATGATTCTGAATATGGTACGAATATGGCCTGATATTTTCCAGTGCTGGCGTTAAAATCCATTCCTAGAAAATTTTCGTCAGCAGTGGGCAAGAGTGTTTCAGGTTCATCTATTTTGAATATCTTAAACCCTACACGAAGAATGTCTGCGTTAGCTCCTTCATTTAATTTAACCT
>CAZYUV010000331.1:0-3273 GCA_964650625.1 uncultured bacterium
TATTTAGCTTACGTTAAAGTTTCAGACGGACCTCTCCTGCGAGGTCCGTTTTGCTATTTCCCGAAGTTTTTTCTCTTTTGTCGAGTGTAGCCTGTATGAGCTATGAGTCTACTTCAGCAGTTGGGACTGTTTTTCGATAAGGATGAGTTTCTTTCCAATCAAAGCGAGCATGCGCTTTCCTCTGGTTCCTTTAAGGCGCGAGTAGGAAGCAGGTTTAATAACGCTTTTAATTTTGTTATGACGAAGATTGTCTTTCTGCTCTACAATTAATTTTAGATCGTTCTCAACATCGGAGAACTTAAGGCCTAAAGTCTGTAATTGTTCACTAAATGTTTGCTTGGTTTTTCTTTGATTCTCTAGGTTACTCGGAATGAAAAGCTCAGTTGAATTTTCTATAATGTTCATTAGTTGGCTGAGTTTATTGATTAAATAGTAAACCCTATCCTCGATGGGATTAAATTCAAGGCTAAATTTGGGGTGCTGCTCAGTAAATAAGATACTAAAGCGACTTTCGTTCTGTTTAGCACTTATATTATTAGATGCTAGGATATCTTCATAAACTTTAGCCAGATTACTAAGTTCCCCTACAGTCACTGGATGAAATGGGCCAAGTAGAAAGGAAGCTTCATTATTAGATGTGATGAGCTCGATGTTTCCTCTGAATTTAGGATGGTTAATAGAATAGATTCCATTATCTAGTTTGGACAAAAGCTTTTGATCACTAGAATCAAGCAGTATATCTAAACTACTGTTTACGCCAAATCGAGCTTTTGCCATTGACCCAAAGATGTTTAGTTCAAAACTAGATGATCTGGAATTTATTATATTCAGATATCTAACAAAGTCGTTTACCTCTCGTTGTATCTTTGCAACAAACTGGCGGAATTCGTTATCTGAATATGGAATATTCAGCTCCCTTTCAAGTTTTTCCCCCCAAAAGTTATTAGTGAAGAAGGCTTTCTTTATTTCTGATTGACTCATTGCATGAAGCTCAGGTATGTCGTTTAGATCAATGTAATTTTTCATAATAAAGGCGCAATTAGAAACTAATACGGTATGTGACTTAGGCTCAATGCCAAACTTGCTTATTAAGGTTTCAGCGTTTTTCATGTAATCAAAGGAGTTCCATACCAATGCTTGACCAAAAATTTCGTAGGAACCAATTATAATAAACACAATGACTGCATTGATAGCTTGTTTGAGAGTCATATTTGTTCTCCTACTCAACTTCTAGAAGTAATTTTGTGTTTTCAAGTAGTGCCTTGATACCGTTCAGAGATTCAATCCAACGAATTTTCAATCTTCTTTGAGAGAATGATTCGGTGTTACGCATATTTTTTATTTTTTGTGTGATTCGATTATGAAGTTGGTTATATTGCGCCTTAACCATTTGCAACTCTTGGTTAGACGAAATCCACTGAATCGAGGCTCTAAGAGATTCAATTTGACGCTCTAATGGAGGCTCTGTTTGAGGCAAGTTTGAAATTTTTGATTTGGTAGAACCCTTTTTTATAAAGGTATTAATATTGGGAAGGTGTGGTGCCATAAACGTAAGTGCTAAGTTTGCATTAACCTTTTTAGGAGTATCACGCTTATCCCTTTGGCTAGCTGCATTAGGGAGTTTCCAATTACCATTTCTGTCTTTGTAGTAAATTTTAGTTCTAGACAAAATTTTTATCAGCTCTGCTCCGTTAGTCAGCATTGGCCTGGTAATTTTAAACTGATTCAAGATGTTTCCACTCGGATGATCAATGGCTACCAAATAAAATGAGTTTGATCGCCTAAGCAGGTATGCAAAAGTGCCGCTGCTTTCATCAATCTGCATACCAAAGCAGTCCTCGCCTTGGGGAGAGACTCTCGTGGGTTCTCGACCATAGCCTTCATACTGCCATACTTCCCTTTTACTATTATTTAATTTAATGAAAAAGGCTACTTTATCCCCTACCAGAACGGTGGCTCCCGGATTTGATTTAAATTGATCGTAGCTTAGAGACATAATTATTTTGCTGTCCTTAGAGTTAGTAGCAATGTCTTTCAGAACCACGTTTTGCAATTCTTTCACCAACCTGAGATTTGAGTTGTTAAATTCAAAGTTTTCTAAGGTTAGTTCATAATCTTTCTGTTTAATTTTGGATTTATTTCGCTCTTTTTCTTGCAGGATTTTTTCGAGTTGTAGTTTTTTTATCCGCTTTATTTTTTTTCGTGCATCAGATACAAGTGACGAAAGTTTGTAACTAATTTTTGTACCGTCAGTGAGCTGAATATTGAAATTATCATTATTTGAAAATTTGATAATAGCGTTACCATCGATGGGTATTGCAAATTGTTTTTGTATCGTTAATTTCAACACTTCTGAAAGATTACTAAGATTCACAGCATATAATGCATATGACTTGTCAGAAGGAGATTTACGATCACGATTTGATAGAAACAGTACGAATTGTTCCATGGGCGAGAAATGTGGAGCGAAGTCTTTGTAGAGTGATTGAATGAGTATCTGGCTCTTATCTTTCTTTTGATTATAAAAGACCAGATTGCTTTTCGCTGATTTGTCTGTTTCCCAAACTAATTTTAAGGTTTTAGGTGCCCATTGAAAAAATGGTTGTGCTTCACGGTTCGGAATAGTTGTAAGTTCATATATGGGTCCATTTTTTACTTGATGTTCCATAACGAACTGCCAGCCTCTAGGGCCAAATCGACTATAGGCTACCCAATTTGAATTGACTGGCGATGGATAAAATTCAGCATTTCGGTTCATCCATTGTTCATATTGATAGATGGTGTCATCCTCGAGGATAGTTAATTTTGCGCCCGAAGTGTATTTTTGCCACAATTGCTTGATGATTTTTCTATCATATTTCGTAAGTTCACCATCATCTCTGAAGGTATCAGCCAATACATCAAGATCTTGCTCTTGGTAAGCGATAACATAAGATGAGAAAATTTGGCTACATATAAGCCACAAAATCAAGCGTTTCACGGCGCATAATTTAGCACGTATCTAAGATACTCTCAATCGGAGTAATAAATGTTCCGAAAACCCAGCTAGTGATAGAATCTTTGACAGGATCATAATATGCATTTTTTACCACCCGTTAAATCTTTGCAGCGTTCACGGCTTAGTCAGATAATGAAAGATCTTTCATGTCGAAGATTATTTTCATTATTGGATCATTTACGTGCGATCAATCATCCAAAAGATAGTGAAGATGCCTTACATCAAATTTTACAAAACAAACTGGAGTATTTTTGGCTGTTCGAATCGAAGGAACT
>CAZYUV010000332.1:0-3236 GCA_964650625.1 uncultured bacterium
ATTACCTAGATTAAATATCAATATATTTATGAAAAACGTCAAGTACATGCCCAAAATGGATTACGAAGATAAAGTCGATGCCTTCTTTATTGAGGGAATATATGTGAAGGTAAATTTTGTGTTTGATTAGTCTTTACTTTGTATGTAATGCTGACAAAATCTGTGCACAATCAATTGGAGAATGCTATGAAAGATATCTTGAAGCAAGCATTAGCACATGCGCAAGAATTAGGTGCAAATTATGCGGATGTGCGATTTTCACAGCTAGAAACAGAGTCAATTTCTGTGAAAAATTGCGCAGTCCTGGGAGTGGACTCGCATGTTGATTGGGGTATTGGGATTCGAGTTTTGTATGAGGGGTCGTGGGGCTTTGCTTCCAATCCCGATTTAGAAGATCCAGACAGAATGCTCAAAACAGTTCAGCGAGCGGTTGAATTGGCCAAGGCATCTGCCAAGGTTAATAATAATGTAGTTGAGCTAGTTGATAAACCTAGCGTGACAGACCAATGGTCATCACTTTTTCAGATTGACCCTTTTGAAATTGATTTGGAGCAAAAATTAAAACTCCTGATCGACTGCAATCGAGCAATGTCTGAGGTAGAGGGAGTACGCATTACCAAGGGTAGCATGGATTTTATGCGTGAGAATCGTCTTTATATGGATACAGAGGGTAGTGAAATCGAGCAGAAAGTTTTGCAGTCTGGGGCAGGTATAAGTTGCATGTGTTTGCAAGGTAATGAGGTGCATTCTAGATCTTACCCCTCTAGTTTTCGAGGAAATCATCAGATGGGCGGCTATGAAGTAATCCAGTCTATGCGCCTTCGAGAAATGGCACCAAGATTGGCCTCAGAGGTTGTACAGCTTCATAAGGCTAAGCTATGTCCTAGTGAAAAAATGGATTTAATAATTGGAAAGAGTCAATTAGTTTTACAAGTGCATGAAAGTTGTGGACATGCTGTGGAATTAGATAGAGTTCTTGGTTATGAAGCTAATTTTGCAGGTACTTCATTTTTGACTCTTGATAAATGGAAGAACTTTAAGTATGGATCGGCTAAGGTGAACCTGTATCAAGATGGAAGGACGCCCGAAGCTATCGGGAGTGCTAAGTATGATGATGAAGGTGTTCCGTGTACTAGCACAGAGTTAGTTCGTGAGGGTCAATTTGTTGGTTATTTAAAATCTAGAGATAGTGCAATTTTTGAGAACGGATTAAGTAATGGTGCCGCTCGTGCACAAGGATGGAAAAACGTGCCCATCGTAAGGATGACTAATATTCACTTAGCTCCGGGTAATGAGACTTTGGATGAGCTAATAAGTTCTACTGATCGTGGGATTTTAATGGAAGATAATTCTTCTTGGTCAATTGATGACAGGCGATGGAATTTTCAATTTGCTACGGAAATTGGTTGGATGATTGAAAAGGGGAAAATCACTGATATGGTTAAATATCCTACGTATACGGGAATAACTCCAGATTTTTGGGGGAATTGCGAGGGTGTGGCCAACAAGGATGAATGGCATGTTTGGGGAACACCTCATTGTGGTAAGGGTCAACCCATGCAGGTAATGAGAGTCGGACATGGGGTCTCATATGCTAAATTCAAGGAAGTCAGAGTGGGAGTTTCTAAATGATTTCTTTAAGTAATACAAAACAGTTAGTCCGTCGCGCTCTTAGTCATACTAGTCAAGAAGCTCAAGTAATAGTAACAGGTGGGAAAAATCAACTTGCTCGTATTGGTAAAAATGAGGTTTATCAAAACATCTTGGGTAAGGAATATACCGTAAAAGTTCAGATTGCTGATGGGAAAAAAGTTGGAAATGCTAGTTGTAATAGGTTTGAAGGAGAACAGTTAAAAGATACTGTGCAAAGAGCCGAACTTATTGCCTCGCATCAGGAAGATGATCCTAGTTGGCCAGGTTTTCATGCTGCGAATGAAAGTGTATTGGACGATAAGTTTTACTGCCAAGAGACTGTAGAAGCATGTTTTGAAGATAAACTTTCCGACCTTGGCGATATTTTCGAAGATGCGAAGTCCAGAGAAGTGGAGATCGCGGGAGCTTTTTCACATGGTGATCAAATGAAAGCTATGGGTAACTCCAAAGAATGTTTTCATTATCATATCCATACAGACGCTTCTTTTACATTCTCTATAATGACGCCTAAGGGAGGCACGGGTTGGGCTGAATTTCATTCTCATCGACTGGAAGATATCAAGCCAAATAATTTATACAAAATTGCACTAGAAAAAGCATTGGCTAGTGAATCTCCAGATGTTTTACCAGAAGGTGATTATACAGTAATTTTAGAGCCTCCTGCAGTAGCCAGTTTACTTAGATTTCTGGGTTATTTAGGCTTTGGGGGGATGCCATTCATTGAGGGACGCTCTTATTTTAGTGATAAGCAAGGGCAGAAGGTGTTCAATGAAAAGGTTTCAATCAAAGATGATTCGTCAAATTTGGAGAGTTTTGGTTGCCCATTTGACATGGAAGGACATGCGCGGCGATCTATAGATTTGATGAATAATGGGGTATTTATTCAACCAGTTCTAGATACAGTTACAGCCCTCAAGTTAGGGGAAAACTATTCGAGTACGGGCCATGCTTTGGCTTATCCAAGTGCGTCAGGTCCCTTACCGTTGAATCTGATTTTGTCTCCGGGTGATACTGATCTGGAAACGATGATTCGTGAAACAAAACGCGGTGTTTTAGTGACACGTTTCTTCTATGACAATGTTATTGATCCCGGAAAGTTGAGTCTTACTGGTATGACTCGCGATGGTACTTTCCTCATTGAAGATGGTAAAATCGCTAGTGGTTTGAAGAATCTACGTTACAACGAAACAATTCCACAAATTTTTCAAAATGTGGTTTCTTTGTCAAACCAAACTTGGTCTCTTCGAGGAATGGGGAGGACCAGTGTTCCGGCGATTAAAGTTGAGGGTTTTCGGTTTACTGGCGTCGGGGAATAAGTGTAATCCTTTTAGGATAGACACAACTAAGTGCTAGCTCCAGAATTGTTTAGGATTTCTTCACCTTCTTCTAAACGTTGAATTTGGTCTAAACGATTGTATTCTTCGTAAAACTCATCAATGTCTCGCTGAAGTTCGATGAAGTGATTTGTAAATTCGACTGGCACTTCATGGAATCCCTGGGCGACGATTGTTCCTTCTAGGATTTCGAGCTGGCTCTTAAAATCTTCGAGTTTGAGAACAAGACTCATAAGAAGGTTTTTTATT
>CAZYUV010000333.1:0-3223 GCA_964650625.1 uncultured bacterium
AGCTTTTTCAGAGAATCAAAAATGAAGCGGATGCTTTTATGGTAGAGGGTTACGGGATAACGGAGTGTTCGCCAATTCTTACTATTAATGAGCTTTATCAGGATCGCCAGGGAGTTGGTTTCCCATTTCCATCAGTGGAAATCCTTATTTTTGATATGGAAAAACGTTGTGAGAAAGACCACGGTGAGGTGGGTATGATTCTAGCCTGTGGTGACAGTGTATTTAACGGTTACCTAGGTAATCCTAGAGAAGAGGTCTTCGTAAATCACAAAGGTAAAAAATGGTACGTGACCGGAGATTTGGGTCATTTGAATGAGAATGGTGCAGTGGTTCTTGCAGGCCGGAAAAAACGCTTTGTTAAAGTTGCCGGAGAGATGGTCAGTCTACCTGCTATTGAATCAGTTTTAGTTGAAAGATGGCCCGGAACTGAAGAGGGGCCCACCGTAGCTGTTGAAAGTCTTGAAATCGAAGGTGCACGTCCCGTAATCTGCCTATTCTCTACTTCTGAGCTTACTCTAGATGAGGCTAATGCTACTCTTAGTGAAGCCGGTTTTTCAGGGGTAGCTCGACTTAACAAATCTTGTCAATTATCGGAGATTCCAGTCCTTGGAACAGGTAAAACGGATTACCGCGGACTCAAGGCAAAGCTAGAAGATATCTGCAGTACGTCAGTGGTGTAATAGTTGATTTTCTAAACTCAAAACCTTTAGTTAAGCTATTCCAATTTCCGAAACGATATGTTATAACGTATCGTTTTCGGTCTAAGGAGTGGGTGATGGGTGATATAAGGCTTCCAGTAACAGTGCTTTCAGGTTTTCTTGGTGCAGGGAAAACAACTTTATTAAATCAGGTTTTAAACAATCGCGAAGGGCGAAAAGTCGCCGTAATTGTTAATGACATGAGTGATGTGAATATTGATGCAGCCTTAATTGAGCGTGGCGGTGCTGAGTTATCCCGAACCGAAGAAAAGTTGGTGGAAATGAGCAATGGCTGCATTTGCTGCACGCTTAGGGATGACTTACTTGCTGAAGTATCCAGAATGGCTAAAGAGAATCGATTTGATTATCTATTGATAGAGTCTACTGGAATTTCAGAACCTGTACCCGTGGCTCAGACTTTTACCTTTGAAGATGAAGATGGAGTCAGTCTTAGTCATGTTTCGCGACTAGATACCATGGTAACCGTGGTTGATGCCGCCAACTTTCTCAAGGATTATTATGAAGCGCAGGACTTACAAGATCGCGGTGAATCTTTGGGGGAGGATGACTTTAGAACTGTGGCTGATCTTTTGATCGATCAGATTGAATTCGCCGATGTGATTGTATTGAATAAAATTGATCTTGTTAGCGCCGAGCAGGCTGAAGAGGTTGAGGCTGTTATTAAGGCTTTGAATCCAGGCGCTAAGACATTAAAAGCTTGCAGAGGTAATATTCCTCTTGAATATGTATTTGATACAGGTCTTTTTGATTACGAAAAAGCTGAGAGTTCAGCAGGCTGGATTAGAGAGTTGAAGGGTGAGCACACGCCGGAGACTGAAGAATATGGTATTTCAAGTTTTACTTATAGAACAGTTAAGCCTTTTTGTGCTGACAAGTTATGGGACTTTTTGAATAATGGAGAAAACTGGGATGGAGTTTTGAGGTCCAAAGGATTTTTTTGGGTGGCCGCTGACCATCGAATTGCCTATGAATGGGCCCAAGCTGGCGGGGTTAGTGACGTAAAGCCAGCGGGATACTGGTGGGCTGCTATGTCTGAAGAGTCATGGGGTCATCCTGAAGATCGCAGACCTGATAAGAGTCCCAATTGGCATAAAACTTATGGTGATCGATCACAACAGATTGTCTTTATTGGGCAGGGAATGGATCAGCAAGCTTTGAGAGGAACTTTAGACTCTTGTTTGCTAGACACTAAAGAACCAGATGAAATTTCTGAAAGTTGGCTTGAATTAAAAAACCCTTTTCCAGAGCTAAATTTAGAAGATCCTGATGAGGAAGAAACAGAAGAATCTCTGACTTAATGTTACGAATCTAGGCAATATATGCCATTGAATCAGATAAATTAACCAATGATTTTCATTCGGTGCAATTAAATTTTTCAATCAAAGTGGCAAACTTATTCAAACCGGCTTGATCACTGGGTGTTGAATGGCGAATATGTTTGTTCATAAATACTTCTAGAGCCAAAAGTTTTGCATTGTTTTGCATGTGATCAAACATATGTTGCCCTTCTTCTAACAGGCATAGTGCGAGGTGCCCGACACTCATCTTATCGAAGACGTCTTTTATGAGGTAGGATTGCAGTGATGTGTTGGCTTCACGTAGTTGTCTAAAAAGGTTTTCAGTAAGATTTAAATGTTCCTGTAATTCTATACTGAAAGGGTTACTACTGAGTTTAGACAATCTTGCTCTTATACAGTTTGAGTAAATTTTGTCTTGATTGTATCGCAATATGTCTCGTAGAACCTGCATTCTCAAAGTATTGTGTGTACCCTCCCAATTTTCACAAACGATACTATCGCGAAGAAGTCTCGGAAGACTACTGAAAGATTCAATGGCTCCGTTACCTGCAAGGACGTCGATACAGTGATGGATATGTTGAACACTCCACAATGCTGAAATGTATTTATTTAAGTTAGCCATCAGACGTTGTAAAAGTAGCTGATCGGACTCTAGATTTTGTTTTAAGTCAATTGTATCCTGGTCGGCAGCGAGACGCATTGCCGAAGCAAGAAGCGCCATATTTTCGGCTTGTATATTTGCAAGATTTTCCTGCACTAATGGATAGTTACCTATTTTTTTACCAAAAGCTTTGCGGTGTCGAGAGTATCGGGTGGCAATCTGCAAAGCTCTACGACCCGAGCCACACACGGAGAAAGTGTTGTAGATCCTGCTAATATGTAGAACATTTTGCATGATCAATTTGAAGCCATCTCCAATTGGACCCATGTGAATGCCAAATGCTCCATCAAAATCAATTTCAGCACTAGCCATAGTTCTTGTGCCTAGCTTTTCTTTCAATCTTCGGAGTGTGTAATTATTTCGCGAACCATCAGGAAGATTGCGAGGAATCAGAAACAGGCCTAGTCCTTTGGTTCCCTCCAAAGTCGAGTCGTACCGTGCTGTCATTAGAATGAGTTCTGCATTGGCGTTAGAGCAGAACCATTTTTCGCCTTCGATAGAATAGCTTCCATCCTCTTTTTCTATTGCTCGTGTTGCATTTCGGC
>CAZYUV010000334.1:0-3179 GCA_964650625.1 uncultured bacterium
TTCCATTGGTTATTTTGGCTATTAAGCTAACCTCGAAGGGCCCGATTGTTTATTCACAGAAGCGCGTGGGTAAACGTGAAAAGCTTTTCACCTTGTATAAATTTCGTACCATGCGTACCGATGCGGAGCAATTTGGTGCAGTTTGGGCGCAGGAGAATGACCCTAGGCTTACGCCTGTAGGCGGCTTTCTTAGAAAGACTCGATTAGATGAAATTCCTCAACTTGTAAACGTTTTCAAAGGTGAGATGAATTTTGTGGGCCCCAGACCGGAGCGTCCCAAATTTGTGAAGCAATTAAATAAAGAGATTCCGTTTTACCGCTCACGTCATCAGGTGGCACCGGGCTTGACTGGCTGGGCGCAGGTTATGATGGGATACGTTAATTCAGTTGATGGAAGCCTTAAAAAACTACAGTATGACCTCTACTACGTTAAGAATCGTAATATCTTCCTTGATCTACTTATTCTATTGAGGACTGTGCAAGTTGTTTTAACTCGCAAAGGGACTTAGAGATTTCATTACACAAAAAATAGTGATTTTTAATCACTTTCGTTAGAATGTTTTTCATGAGTAACCTTCTAGTTCTTGCTTATCACTACCCTCCAGAGAATACTGCTGGCTCTGAAAGAGTATCGAGTATGGTTAACCATTTGGCTAGTTGTGTGGATGAAGAGATCGCTGTGGTCACTTTGGATTACTGCCAATCGAACAGCAATGTTGAGGCACGTAATGATCATGTAAGAGTAGTTCGTCTCAATTCTATGAAGTATTGCAAGGAAAGCTTTGTCAAGCGGGCTTTGGGTGAGTTTTTAAATTCTCTTAAAATCGTTTGGAATGCAAGAAAACTATCGGCTGAGAAAGTTTTGATTTCTATACCGTCGATGTTTTTAATGCTACTAGCTCCAATATTTTTAAGTGGTAGGATATTAATCGTAGATATTCGTGATCTGGTCTGGGATTATTTGCCAGATAATTCGTTCGTTTTACGTTTTAGTAAATCTATCTTGCGGAAGTTAGTTCATCATACTTTGAAAAGCTACGACTTAGTTCTTGTAACCAATTCGATTCAGGCAGAGAAGCTTAAATCAATGTACCCCGAGATTCATGGTCGTTTAAAAGTTGTGGAAAATGGAATTTCGAGGGTCCGTTTGGAGGGCTTGGATAAAACTAGAAAAATTATTCAACAGAGATCTGAAAGTGTTAGAAGACCTTACAGGGTAAGCTCTGTTGGTAATGTTGGTATGAGTTTTCACGTTGAGACTTTAATTCATACGGCAGCAAAACTTCCATCAGATGATTTTGAATTTTATATCGTTGGAGATGGAACGCAGCTTAATAAAGCTAAGAAACTAGTTCGTAATAAAGATCTCAAAAATATCCATTTCATCGGACAGCTAGATTGGAATGCACTTGGCAAATACTATTCTCAATCCGACTTACTCTATCTGCAGGTCCATCCTGATTATAATACTAGTCGCCCTGTAAGGCTGTACGAATATCTTGCGACCGGTCTGCCGCTTATATTGGCAGACAACGGCGAAGCGCGAGAGTTTGCTCTTGAATTTGACAATGTATTTAATATTGAACCTTGTTGTGAGATTCAACTTCAAGATTTGTTAATTAAATTGAAAAATGACTCCCCAATTCGATTTTGTGCAGAAAATGTTCAAAAGATAGCGGATGAGTTTATTCGTGAAGATCAATTGAAAATTCAGTTTCAAGACGCTCTTAAAATCACAGAAAGTAAAGTGTCTTCAATTATGAAGGCAGAAGGGCAAAGTTCATTGAGTTCTAGCAATGTTTAATGTAGCTTTTCAACAACATATTTTGCTAGTGCAAAAGAACAGGTAAATGCGGGACTGACAGCGTTTAATAGATGTACTATTGAACCCTTTTGTTCGATAACAAAATCACTGACCAGATTATCTGTCTTCAAATCCAGTAGCTGGGCACGAATTCCTGCGGGAATTTCTTCAAATTCTTCAGTCATATTTCTCACCATTTCAAGCGCTTGGGAAATCATGACCTTATGATCATATTTTTTAATTTCCTGAAAGGCTAAATCTCTAAAGCCAAAGGCATTGGTCAGTAGCAAGCGAGATTGATGTCTACCAATGGTTAGCATTTCATTCAAGCTAAACCGTTTTAATCCTTTGTAATTTTCTCTCCAAAGGGCTGGTGTCGCAGTTGGGCCGATTTTAATATTGCCATTTACTGTTTTCGTAAAATGAACACCCAGAAATGCATTACCAGGATGAGGGACAGGGTAAACATGGGTTTTGAGAGAATCATTAGAACCCTTGTATCTCAAATACAGACCTTTGAAGGGTAGTATTTGATAGTTTTTACCTACGCCTATCTGATGAGCTAGTTTATCAGCATGCAATCCAGCCGTATTAAGGCAGCGATTGAACTTAAAGATTCCACGGTTAGTGCTTAACTGATGAAATTGTATTTTATGAACTTTAGTATTAAATAGAAATTGAACACTGCGATTGAGAAGGGTTTCTTTAATTTTATGACAAACTGTTTTTGGATCTACCGAAGCGGTAGATGGTGACCACAGCGCTAGCTGATGGGTTTTCACATTTGGATCAATCTGTGCAGTTTGTTCAACATTGAGTAATTCAAGAGGTACTTTATTTGACTGCCCTCGTTGGTAAAGTTCTTTCAAAATCTTAATTTCATTATCATTTTTCGCAACCACTAGTTTGCCACAATTGAGAACTGGGATTTGATTTCCTTTACAGAAGCGCTTCATGAGTTGATTGCCTTCAATGCAATAACGAGCTTTCAAGCTGTCTTGAGTATAATAGAATCCGGCGTGAAGGACCCCGCTATTGCGTCCGCTGGCATGTTCAGCCTGAGTAGATTCCTTTTCCACTACTAGAATATATGCCTTGGGATATATCTTTAAGTATTCATAGGCACAAGTAAGGCCCATAATACCTGCACCGATGATTATTAGATCGTATTTTTTATCAGGCTGCAAAAAACTCCCTGATTTTCTCAATGATATAATCTTGATGTTCATTTTTGAGAAAGGCACTCATAGGGATCGATAAAACGGATTCTGATAATATTTCGGACACAGGGCATTCAACAGAGGTGTATTGTGATGCGTAGGCAGTTTGTTTGTGTATAGGTCTAGGGTAATGTATGGCAGTTGGAATTCCAGCT
>CAZYUV010000335.1:0-3177 GCA_964650625.1 uncultured bacterium
AATGATCCGGTATTTCTTCTAGAGGTATTGTTAATTTACGCTTTTTACCACTTTCCGAAGCCCCACAGATTCCTCGCGCGTAAAGTACATCCACAATGCGGGCCGCACGGTTATAACCAATTCCTAAATGCCTTTGAAGCATAGACGTTGAAACATATTTCTCTCTAGCTATAACATCTAAGGCCGCATTGAAGCGATCGTCATAAAAACCGCTATCATCAGCAGCCTCCTCCTCTTCTTCCATATACTGAGAAACAATATCTTCATATTGAGCTTCACCGAAGTTAGTTTTAATTTGATCTACCAATGCAGAAACTTCATCATCATCCATAAATGCACCTTGAACTCTTGAGGGCTTATTCTGTCCTCCAGGAAGGTAAAGCATATCACCTCGCCCAAGAAGATTTTCAGCTCCTGTCTGATCTAAAATAGTTTTAGAGTCAACCCCTGATGTAACCATAAAGGAGATTCTTGAAGGTAAATTCGCTTTAATCAAACCGGTAATAACATCGACGGAAGGTCTTTGTGTCGCAATCACTAGATGAATTCCCACTGCGCGAGCCTTCTGAGCTATCCTGCAAATCGAGTTTTCCACATCCTTTTTTGCAACCATCATAAGATCTGCCAATTCATCTACAATCATTACAATGTAAGGAAGCGGTTTATCTGGAATATTTTCTATATTGGTACCAGCTAAAGGCTTCAGGGTTCCCTTGGAAAGCTTACTGTTGAAATTATCAATATGT
The DNA here is from genome assembly GCA_964650625.1 of uncultured bacterium. Taxonomy (GTDB): domain Bacteria; phylum Muiribacteriota; class UBA6191; order UBA6191; family UBA6191; genus JAYZAC01. The sequence goes on from CAZYUV010000335.1 coordinate 747, forward strand.
CTCACTCCAAAAGTTGATAAAAGAGTATAACGATGCTCCATTTCATCCACTCCCCATCGTAATGCTGCTGCAGCCTCCTCTGGCTTCGTCACCACATCTGTTATTAAGTGAGGAATACCCTTATATACTGAAAACTCTACCTGTTTAGGATCAATCATTACAAACTGTACCTGCTCTGGAGTAGATCGAAAAAGCATAGAGGAAATCAGAGTATTTACGCAGACCGATTTACCAGCACCTGTAGCACCAGCCACTAGCAAATGTGGCATTTTTGCCAAATTCCCAACTACCGGTTTACCATCAATACCCTTTCCAAAAGCAATAGACAGTGGATGCGCCCCTGAGTCATCGTTAATACTTTGAATCACTTCTTTGAAATACACCGGAACAGAATGCTTGTTTGGAATCTCAACCCCAACTTTACTGGTTCCTGGAATCGGGGCTTCGATTCGTACCGACTTTGCTGCCAGCGACATTGCTATTTCATTACTGAGATTCAATATTTTGTTTAATTTGGTGCCTGGCGCAGGTTTAAGTTCAAAGCGAGTAATTGTAGGACCTTGTACAAAACTCTCCAATTCTGCCGTTACCTTGTAAGTATCTAAAGCCTTAACAAGCATCAAACCCCGACTCATTAAATCATCTCTTGAATCCTTCTTGGCATTCTCTGGTGGCTCCTGCAACAAACTGGTATTAGGTAAGTTTCTTGCCAGAGGAGCATCAAAAAGATCAGACTCAGCCTCAACGGTGGAATCGGAAGCCTCGAGCTCTTCAATCTCCTCCGAGACTACTTCACAATTTACTTCCTCCAAATCTCCATCCATTTCCATTACAGAGTTTTCTTCACTTTGGATCACATCTGGTATCTGCGATTCAATCTTGGGCGTTCGACCAGCTTTTAAAAAAGAGAGTAATCCCTCTGCCTTTGATACAGGCTGTACATCAACGGTAATTGTTTGAAGCTCTTCGACGGTTTTTTCAATAGTTTCTTGAACTGGCTCTGATTCTGAATACTCCGATGAATCGATAAATTCTTCTTGCAGAATACTTAAATTTTCATTCTGAAGCTCCAAATCATCGGATTGAGATGACCTTAAATCGTTTTCAAATTCCTTTAATTCAACAGAATTTTCCTCAACTATTTCATCATTTATAGCAATGTTACAATCCTCCAAATTAATGTCCGCATCGTTGGAGCTTTGACCTTCTTCATGCTCATCACTTGTTTTATCCAACTTGTTAGAACAAGCCTCTTCTATAAACTCTTTCTCAGAATCTTTATTCGATATTAGCTGATCCTCAAGCCACATTGTCATCCGTCGCCCATCACCGCCTACAATCGATCTTTCCAGCAAAGTAATTGAATCGGTAATGATTATGACAATCAATTGATGTGTCTTCTGCAAAACTGACCAAGCGCTATTACCAACTACCAGAAAAATTAAACGAAAAATTTTGCATGTCTGAAGACTTAAAGTTCTCAACAATCGATAGCCCGCAACTGCTATATCAGTTATGTAAACTTCTGTAACATGCATAAAACTAACTAAAAAAAGACTAGCCAAAACAATACCCGAACCGAGACTCCCTAAAAAAGACTGTAGAATCCAATTGCAGTAATTTCCTACAACCCCTCCCAGACTCATTCCTCCCTCATGCGGTGGACTAGCAAAGGCTAAAAAACCTATTAAACTAAAATACATCACAGGAAAAGCCAAAATTTGAGACTCTTTCTCGAATACAATCTGACCCATAAGCCTTCTAACCCCGCAATAAATTCCAAATAATGCTAGAAAGACTGGACCAACGCCATTTAATCGCACAAATTGGTGCACTATGCTTTTTAGCTGACCTTCCTGATCAATTGTAAGAGCAGCGAGAACCACTAATGCCAGACAAATGTATACTACACCAAGCATCTCATTACTCTTGCGACTGCGAACTTCGATGCTGGGCAGTTCCGCTTCAATTGTCAGAGTACGCGGAAGCTTCCTTTTATCTGAGCGCTTTTGACTAGTTTTAGCGATCGCTTTCTTTTTAACTCGTCTAGTTTTAGCAGGCGGCTCAACAGCTTCCTCAGGTGCGGCATCCAAAAGTCTTTGCGCTAATGTAAGATGAGGTTTGTATTCTTTATCTTTTTTTGTTTCAGTTCCGCTTGGAGCCATCATCAATCCCTTGTAAGGGGGACTCATGGCTCAACCTTAAGCGCCCAAGAAACCAATCAAAGATACTGCAAGGCAATAATACCCAAATACTTTGAATCTCTTACCCTTAAGTAACCGCACTAACAATGCAAGTGAACAATAACCACTAAGCATTGCCACGAAGGTTCCTAGACCCAAAGATGTAAGATGTACATCTTGAGCCCCCAGTTCCAGAAGCTCCCTAAATTCAAGAAGAAAAGCTCCTGTGATAGCTGGAATCGACATTA
>CAZYUV010000336.1:0-3134 GCA_964650625.1 uncultured bacterium
AACCACTAGGGATAACATCTCCGCGACTGTACTGATTACTTCGATCGAAACGATACAAATGCCCAGTATCTGTGGACGAATCAGACACCAGAAGATAAACATCCCCATTACGTTTGAGCAGTTCATCCAGTAAAGGGTCCGTAACAGCCACAATCTCCCACGCAAAAAACACGAAAGAAAAGAACAACTTAAGTATATGACGCAACATTCTACTTAAACCTTCCGCAGATCAACTGAATTAGTAAAATACCGCATAAAATAAGCCTAAAACTAATGCCGTTAATGTCAAGTAAACTGGAATACTTGGCGTGTTAAGTCAAAGCTTGAGTACCGAGATAGATTAGAATCTGTAAATAAGCGTTCACATCAGCAAATTTCTTTAGTATTTATCTGTCAAACTGTTATACACAGACTTTGAAAATATCTTGATAATCGCTAAGCATTCAATTTTATGATAGCTTTAATATGTTTTGAAAATTCTTATCTTATTTATTTTGAATTTTACAATATCTTTTGCCACTGAGTTTATCAACTATGGCCCGAGCAGTATCAACTGTAGTCAAAATTTTAGTACCCAGATAGAATCACTGCTTGGTGATTTTGGAGTCGATAATACACAAGTTAATGTGCATTTTACTCAAAATGAGTATGAGACTCTGGAAGCCATAATTGAAGGTGAAAAAGACGACACGCAGAAATTTCTCACCCAAGGCTATCTAAAGCGAAAACAAACACTTGCACCCAGCGAAGACATGTATGACAACTATCGCTTCAAAGTGATTGCTTTAATGCGTGAAATTGGAATTCCTGATGAAAAAATGGTGGGCCTGCCACTGCATTTTACTCGTACGGAACATGAAGGTCTAAAGGGTCTTGTAAGCGGCCAAGAATATGGCTCCGCCTTAAATTTAATTAGGGGATTCATCTCACATAAGGTACAGATCAATCCCGATGATGTGTGCATTGCAAATGACACCGCTAAAAATACTACTGATGGCAACAAACAGCCATTGCAACAACAACCGGCTTATAACCCCGAAGATTGGAAAAATCGGCAACTCATCAAAGTAGAGCCAGAAGATAACGATTCATCTCTGTACTTCAAACTATTTCCTAAAATTAGAAAAATCTGGTAAATGCATCGACGCAAATTTCTACAACTACTTGGCGTGAGTGCCACCTCTGGACTTTGCGTCCCATTACACGCCGAGCTTCATGTAGATAATTCTGGCGCAAAAATTACAGAAAAAGAACATTCTTTAAACTCAAAAATTAAAGCTCGATTATTCACACCTGATCAGGAATTGGGTCATCGTTTACGAAATCCGAAATTGATCATGCGGGCCTGGAGCGACTCCCCAGAAACCTCACCGATTGAAACATTAATCGCTGGCGCTGGAGTGGCTGGCCTTAGCTGTGCATATCATTTAAATAAAGCTGGTAAAGACTTTGCCATCATTGACCCATTAGATAGACCTGGCGGTACTTCAGCTAAAATTCTATGCGATTCACTCAATGTACCACTTGGAGCACACTACCTAATGTCTCCACCACCAGAGGCCACTGAGCTCAGAAAGTTCCTTCTTGATATAAAAGCCATCATTTCAAAACCTGATGAAATTGATCAGTTTGATCAAAAATACACTCTTAACACTAAAAGGCCCACTGAAAGAAGCTATTTTGAAGGTCAATGGATAGAAGGAATCGGAAATTCACTAGGTAATCGAGCTCAAAGTCCGCCCTTGAAAAAATTTCATCGTTTCTGGCAATTTCTCTCCGAATTCAAAGGTGATGATGGACTACGTTGGTTTGCAATACCAAGTGGTAAAAGTAGTCGTGACCCCAAAGCTCTAGAGCTTTTCAATATAAATTTCGTTGAATATCTCAAAAATGCGGAGATGTGGGATGAACAAGTAGAATATGTCGTCAATTACGCTTGTATGGATGATTACGGTTGCTTGGCAAGCGAAGTTTCTGCATGGGTAGGCTTACATTATTTCGCTTGCAGACCTTATCACGATATACCTCAAACCTTAACGAGTAGCTCAGGTAATGCCTGGCTGGTCGACGCTATGCTACAAAACATTTCAAGGTCAAAAATGCAGTGGAATACTGTTTTGGCTGGATTAAGGTCTCACCCAAAAGGAGTGGAATGTCTACTTACAAATTATGAGGGAAAATGGTGGCGCAAGGTTTGTAGTAACCTTGTTTTTGCTGGAAAAAATCACGCTCTTAAATATCTTAATAAAGAATCATGGTATGTGAATCAATTGGAAAAAGTCTGGCCGATTTTATTGCGCGAACAAAAGATTTGGCTGACAACCCAGATTAGCTTTCAATCACTGCCCTCTGAAATTAAACACTCACTCTGTTGGGATAATGTAGATATAAACAGCTCATCAGTTGGCTACATAAACGCAAACCATCAATTGTCAAACTCTGAATCTAATCAAGTTATAACTCACTTTTTTCCAATCTCCGCAAAATTAAAGTGGAATTCTAGAGACCTAAATTCTAAGAGCACTGCTGAATTACAACAACTAGTGATAAATGATCTCAAACACTCAAGTCCCGAATTAATACCCTATATCCAAGAAATGATTTTTAGGCCAATGCATCACGCCATGGCAATGCCTCAAACCATGCAAATATTACCAAGCCTGAGTTCGTCTAAATTACCTCTGAGAATTGAAAAAATATTCCTATGTAATAGTGACATGTATGGTTTACCTCTGTTTGAAGAAGCATTTCAAATTGGATGTAATACGAGTGCAGCAGTTTTAAAGACTACTTAGTTTGCTGTAAGTAATTACTTCTCAAAAATTTTTAATTTTTTATTTTGATAATTAACGATATCTGTTTATATTGTCAGTGGTACATCCGCTCGGCTACAACGGCGCCTGTTTTTCAGGGGTTTCAGGACAGGAATCCAAACCCCGCAATACTTTCAAGCAGTAATCAACATACGAAATTTATTGTTAAAGCAAAGAATTCACTTACCCCAAAAATAAAATACATACTTTTCAAGGTGCGTCATTATGGAAATTGATTGGTTCGATACAATTTTTAAGTTTTTAGGTGGCCTTGGGCTCTTCTTTTATGGAATGAAAATTTTCTCTGACACCCTACAAGCA
>CAZYUV010000337.1:0-3114 GCA_964650625.1 uncultured bacterium
CTCCAAAGTGAAGGTGAAATCTTAAATTATTTGCATGAGGGTCTTGAAAAAAGTGATCGATTCTTGCTGTATTGAAAAGACTAGATCGCCTCTTTATGCCGTGGACTTCATAGCCTTTATCCAATAATAGCTGCGCCAGATAGGCGCCGTCTTGTCCGGTGATTCCAGTTATTAGTGCTCGTTTCATAAGTTTACTCGTAGATCTAAAATTAGATTAATTTACCGCTAAGTTTTTGCATCTAAGTTATCGGATAGTAATTGCAAGTTCAAAAACTAGTATAATTACGGGCTTATTTCAAATTGTTTAATCCATTTTAATGGACGGACGGTTTGATCGTTGCTTAAATCTTTGGAGGAGTCATGCAGGATTTCGTTTTTCCACATATTTAATAAATCTGTAGCGCGATTGCTACTTTGTTATTGATTTTTGAGTAGTTGTTTTGGAGTGTAAAATTACTTACGAGTAATGTACGAAAGCCGGTTTATTCTTTATTAAGCGGAAAAATAATTTAAATCGTATCAAACTTTTGGTTATCGACCTTTTGTAGCAATGTTGAACAAAGCTCGACTCATTCTGATCGATTTGGACGCTATTCCAGAAGACGTTCACATATTAGGCGTAGCTATTATAGTAATTCTAAAAAACCTTGGCTGCGTATTACGATTGATCGCATTAGAAGTCCAGTAATACCAATTGCAATGGAGAAGGGATGAATAGATATAAGATTAGCATGTACATTTTCTGTACCAATCATTTGTAAATCTATTTATTTTAGAGTATTTTCCATCGGTTTATAGTTGTATAGCATACTTTAGTTGGTCTATAAGTTTGTCTTAGTTAAGCTTATTATAGGTGTTTTGGAGGATCAAGATGTCACGTAAACAGTTGGTTACGGGGGGGGCAGGTTTTATAGGAGCAAATTATGTTCTGCAGGCTTTGGATAAAACTCAAGATACAATTATTATTTTGGACAAATTGACATATGCTGGGGATGTTAGGCGATTAGAACCCCACCTTTCTAATTCAGATCGATTGGTATTTATTAAGGGTGACATTTGCGATAAAAAACTTCTTAATTCTTTGTTTTCGAAACATGAGATTGATACCGTAGTGCATTTTGCTGCAGAGTCCCATGTAGATCGCTCAATTTCGGGTCCAGATGTTTTTGTACAAACCAATGTAAATGGGACCGTAGCTTTATTATCGGCAGCAAAGGAGAGTTGGGATTCATACCATGGTAAGAGATTTATACATGTAAGTACAGACGAGGTGTATGGCACTCTAATGCCTGATGACCCTCCTTTTACAGAGTCAAATCCCTACAAACCTAATAGTCCATATGCATCTTCAAAAGCATCGGCAGATTTATTTGTCCGAGCATGGGTTGAGACTTATGATTTTCCTGCAATTATTACTAACTGTTCTAACAATTATGGTCCATGGCAATTTCCTGAAAAACTATTGCCATTGATGATTCAAAATGCTTTAGACGGGCGCAAATTGCCCGTATACGGCGATGGGAAGCAAGTTCGAGACTGGATTCATGTAGAGGATCATTGTAATGCGATACTTAAAGTAATTGATAAAGGACGTCTTGGAGAGACTTATATTATAGGTGGTCGACAGGAGAGGTTTAATATTGATATTGTCAATCTTATTTGCGAGCACGTTGGCGAATACTTGGGTAATGACATTAAAAACCTTATATCCTACGTTAAGGATCGTCTCGGTCATGACAGGCGATATGCTGTAGACTCGCTCAAAATAGAGACAGAATTAGGTTGGTCGCAGTTGCATAGATTCGAAGAAGATCTGCCTTTATATATTAAATGGATTATTGATAACAAGGATTGGATGAATAGTATTCGTGATGATAGTTACCAAGATTATTATTTTAATCATTATGGTAAGGGTTTGTAGTAGCTCAAAGATAAGAAATCATTTTTTGACGTATGGGTTTTATGAACTACGAAATTTTAGAATGGGACTCTCAATTTTTTGGATTCACTGTAGCGTGTTTGCAAATCACTTCAATAAAGGAAATTGAGCTGAAGAAGTTAATTAAGGAGTTAACAAAAAAGAAGATCGAACTTCTGTATATATTCTGTAATAGTAGACTGGATGATTCTATTGCAGAATGCTTGGGAGGTCGACTGGTAGACATAAAAGTTACTTACGTTAACAATCTACAAGATTCAAAATTGAATATTTCAAATTTCGAGTCTTTCGCAATTCCTTTCAATGAATCGATGTCCTACGATTGCTTGGAGAAATTAGCGATTTCCAGTGGAGAGTATTCAAGGTTTGCTACAGATCCAAATTTTCCACGGTCTAAATTTGTTGCAATGTATAAGACTTGGATAAGACGATCTGTTCTTGGGGAAATAGCAAAGGAAGTTTTAGTAATTCATGAAAACGAAGATATTGCAGGAATGGTAACTTTAGGTGAAAAAAATGGACGAGGAGATATAGGCCTAGTTGCGGTGGATCAGAGATACAGAGGTAGAAAAATTGGTAATCGTTTAATTATGGATTCTCTACGCTATTTTTCTGCTGAAAATTATTCTTTCGCTCAAGTTGTAACTCAAAAGGACAACTTGCCGGCCTGTAGATTATATGAAAAATGTGGCTTTTCATTCGAGTGTGAGGAATATCTCTATCATTTTTGGTTATGATTTTTCCAAAACCACTAAAGTTCTCCGATGTTTACAATTTTAGATTACAAACATCGGAATTTAGTAGCAACTCTGTATAGTTTAACTGGTGTGTTACAATCGCAATTGGATTCGTCATGTGTATAAACTATTAGACGAGATTTTTTAATATTTGAAGTAGATTTGAGTTTTGATTGGAGGAGAAGTGAAGGGTATAATTTTAGCTGGAGGTAGCGGTACTAGATTGCATCCTTTGACTAAAGTTGTAAGTAAACAACTTTTGCCAGTTTATGACAAGCCAATGATTTATTATCCACTTACTGTATTAATGCTCGCTGGTATCCGAGAAATACTAATCATTTCCACGCCTGATGATTTGCCACAATATAAACGGGTCTTGGGTGATGGTAGTCAGTGGGGTATCACCCTCAGTTATATAGAGCAGCCCAGTCCAGATGG
>CAZYUV010000338.1:0-3109 GCA_964650625.1 uncultured bacterium
ATTTACTTTCAAAATACCAATAAAAACATGATGGATGAAATGGCAAATCACGCAAGTCGCGTAGATCGCTATATCAGACAATTTGGATTGGATGAAGTTGAACGCTTCCTAGATGCCTGTATCTCAATACAAGATCATATTTCACCATTATCCATGCCCTCTCAGAGTGCCACTCCTTCCGAGGAAATGGAAACAGAAGAAGCACTTTTGAGAATTCTAAAACGTAAAAGTAATCCAGAAAATCCAGACTACATGGAGATTTTCTTGAATAGCAAAGAGTACATAGAATTCAAGCAGAAACAATTGGAAGAGACTGTCAAAAAAGCTCAATGCTTTCCCTCACGCCCACAGAAAGATCTTCTGTATTTCTTATTATTGCATGCCCCATTAAAGAAATGGCAAGAAGACATTCTCTATATAATCCGTAAAGAGCGTTACTACTTCATTCCACAAGGTTATACAAAAATTATCAACGAAGGTTGGGCAAGTTATTGGCACTTCAAACTAATGACCGAAAGCTTTTTAGAGTCAGGAGATTTTATAGATTTTGCCATGGACCACTCCGGGACTCTCGCACGTCATCCCCATCAACTTAATCCATACTTGCTAGGTTTTACTTTATTGCACGACATTGAAGACCGCTGGAATAAGGGCCAATTTGGAAGAGAATGGGATGAATGTACCTCCAGAAATGAAAAATTGGCTTGGGATAAGAAACTCGGTCTTGGACGTGAAAAAATCTTTGAGTGCCGCCTCATAGAAAACGATTATTCTCTAGTTGATAAATATCTGACGGAAGATTTCTGCGACAAGCATAAGATGTTTAAGTACAATTTTGATCAGCAAACAGGTCAATGGCTCATTAGTGATCGTAGTTTTGAGTCTATAAAAAATCAACTTCTGGAGAATTTAGCGAACTTTGGCATTCCACATATTTTGGTTTATGACGGTAACTACCAAAATCGTGGTGAGCTTTACTTAAAGCATCACCATGAGGGCGATCTGAGGCAAGATTACGCTTGGGATACTCTGGCTAATATTGCATATATTTGGCAGCGACCTGTACATTTGGAAACATTTGTAGATGGTAAAAGAAAGTTGTATTCCTATGCTGGAGATGAGAAAAAAGAGTTAATTAATTTAGAAGATCAAAGGTGACGTTATTGGATCTTCCAAATTAACTACTTTCATTCAATTCTCGAAACTCTAAAAGGTATTGAGCTGCTACCTCAGCGCCCAAATAGTCGTCCTTGAATTCTGCCATTTGTTTAGATCTAAGCTTAATTTGACTATTTTTGAGAAGTTGACGCAATTTGGATTCAATTTTTACACTCGAACCCTCCTGGTCATCTAACTCTAATGCCACCCCTAAATCTTTTAGCCGCATTGAATTATCCCATTGATCAACTCCCCAAGGTGCTATCAACTGTGGAACACCGGACTTCAAGCATTGAGCACTGGTTCCAATGCCACCGTGATGTATAACTGCCTTGCATCTTGGTATTACTCGAGAATATGGTAAAAAATTCGCGTAAAAAACATCCCCATTATATGAATCAGACTTCTTCTGAAAATGTCCAGAAACCAGAATCGCTCTCTCGTTTAAATTTAATATAGCCCTAGACGCCTTTTCCATGAAATTTTCTACTCTTGTATTGGGCGTTCCTCTGCATACTAAAATTGGCTCTGTGCCCATAGACAAAAACTTCTCGAGAGATTCACTTATATCTAAATTATCTTGAAATATTGGAAAAGCAACTGTTTGAAATTGTGTAGGCCAATCTTCAGGCGTTATACCTAAAAATTTTTGAGGGTATAAGCCTATAATCGACTGAGGGGAGTGAAACAAATCCAGTACATTACGAGACCTTGGTAATCCTGATACAAATCTTAAACGATTAACTCTATTCAATAGTAAGAAGTTTATAAAAAACTTTATTAGCTTTAAACCTACTTTTCTCAAAGAAAAGGGCAGAAGGTTTACATAATGCCACCTAAACAATCTGGGGAAGAATTGACCTGAAGGAAGCACGCATGGAGCAAAATAGGCGCTTACAAAATCACAACCAGTTTTATCGTGATATAGCCTAGCTCCCAAATTAGTTCCATTTGCAATAAGAATAATATTGCCCTCTCTAGAAATGTTCTCCAAACACGTCAGAACAGAATCTATTGGCTCTAATAGTAAATGTTTAACTAAAGCCACAGTTAAATCGTAAGTACTATTTACATTAACTGTGCTAATAAGATGTTCATATTCTTGTGAGGAACTTAGCTGTATAAACTCAATGTCGATGCTCTCAAATAAATGCTTAAAGTAACCATTGCTTAAAAACACAACCCTTTCACCATTGTCGGAAAGTTGTTGAGCTATACTCAACATGGGTAACACATCGCCATAGCTACCTAGAGTAATAAACACGAAAGGTTTTTTTGCAGACACGCCCATAATCACATTAGCGTAACACTTATTAATCTACTAAATCGTAAGTATCCGCTGTATTAAAAAATACTAGTATAAGCCCGTAGGTTCTTCATCATCTGGAGCCACAATTCGAACTCCCTGAGCCTCGAGAAATTTTCGTAATCTCCAAATATCACAACGTACGCAATGAGCATGTTTGATTAAACGGATATCCCCTTCTGAACCATCATTTATTCTATGCTGATCAATACTTTCCTGAACAGGACATTTTGAAGCCCTACAATAGTCGATGACATATTTCTTAACGGAATTCATTCCAACTTACTCCCAGAGCATAGAACTACTTACATGATAACATTTTACAAAATTGTTCACAGAGGATTTGAAAGCTGTTTAAAAGAGACTCTTTTTGCAAAAAAGCCAGTGAGGTGCCGATATGGATATAATGAAATCAGAAGTAAAAGTCCCTTTCTTAAATCTTAAAAATCAAGTCGAACAATTACCTGATATACATAATAAGATAAAATCGCTTGTAGATTCGTGTGCTTTTGTAGGTGGCCCATCTGTCGAAGATTTTGAAGAAAATTTTGCTAGATTTGTGCAAAGTAAATATTGTATCGGAGTCGGTAATGGTACAGATGCTTTGGAAATTGCATTAGAAGCTCTCCAATTGCCACCTAACAG
>CAZYUV010000339.1:0-3101 GCA_964650625.1 uncultured bacterium
TCCACAAGTAATTTGATTCAGGTGGGAAACACAAGTGCAGAAATACCGGAAGAGTATCAGAGTCGACTCAGTCAGGCTGGGTACAAAGAGGATCTTTTCTTTCAAGAACTCGAAGATGGCATTGGTAAATTGGTGGTAACGATTTTTTGGCGTTTTCCAGGCCCCGGTCAAAAAACTAAAAATTATACTCTCGAAAGATTGGTAAGACGCAGGGATGTTTCTCTCTTGCAGGATTTCCCGTTACAGCAATGAATATTTTTGTAAAAAATAAAGCTTTTACTCTGATTGAACTAATCGTTTCGGTCGTACTCCTAAGCACATTTTTTGGTGGTGTTTATCTCGTTTATAATGCAGGGATTAATACTTACAAGCGTTCTGCTAACAAAGCCGAAGGTCTAATGGCTTGTTATATTCTTTATCAGAAATTAGTTTATGATTTGAAATCTGCTGTTTGGACCGCAAATAATAGAATTATGGTGAAGTCAGAAAATGGCGGCTTAAATAATGTTCTTGAGTTTGATGCGTTCTCCTTGGAACCTGACGAGCTTAGTGGCTCTAAAGTAGAGACTGTTACGTACTACTTTGATAGCGAGACGAACCGCGTTTACCGCAATCGTAAACCTGTCACTCAAAGTAAATTTGAAATGGTAGAGTTTTCCATTGAAAGTGCTAATGATTCAACTGGATTGAATGCCTCAAAAGGTAATAATATCCATTTTCGAATTACTGCAATGGGTAAGCAAGGATTTCTCGAAAAGAGTGCAGGTAGCTTAAAAGAGGAGGATCGCAAAAAGCGTACGACTGTTCTTGGGACTGTGGGTTTTCCAGATAAGACTCAGCGAAGTGAGTTTCCTTGGTATGTTATTAATAGAACATCTGAGCTCAGACCAAAATCATAAGAAGCTCTGATAGTATAATTATTACTAGTCCTATGAGACGAGTTAAAAAGCATGGATAAATCTAATGTTGAAGATCACCTAAAGTTTGAAGAATTTTTCGAGGGTCGCTATCAAGCGAAGAGGGTTATACTATCAAGATATAATTACAAACTTTATGAGGCGGTAGATACCTCACAGCTTAATTCTAGAGTTTTTATTAAACAACTTCTTACGCAAAAGCCTGCATCACAATCAGAACTATCTTTACATTATGATACTATCAAGAGTTTACAAGATCTTGATTCACCAAACCTTTTTAAGATCGTTAATTCTGAAGTAAAAGAAACTGAATGTTTACTAATTATGGAGAGTTTCGATGGTTTGAATTTAGAGGATTATTCTGAAACTGGGCCCGGTAGCTCCAGTTTATTACTAGTTTTTTTTCAAGTTATTCTGGCTTTGAATGAATTGCATCAAAAGTCGGTTTTACATATTAATTTAAGACCAGATAATATTTTTGTAGGTATCGATGGTCTCGTTAAGATCGGCGGAGTTTCTTTATTAAGAAGTTCAAATTACAGTAATTCAACACGTTCCTTTTTCAACCCTACGCCTGGTTACTCAGCTCCTGAAGTTTGGGAGTCCGGTGTAATACTCGATGAAACAGCTGATGTCTATTCGCTCGGTTCACTGCTTTTTTTCTGCGTCACCGAGGGTGAGCATCCCACTAGAATCTTATCAAGCAGTAAAATACCAGCCAAATTTCGATCGATCATTCAAAAATCAAGACAAGTGTGCACAACTGAACGCTACGCTAGTGTACGTTTGTTTGAGGACGCTCTGCTTAGCTTGCTAAGTAGTGATTATGTGAGTCCTCAAATTGAAGATTTGGATAAGACTGAGCTTGGGGCTAGCTTTTCAGAGGATTCTCCCTCAGAGGACGAGACCTTGGACAAGCAATTGTCAAAACCTAAAAAGCAGCCTTCTAAGCAGAAAAGCAAAAATATTATGAAAAAATTAGGTGCACCATTCCAATCAATTACTGCCGATTTTAAGGAAGCCTGGCACGATGCAAAACAGGAAATTTTGCAGGAAACTCGCGATTTGGTGAGAAACAAACTTTTGAAGTCAAAAAATGAAGCAGCAAACTCAACTCTTACAGGAGATGATTCGAAATCAACAGGCGATGAAAAATCTAATACATTTAATAAGATCAAAGGAATCATCGCAGATGCAAAGCGTTTGAAAGAGCTACGTAAAAAAGAAAAACAAAATTTAGGTTCATCTTCTTCTACTAAAGAAAATCAACTGATAACGGAGACCAAAACTAACCAGAAATCTACGCCATCGACTGATTCGAGCGATCAAGTGATTAAAGAAAAGATTCAGCTTAAACAGAGCTCCTCAAGTTCGCTTAATTTGGATTTTTTGAAGCTTTGGATGGAGCAGATTAACAGCATCTTGAATCCAAATATATTTAGCTTTTTGGGCATATTTCTCGTTCTATTCCTTGTGGTACTATTTATGAGAGATGGAAAGTTTGATGAGCAAAGTCCCAGTGATCTTGCGAGCAAGTTTACCAAGCAGCCAAATATAAAAATTATGGGGAATGCTTTTTGGCGTAATGATGAGATTTCTGATTGGGAGCCTCTTAAAACTGTGAATAGTTTTAAATCGTTGTCTTATCTTCATGCCCCAGAGGGAGACGTTCAGCTACTTGATCATGAGCTAGATTTTAGATTAGAAATGAAAAAGGGATGCAAACTACGGCTGCTGCATATTAAGGGTTCAAAAAATGGGCTGAAAAATAGAGTTGAACTAGAGATTGGAGAGGGTGAGTTTGTAGTTCATTCGAAAAGTAGTCATCTGTTTCTCGAGATTGTAGACGAAAATGTAAGGGTATATGGCCGAGGTGTAATTTTTAAGGTCAAGGGAAACTCTGGTAATTCGAGTTATTTCGTCAAGAAGGGGTCTTTATCTATACAACTGCCTAGCAGAAGAAAATTGGAAAGAATTTCGCCAGGCAGAATGTTCAAAATAAGTAAGGGTAAGATTGAAAGAAAAAGTCGGTTTGATATAAATCTTGAAGACTTTTGAGTCAAATAAAACGACTTTTTTATTATTATTGTTTGCTTTGCATAAAAGCGTATGAGCAGATGGTTCCAGGCTTAAAAATTTTTTGACAGAATGACTTCTCTGAACTAAAATCAAATCACTTTATGG
>CAZYUV010000340.1:0-3098 GCA_964650625.1 uncultured bacterium
GCAGCAGCCGGGGCAGCTGGTGCTGCTGCAGAGGAAGCTTCCACAGATGAAGCTGACGAGAATGTAGTGGATGCTGAGTTTGAAAAGGTAGAAGAAGAAAAGTAGTGATGTTTAGGGCAGGGTAATGTTTCCCTGCCCTGAACTTTTCATCGGGATTAAAAGAGGCAAGAGGATGAGTAAAGAAGATTTTTATAATACTCTAGGTGTAGCCAAGGGTGCTGCTGAGCCAGATATCAAAAAGGCTTACCGTAAACTCGCTATGCAATATCATCCTGATCGTAATCCGGGTGATTCTGGTGCTGAAAAGAAATTCAAAGAAGTTCAGGAAGCTTATGATGTACTTTCTGACCCTAAGAAAAGATCTGCTTATGACCAGTTTGGTCATGCAGCTTTTCAAGGTGGGTCGGGTGGCTTCAATCAGTCTTTTGATATGGGTGATATATTTGAGGGAATTTTTGGAGACTCTGGCTTTGGCGATATTTTCGGTTTTGGTGGTGGTGGTAGAGGTCGTAACCGTCCTCGCCGTGGCAACGATATTCAATATCAAATGGAGCTTTCCTTTAAAGAAGCTGTATTTGGGACTAAGATGGATATTTCGGTGCCTCGAACAGAAATCTGCGGAGACTGTAATGGTAAAGGTGCTCGCAATGAGACTGATATCGTTACTTGCCCTGTTTGTCATGGTCAAGGTCAGATACAAAGAAGCCAAGGAATTCTGAGTATTGCTACCACATGCCATAATTGTAATGGGGTGGGTACGATTATTAAGAATCCTTGTGGTACCTGTAATGGGCGAGGCGCAATTAAAAAATCCAATAAACTCTCTGTTACCATTCCTCCTGGTGTGGATGATGGTTATCGAATCAAGCTCAAGCGAGAGGGTGAAGCTGGTGCCAATGGAGGTCCTCAAGGAGATCTTTATCTATTGATTCGAGTCAGCGAACATGAGTTCTTTGAGCGCGATGGTAACAATATCCATCTAGAGCAAAAATTAAGTTTTGTACAGGCTGCTCTAGGCTGCACCCTCAAAATTCCAACCCTTACGTCGAGTGTAAAATTAAGTATTCCTGCAGGCACGCAAGGTGGTCAAATTTTTCGAATCAGAGGAGAAGGTGTACCTGATGTGCATACAGGCTCCAAAGGGGATCAATTGGTTACCGTAACGGTATTCACACCCCAAAAATTACCCATGAGATCGAAAGAACTATTAATTGAGTTTGCGAAATCAATGGGTGAGGAGATTCCCGAAGAGAAAGATTTGCTTGATAGAATCACCGACAAAGTCAAAGATATGTTCGATTGAAGGTCTTGGTATCAAGGCTCTGCGTGAGCCTTTGAATACCTTCACTAGGCTTAATATTTTCGCGGTAATATTTCGGAGAGTATAAAAGCTTTTTGGGTTCCCGTGAGTCGACTTTTTCTTTTCGATTTTTTTTGTTCACTTAGTTTGGACTTCTGACTTTCATTAGCTCTTTGAGCTTGATTTATCTGCTCTTGAAATTGTTGTTTTAGATCCTGCTTTGAGGTGCCAGAATGTGCTTTGTGAGCAATGTCGATTAGCTCTTCAATTTCCTTTAAAAACTTGCCATCCCGCATTCTTAATTATCCCCCTCCAAATCAAGGTCTGGCCCTAATTTAGATATGGAGTTTCTCATATCGGTATCTGCTTCAACGTTCTTCAGTTTGTAGTAGTCCATGACGCCAAGATTTCCAGCGCGCATAGCATGACCGATGGCCTGCGGAATTTTAGCTTCGGCTTCCACTAGATTAGCCCGCATTTCTTGCTCTTTAGCGAACATCTCTTCTTTGAGTGCTCGTGCGTTTGCTACCCTTTGAGCAGCTTTGGCTTCGGCGATAGATTTGTCGGCCTCTGCCTGTTCAATTTGTAAACCTGCTCCAACATTTCGACCGACGTCCACATCGGCAATATCTATAGAGAGAATTTCAAAAGCGGTGTCTTTGCCAAGATCTCTTGATTCTACGGCTTCAGATATACTGTCAGGGTTTTCTAGTACCTCAGCATGATTTGTGCAAGAACCAATTCGAGTACAAATACCTTCCCCGACCCGTGCTAGGATGGTTTCTTCGCCGGCGCCACCTACCAATTTTTGAATATTAGCTTTCACAGTGATTTGTGCTCTTGCCTTAACCTGAATTCCATTTTTTGCCATATTTTCCACTAAGTCAGTCTTGATTACTTTTGGCGTCACACACATTTGAACGGCTTGTAGTACGTTTCTACCGGCAAGATCGATGGCAGTCGCAGTATTGAAATCTAACGGCAATCGGGCCTTTGATGCGCTAATTAAAGCATCAACCACTAGCTGTACGTTGCCACCCGACAGGAAATGGTTTTCAAGTTGTGCCTTATCTGCCCCGGGTACATTAGCTTTAGTAAGCATGATCATTGCTTTCACAATGATTGAAGGTGGTATACCGCGGAACCTCATGAGGAATAAATCCATAAGTCCAATTCTTGCACCACAAGCAGCTGCTTCTAAATATAGGGGAATAGGGATAAAGGTTGTAAAGACTATAAACCCAAATAATAAAGCCCCTGCACCCAAAACAATTAATGAGATTAAACCTTCCATAAAGATTACCTTTCTATAGATATATTTTAACCGGCGTGAGAATTATATTCTTTCCTGATTTAATCTTCCAGTTAGTTAATAATTATTACTTAGTAAAAAATAATATTGCCCTATTTTAATAGTGTTTGATACACTTCGTCATACAAAAAGTATTGTTTCAAGAGGTGTTTTGTATGAATTACTCTTATACGGTAAATGACATATGCAAGTTTACAGGGCTTAAAGAGCCTTTTATTCGCCGTTGCATTCGTGAGTGTCGCGATCTTCTCAATCAGTGGAGTATTCGGGGAGATAATAATTCAATCTTGTTTGAAGATTCAGCTTTGAAGTTCTTTGATAGGGTTAAACAGCTTAAAGAAGAGGGCGCTAATTTAATTCAAATCAAGACTGTTCTGTTAAAAGAACTGCAGACGCAGGTTGTAACTCAAGTAGATGAAGCTCCAGTGGTTGAGCCTACAGGCGGCTCTACTGAGTCTGCGGATAATGTTGTGGTGAATGTTCTGC
>CAZYUV010000341.1:0-3093 GCA_964650625.1 uncultured bacterium
TCTTTATTCCAGCCTTTTTGGTTCAAGAAAAACGCTGATGATGCGAATCCATCAGCTAGATTATGAAGTTGAATTTCACTATCTCCACTGCCGTCTCTTAGCATCCAAAAATTATAGGGCAGAAATTGAACGACTCCACATGCTCCAGCCCAATTAGATTCTATTTGCTGTTGACCTGTAGTGCTCGCCCAAAGGTAAAGACATACTAGATTCCGACGCGCGGACCTCATTAGACGCTTTAGACGATCGCTATCTATCCATTTTGAAAATTTTTCAAGTAATAAGAGTTGAGATAAAAAAACTTCGTGAGCTGTATACTTAAGTCGAAATTTTCCAAGTCTGGATTCCATTGCTGCCAGAACCACTAATATTTCTGCATTAACATGATATTTTGATTCTATGGCCTTTAACGAATCTGAATTAGCCTTAAAAGCTTTTTTAATTCTAATTTGATTCTTTGGTAATTCAAGATTACTAGAATTCTTTTTGTTGCCTTTGTCAAAGGTTTGTTGTGAATCAGGACGAGCATAACGACTAACAGATTTCCATACGGGTTTAAACGAAGCTTTTTCAGCTAGCCACGTAATGAATCGAGTGTCACTAGTTTCTTCACTAAACTTCTGCCAGTGAGGTCTAGATTTCATGAATCGATAATCTTTTTTTAATTTGACTACATGTGCATTGAGATGTACACGGTTGATAGAAAGTAATTTCAAATCTGATTTAACAGACTTCAAGTACATTCTGAAGTCTTGCGAAGAAGACAGGGAAGTTTGAATAAAAAAAATTACTACGAATAGAAGCTTCATAAACAGTAGGAGCTGCACAATTTAGGTGCAGCTCCATAAACCAATAGAATCTAAATTAACACTATCTACTGCTAATCGGTGTGTACTCGAGGTCTTTTTCGCCTACATAATAAGCTTTAGGTCGATAAAGCCGGTTATCATTCCAAAGTTCTAGTATGTGAGCTGTCCACCCTGCCACGCGAGAAAGCGCGAAGATAGGTGTATAGTCAATGGGTTCAATTCCCATAAGGGTGTAGAGTGTGCCCGAAAAAAAGTCTACATTTGGCCATATTTCTTTACCCGATGCTTGCATTTTTGCGGCCATTTTGGCTTGTAAAGCTTTGAGTATTTCAAGATTGGACGTATCTTTCTTTTCACTAGCGAGTTCCTCTAGCATAGAGCCTAAAATTTTAGCTCTTGGGTCTATCGTTTTATATACTCGATGACCCATACCCATAACTTTCTTCTTTTCCGCCATGGCAGTCTCGAACCACGAGTTTAGATTATCAATCGATCCAATTTCGTCAACCATATGGAGGACTCTTTCATTGGCGCCTCCGTGTAGTGGACCATACAGGGCACCTACAGCAGCAGCGACGGCTGAATGTAGATCGGATAATGTTGAGCCTACGACCCTACCAGTAAAGGTAGAGGCATTGAAAGTATGTTCAGCATGGAGGATTAGACATATGTCAAACATACGAACAATTTTTTCATTAGGTACTTCGCCTTGAAGCATATATAAAAAGTTAGCAGAATGATCAAGGTCACTACGAGGCTCTAGAATTGGAAGTCCGCGTCTATGTCTTGAAGCTGCTGCAACTATCGTAGGGTATGCGGCGATTAGTTTAATAGCGGCTTCTCGCTTTTCTGTCATATTCCAACTGGAATCTTGATTTTCATGCATTCCTAATGCAGCTGTTAAAAGCTGCAGAATTCTCATGGGATGAGCGTCTTTGGGACATTGTTGAAGCATCTGAAGAGCATAAGCCGGAACTTTACTATTGTCCTTTAGTTTACTGATCAATTCGTTGAGTTGAGTTTGGTTAGGTAATTTGCCATACAACAACAGGTACACGGTCTCGGGATAGGTCGACTCGCGAGCTAGGGTCTGTATTGGGTAACCACTGTAATATAGTTCACCTTTTTCACCATCGATAGTGCAGATTTTGGATTCGTCGGCAATTACACCTGCCAAGCCTCGGGAGTAGCTTACGTCAGACATTTTTTCTTCCTCCATATTCAATGTTCATAGTGGGCAAATTTATTCATGCATTAAAAACTAAATCAACCTCTGAAGCAACTAGGTGCAGTATTGTACTACTAAACCTACCGTATTCGTAGTCTTTGATTTTTAATGACAAAATACTGTATTTTTAAGCAATTAATGTGTATGTTTTGATCTTCTATCCTATGTTCAAGCAGTTTAAGCAAGTTTTAATTTTGGGTTTTGCTCTCTTATTTGCGGGCCTTTTTAGTGGTTGTGGTGGCGGTGGTGTTTCTGACGCACTAGGTTCTGCGGACTTGAAGCAGAACCCTGTTTCGACCTCATCTTCCGTTCTGCGAGGTTCGGTAATTAAAGGTCCCGTTTCTGGTGCCACGGTGAAGGCTTACAAAGTTTTGAATGGAGTCCGTGGAGATCAGATAGGAACTGCTGTGACTGCTGCAGATGGTTCTTATAGTCTGCCAGTGACTGGCTACAGCGGTCCATTGGTGATCGAAGCTTTTGATGGTCAATATACTGATGAAGCTACCGGATTGACGAAGGTGCTCAACCGATCAATGAACTCAGTGGTACCAAAATTTAGCGTTACAAAGCCTGCGATGGTTTCTCCATTAACCCACGTAGCAGCGGCTATTGTGTCAGAAGAATCTGAGTTGAATGAAACTTCAATACAAAACGCGATTAATCAGGTTTCGGAATTTTATTCCTTATCGGACATCCTTGTAACTACACCATCTATAATCACAGACTCTACGGTTTCCGTATCTGAAATAGAATCAAATCAGTTGAATTACGGATTAATTTTATCGGCCATATCCCATCTTGGTTCAAATGATGATACAGATCCTCTTGAGGTAATGGAAATTATTGCTAAAGATGCTTCCGATGGTAGTTTTGACGGACAAGTCGAAGGCCAAACTTTACTACTTAATGATCAAGAGATCTCTGCAGATTTTGCCACTAAAGACATTGCAAATTCCATTAACACTTTGGTGGAGTCTTTAAGTGATCAAGTGGTAGTTTCTGTTGACCCCGAATTCCTATTCAATCTAGAAACTACTGGTGGGGTTATTGAAAACT
>CAZYUV010000342.1:0-3089 GCA_964650625.1 uncultured bacterium
TTTAAAGCCACTTTGCTCAGCACCTGTGAATGGGACAGTAGTGGTAAATTCAAAAGCGGGGGCTGAATTTCCTCTATCATGAGCATAAATTAGTACATCGCTCCCGGTTGGAGTAACGGAACCTGATTGATCGATACTAACAGGGAATTTGTAAACCCTTATTTCACTAGGTTCTTGCGGATAAGTGACTAACGGATCGCTACAGTCGAAATTACCGGCTAAAACGTAGGAGCGTTCTGGAGTTAAGGTGTAAATATCACTAGAATCTGCTTCATTTCCAGGAAAGCTGAATGTAAGTTCACAGGTTAATGTTGGTAAAATCTCGATACTAATGGTTTCAACAGCAGTGCTACTGTTGAGTGTATCTGTAACAGAGAATGTAATATCTTGCTTTACTGGTTCGTTGCCCACATTATCTAGGGCAAGAGTCAAAATAATTGAGTCTGTCACCGCGCTTGTTGTAGGGGTGAATGTAGAGCTATCATACCCCCAGGATATTTGCAGCGGGTGATCTTGCCCGTCAGCAGTTTGGCAGCGAGCTCCATAATCGGCTTCAAGCTCTAAGATGTTCATGCTAGCGCCCTCACGGTAGCTGAGCTGACTTGCCTCGAGACTTCTAATTACAGGCGAAATTGGACATACTTGGGCTGCTTCTATATTTACAATTTGAGAAGAACTTAGTCCAAGTGTGTTGTCAGCATTTCGCTCGGTAACAGTTAATTGATATTGAAAAGTTTTTGTTACTGTGTTGGTTGTACCAAGAGGATTGGGGACAGACACTTCTAATGTATCTCGTTGAATTCCTTGAAATCGTGATCGCAGTGTTTTAGAGACTCGACGAGATTCCTGATTCAATGGTGTCCAGCTGAAAAGTAAGGGTTTATCGTTATAACTGTAAGACTTCCAGGATTCAATATCTAATTCCTCACCAGCAGTGTAAATAGTTTTTTCGGGAAAAGTTTCTAGGATAATTTGTGGGGGCAGAGAGGTGGAAGGTAGAACACGAACCGAAAAAGTACCCTCGTTAGCAGAGACGCCATCTTCAACGGTCAAAAAGAAGTGCTCCGTGCTAGGTTCAACGTAATTGGATTCGTCAATTTTTATTACCGTAGAGCAAGCATTAGAGTTCTCTATTGCGGAAGTATAAGTGGTACTCGTCCAAGAATAATTCGTAATTGGTTGATCAATACCGAATGATCTACAGCCTTCTAAATTGACTTCCACTATGTCAGTACTTAATGCTCTAAAATCAACCTCAACACTCTCTGTCGTAACGGCTATAGGGGCGAAGCTTCTGACGACTTCAATTCGAACTTTGTCTTCGCCACTGTTTCCAAACTCATCAGTTACGGTGAGTGTAAATTCGTATTCACCATCTTCTTCAGGCGTAAAAGTAGGTTCCTGACTACTCGTATTATCAAGAAAAAGAGCAGGACTCCAATTGTATGTAAGCCGTGCTTCATTGGGTGAAAAACTGAAATTCTCTAGTTTGTGAGCCGTGCTTATTTTAATTTGGGCGTCCGGTCCGGCATCAACCTCTGGAGGGAACTGATCGCGAACTCTTACCGTTAAAAGAGTGCTGCCTACTACGTTAGTTGTGGCTTCCTCAACCGTAGCTGATACTCTGAATGTGTAGATTCCCGAAAGAGTTGGTGTGAAACTTAGGTCTGTTCCGACTAGAGTGGCGTTTGCAGTAGGTCCGCTCACTTGTTCCAGATTATAGCTATTGATTGTATCACCCTCTGGATAGTAACTATCTGCAATAGAGGCTGTTACTAATTCATTTGGTTCAGTAGAAATATAGGCTGGTGAGAAAATTACAACAGGTAATGGGTGTCTGTAGAAATTGATGCGGATTTCATCTTCGCTACTTTTTGTTCCATCACTATTTGTAACTGTCAGACGGTAATATTTGAATCCATCTGGACTAGACAGAGCTTGACTAACTTGTGGGGAAGCACTGTTTTCTGCCAGCGTAGCGATTATACTTCCTCGAAATTCATCTATCTCATGCCATGTATAACGAAGATTAGTATCCCCCTGAGGATCGAAAGAACGCCTACCATCGAGTGCTAAAGTATAACTACCATCACGTACACGAACTTCCTTGTCACGACCTGCTAGAGCAATAATGTTTCTGTCCAGAGCAAATTCATCTTTAATAGTTTTGTCGTTGAGGATTCTATTAAGCTGTTCTGCGCTAAGTAGATGAGCCGATTCAGCAAAAACCTTCATACCAAGCAATTTGTCAGAAGATGATTTGATGAGATCGCTTATAATATCCACCGGATTGTGGGTGGTTTTACGAACTTCATCGACCAGCTTTCCATAGTCAATTGGAGTGCCATCCGCAAAACTGTCTTCAAGAAGATCAGACACTTCATTAATTTTAGTTGGATCACCACCATTGGCGATATAATCAGCCATTCGTTTAACAATTTCATCCGGGTCAGAACTGATCGTAAATACTTTTTCTAGGCGTGTGTTTTCAGCTTCAAGAGCTTTTATGGCAGCCAAGATTTCGGCTTTTCGAGTATCATTTTGCAAGGCAGCCTGTGCGTCAATCCCTTTGGCTTGTGCAAGCAGTTCGGAAGATTGTCCAAGGAGCGCGGCAAGAGCTGCTGAGGCTGTCTGATTGTCACTCAAAGCATCCACGAGATTTGCAGGAAAAGAAACAAGGCGTGAGGTTAGGTTTAAGAATTCGAAAGGGGTTGGGCTGGTGGCAATACGACTTAAGGTTTCTGAATCAAAATTATTAGCCAACTCAGTAATGTTTTCAAGCGCAGCTTTTTTTGCTGCAGGATCTCCGACCACAGAGACTGCTAATTTGACGTTTTCTTCCACCAAATTACAGGCATTAATTAGATTATCGGTAGCGTCATTTTCCAAAAGACTTGGATCCACCTCCAGAAGTTTTTGAGCACAGATTTCAACGGGGTTGGTAGTTCCCGATAGAACGCTGTTCTTTTCTGCTTCGACATTGGCCGAAATAAGATCCATCGAGGCACTTAGTAATGACTGGATACGTTTAGTTGAATCTTGAGGAGTGGTGGTAAAAAACTGATTTACGGATTGACGCAGATTGGAGT
>CAZYUV010000343.1:0-3088 GCA_964650625.1 uncultured bacterium
TTTTAGTCGAGAATTTAAATCTCTACTACCACGATATAAACAATGAGAATGATACGTTTCAGGCAGGATTTCAGGATAAGATAGTCTTTTTGGTAACAAGGGAAAGCATCCCATAGCCATGGCTTCCACTACAGAAATCCCAAAATTTTCTTGTATTGCCGTGGAAATAACTATTTGACTATCTCTTAAGTGCTCATAGTAGGTTTCTCGATCTTCTGCATATCCCCATTGATCAATAAATGCAGACAATTTTATTCGAGCATCCTCAAAGACCTTTGGTTTCATTTGAAAGTTTTCACCCAATACACGCAATCTGAACGGTACACCTGAATCTTTAAGCTTGTATAAAACCGAGAAAAATTCATCCGGCTTTTTATCGAATTCCCAACGATGATTCCAAACAATAGTGAGGCTTTTTTTAGGCCAATCAACAAAATCTTTCATATGATCAAAGTGGCAACCTGGATATATAACTTCACTTTTCTCTGGAAGATTTTCTATAAATCTTCGTGGAATAAAATCTGGCATTTTTCTCATATATTTAGCCAATCCCTCAAAGCATTTAGATCTATGAACTTCAGAATTGAAAAGGATTTTATCCGCATGAATTAAATTTGAAAAATCACTTATAACAAAATGAGCATCGAGACTTTCTCCTTTAGGTAAAGGGTAATTTAACTGGCACTCATGCATGTACAAAATAATGGGAGGACAACTTGAACCCCAGTAAGATTTGATATCAGCCAATCCTACTAAAGAGGTTACGAATAAAGCATCGTATTTGCTCAACTCTGATTTATTTACTCTTTGTATAAATTCGAATGCTGACCCACGAACGCGCCATTTCCAAAAACGAGCTGGCAAAGTAATCAGGTCTACTTGACCTGACCAATATTTTTTGAAGCCGTCAGCAAAATCACGATGAGAACCCCCGTAAAATGACTCCAAAAATAGTAGATTCATACGCAAAACTAACATGAGACGGTCTTTGTGTGCAAAAGTACATAAACTAGATTTTTTATACCGTGCAACAAGATGTAAGATGTAAATGGCGTGTCGAGCTGAGCATTGATGTCTCTTTTGTCATGATACCAAGCTTTGGTTTAGATTCTGCTAATCATAATCATGCGTAAATTTATTGAACCTTTAGTTTTTTTTATTAGCAAAATATCCTTTCAGTTCCTTTTCAAGGTTATTCTAAAGACGAAGATTCTTTACGCAGGCGAAAAAAACGTAACTGATAATCCAACGCTATTTGTAGCAAATCACTTTACTCGAATTGAAACTGCCCTTTTACCCTACATTCATTGGCTTGTGACCCAACGAAGGCTACAGGTTTTAGCGCATCAAATCTTTTTCGTAGGCTGGTTTGGCGAATGGCTTCGTATCTGTGGTGCGTTCCCTATGGACGATCCTAGACGTAATAACCGTATTGTTGGAGACCTAATGACTGGCCGACATAATTGGGCCATATTTCCTGAAGGTAATATGGTTAAAAACCGTTCAGTCTACGAAAAAGGAAAATTTGTTCTCGATTGCCCAACTAAGAAGGGACCTCCTCATACTGGCGCAGCAGTTCTGGCGTTAAAGGCAGAAATATTTAAGCGTAGCTATTTGAATGCCGTAGATACCGGTGACCGAGTGTCGATGCAATACTACGAAAATACCTATAATTTTTCAGGTCCCGAAGAAATTTGTAGAAAATCCATCGTAATATCACCGTTAAGTATCTCCTATTACCCACTTCGTACAGGCGATAATTTTCTTCTTAATCTAGTGAAAAAGTTATTTGGTCGAGTCAGCGGCCGATTTGAAGAGGAACTTCGAGTAGAAGGCAACTTTTTGTTTAAACACACAGATGTAGACCATCACTTTGGGCCCGCTATTCATCTAGATGATTTTTTATCACACCTCATGCCAATCAAACGAGGGTTACATAAGTTTTTCAGAGACGAAGACATCAATAACCTTATTCTCGAATGGCAGCGAACAAAGTTAACACAACGCTGTATGGCCGAGATTTATCAGCGCATATATATCAACGTAGATGAGTTAGCTTCCTATTGTATCAGAGCTCTACCTGCGGCACTTGAGGAAGTAGAAGAGGAAAAGCTAAGGCTCGCAATCTATACAAGTGCTTTAGAAATTAGAGAACTCCCGGATATCTACGTACACTCTTCACTGAGAGGAAACCTTTTACAAATAATTAATGGCGAAGGATACCAACTTTTAGAGGAGTTTTTTCTAGTTGCACAGCAAGATGATTTATTAAGGTTTGATAAAGGTATGATTCATATCAATCGTACAGTACTGGAAACAAATAATGATTTTCATAGAATCCGGATGACCAACAAAATCGAAGTTTTAGCTAATGGACTGGAGCCATTAGAAGACGTCACTCGACTGATTAGAAAAAATATGGGTAAAAGTTTGAAACAATTGCGTCGTGATGTCTGTGGTCATCTTTTTGAGCAAGATAAATCAGATTATGTGTCCGCACTTCAAGAAACGAGTGAGCTACTTTATCCAGAGGAGGAATGGTCAGAGCATCAAAGCATACTTTTGGAAGGGGCTGATAAGGAACATTCTACAGGTGTTCTTCTAGGTCACGATTTACTTGCAACACCACAACAGATGAGACCTATTGCTGAACAACTCAATCAAGCTGGCTTTACGGTATTTTGTCCCCGATTACCAGGACACGGAACATCCGAGACAGATCTTTTAAATAGCTCATGGCAAGATTGGCAAAGAGTATATAATCGAGCCTTCACATTATTAAAACACTCATGTGCCAAGGTGATAGTAGGAGGATATTCCGCCGGAGCATTACTTGCTTTGAATCGTGCATCCAAAAAAGGAGTCTACGGAGCATTTGTAATAAATCCCGCTGTTTCTCTAAAAGATTACGATTTCTATCTTATACCAGCTGCTCATTATGCCACAAATATTATGAAGCGTTTAGGCCGACCCCTCCGTCGACTTGAATGGGTTGAACTGGAACATAATCTTGACTACATAAAAGTGTCTAGGCTATCCATTAGGACTATGTATCAGTGGCACAGAATGCGACAAGTATGTAAGCGAG
>CAZYUV010000344.1:0-3086 GCA_964650625.1 uncultured bacterium
GGCGAGAGTACGCCATGTTGACTCTGTTTCCGCATTTCGTTACGGGCGAAGATGCCGAGCAATGCTTTGTTTATTTACTGGAAGAGCGTAAACCGGGTGCTATTGTTAAAAACTTTGCGGCGGAACTATTTAGGGGCGTAATCGAAGAATCTAGATCTTTAGATGATTTGATCACAGCAAACCTAAAAAACTGGAGTATGGAAAGATTAGGAAATCTTGAAAAGGTTATTCTTAGGCTAGCGAGTTATGAATTACTTCACAAAATAGAAGTTCCAGCAACAGTGGTAATTAACGAAGCGGTTCAATTAACTGAGTCCTACTGTGATGAAAAAGCGGCCAAATTCGTCAATGGTGTGCTTGCGGGAATAGCTAAGCAGCTAGATCGTGATCCGTTGAATGATCCGGGAGAGTGGATTGATGAATTTGATCAAGAGGGTTCGATAGAGGGACCATTAGACCTAGACGACGAAGATGATGAAGAGTCAGACTCTGATTAGGTTAATATTCTTATTTTTCAATATTTGTCTTTTCTGTGTCTCTGTGGGCGCGGAAGAGGTCTTTAGATTGAAGCTTGTTGATCAATATATTCTAGACACGGGGTCCTATCCTCAGCGAATGGACTTATCTGGTCTTACGAGTGACGGGGAATATTTGTATACCGTCAGTGATCTGTCAGATCAAAATGATATTTTTCGTATAGAATTGCACCCGAAGCCTCGTTTGATTAAATCAATGCAGCTCGATATAAATTGGCTGAATGAGTGGCATACAAAAAATCGAAGTAGTGGTCGTTTTGACACTGAAGGAATTGCTTACTGCAATGGTAAGTTTTATCTAGCTGAGGAGAGTACTCGCGCTGTTCTGGAGATTAATCTTCAAAAAAAAATATATCAGCCCATTTTAATAGAACCAAACTGGAGCTCGTTTCATTCTCAGAAATACGTTATGAATCCGTTTTCGGGTATTAAGAATGCAGGCTTAGAGGCGATTGCATGTCATCAAGATAAAGGTTCTATATACATATTTAATGAGCGTCAATTCAGGATGGGTTATGTACTTACATTGACCAATGCGGAGTTAAAATCTCAATTTACAATCCCTTCCGGTTATAAATATCCTCGTAAGGAAGGTAAATCCTGGGTTTTTCCTGATTTTGCAGGGGCTCATTTTCATGCGGAGAATCTATATGCTTTGGTTAGAAATCGTCAGCAAATAGTTAAAATAGATCCACTGACTTTTAGGGTTTTGAGAAGGTGGACTTATGGGAATACTGCTAGACGAATTTTTAAACAAAAGGATGTTTTTGGTCTGGCTGAAGGTCTAGCTATTCACAAGGGTTATTTTTACATAGTCCTCGATCATAATCTTTGGCAGCACCAAGACACTGAGAATAGGAATCCAGTCGTTCTAAAATTCGCAACAACAGACGGTAAATTGTGAGAATTCGACCAGCTAGTTTGGATGATTTATGCCATATAAGGGCCCTGCTACCTTACTTAGTTGCTTTTTCGGTACCTAAAGATCGTGATGCCAAAGACTTTTGGATGGGTGACTATTTTTTATATAAGAAAATTTTGGAAGGTTCGCAAAAGGATGCTTTTGCATTGGTGGTTGAGATTTCTGGGCAAATTATAGCTACCAGTTTAGTGAGTTTTCGTGATGAAATTCTCAGTGGTAAACCTTCTTCGCACCTTGAAGTTATAGTTGTTCATCCTGAATATCACGGCAAAGGTATCGCACATAAGTTGATGGAAGCTAGCGAAGCTCTCGCATTAGAAGGTGGAGCATTCTGTATGACCTTGCATGCCTATCATGAAAACCATAGGGCGCGAAGCTTTTACGATAAATTAGATTATTGCGGCGAATTTTTACGTTACAGGAAGGTTTTGAAAAAATCTAAAGCTTAAAGGTTAAGCCGACTGATAACATTTTGGAGTAATCTTGTGGGAAGTTCGATCTCAAAACATTGATAGGCATAGCAAATTGTAGTGAGAATTCATCGCGTACTTGGTAACGAGCGCCTACGGTTAAATCAATATTGTTTCCATAGCCTGCCCAATCTAGACCATTAATTTCTAGTATTGTTCGCGTACGACTTGCTACCGGGATCTCGAATCCGATATTGTAAAAAAGATTATTGGGATGTTCATTGCCAGTGGCGCCTTTGCCGGAAGCTAGGTTAATCCCTACTTGTCCATGAACATTTACTTTTTCAGTTAGTTTTGAGGCTGACAGGAACCCAAGATAACTTGTGCCATCGGTAGCTCTTCGAGTGACTTGTTTACCCATGGCGCTACTAACTCCAAATCCAAAAGCTCCCATGGTTTGCTGGGATGGATTATCAAAGAACTTATACTTTCCGAGAAAATTAAGTTCTTCTAGGTCTGTTTTTTCATAGTCGTTAATTAACGGGAAGTTGATTGCCTGTTCATTAACAATGTCGCCACTGAGAGCGATTTCAAATTCATCTGTAAGAGCAGCACTTAGACCTAGAGGAACTACAAATTTGTCAATATGGCCAGTATTCACTCGCTCACCAAAAGCTCTGTCAAATCTCATAAATGAGAATTGAGAAAAGAAAAGGTAGCTTGCTTTTGGCATTGTCGTGGCTCCGACAGTGCGATACAAACCAGTCAGTCCTTTATCTGTGTTGCCATAAACTTGACCTGGTATGTTTCTGTGATTTTGTAAAAAAAGATTAAAATCTGGCGGTCGTTTGTAGTCTCTTAATCTTTTGCGTTGATCTCGGGTAAATTCATCACGAGTACGAGGCACATTATCTCTTAAGCGAGGTTGAAAATACCTTCTGGCTTTTGGTTTCGTGGGTGGCGGAACCAAATCGCTATAGTTGCTTTGCAGTTTAGGTAGAACTGGATTGGGAATTGCTGAAGAGGATGCTGAACTTGCGGAAGGTAAGTTTTGATCGAATTCAACAGAGATGCGTCGACGAAACTTTTCCACCTCAGGGGAAAACCCAAAATCTTCCAGATTACGTTCATATTTAACGGCTATAACAGGATTGATAAAACTTAGGCACAATCCTATTGCCAGGGCATTTCTTAATTTCATGCTGCGTTTAAACCCGC
>CAZYUV010000345.1:0-3061 GCA_964650625.1 uncultured bacterium
CTTCCTAATGATCTGTACTTGATCACGTCTGGAGTCTTCGACAAAGGAGCCTGCCATCGCTATGGCCTGCAATAAACTCAAACCACTCTTTAATTCGAAAGACCCAGCCTTTTTAACCCCGCCAAGTACCGAAACAGTCTGCACAGGTTCTGGAACAAAAATCTTATCTCCAGGTTGTACAAAGAATGGCCTATCATCTGACTTGTCTATTAGACGATCGTAAATATTAACCACATACTTTTTGTTCTCGCGAATCACATAGACATTTCTCATATCAGGTTGATTAAGGGCAATTCCTTCAAGACTAGGTAGTTTCGAAGAAAAACCTCCTGCTTCAGCCAGAACTTCAAATAGAGTAGTATTCTCATACTTGAGAGCGATCGCTCCATTATTGTAAACCTTACCAAGAACATGAACCAACTTACTTCTGTACTGACGTATAACAACGGAAATCTGGGGCTGAGTTACATATTTTTTAAATCGTTTAGTCAAACTTTTGGTTAATTTCGAGGTCGTCTCTCCCTGTGCCTTGACTAAGCCCACAAGTGGTACGTTGACAAAACCATTATCATTTACAACAAACTCAAGTTCGTCTCCCAAGCCTTTACGCTCAAATTCTTTGAGACCCATCACAGTAATTTCTAAAATATCTCGTGGTCCTAAATAATATTTGCGATCAATTAAATCTTTGGAGATCGATACTTTTTTTACGTGAGCATCGGTTTGGGCTAAAACACTTACCAGCATCCCACTGACAACCCAAAAGATGACTGCAATGATCTTCATAATTACCTCGTATAAAATAGGCCATTGTATCATCTGGTCAAATGGCAATGGGACAAAAAGACCAAAGAAAGCTCTCGATACAATATAGGCGCCACAGCTTAAACACGACTCAGTTTTTGAATCAAAACTTTTTCTTCGTAGGTCGCTAAACGTTCAAAGCGCCATTCATAAATAGATTTTAAACTGCCTGAATCGAGCGGATGCAGAAAATCACTTATTCTGCGCTGAGCTGCTATTAGGTTTCTAGCCGCCTCAGAGGCATGTGAATTCTTCGACTGGTGATAATGACGACCATTCTTGCGAGCCCTCTTTAACTCGTCTAACAATTTTGAGTATTGTTCAATAAGCTTTGCGGCCATAGAGTTTATGAGAACACAAAAAATCCCCCAGCGGTAGTTGCTGGGGGATAAATCGCTAACAATATTAAAGATTGTTAAGAATATCGGATATATCAGACTGAATTACTCAGTAAAAAGACTGTTGAATTTTTCTTCCTGTCCGTTTCTGGCACCCTTAATACTATCGATCGTAGTCTTAATATCAGCACGACCATGTCCGTAAGTATTGTCCAGTCCATCTTTACCTAAATCTACTGAATTACTGTTAAGTAACTCTTCAACCTGCTTCACGGTAAGTGAAGGGTTCGCTTGTAGCATCAGAGCCATTAAACCAGCAACGTGTGGACAAGCCATAGAAGTACCACTCATTTTCTGGTATCCGCCGCCAGGCTTTGCTGATAGCACACCAACACCAGGAGCTGATATATCTGGCTTGTTATAGGAAACATCTTCCCACTTTATAGGACCTCGGGAACTGAAGTATGCAGCCTTGTCGGAACCATTAGTAGCTCCTACCGCATAAGAGTGAGGATAGCCTCCAGGAGTTCCTACTGTTTTGGGCCATGGGCCACTGTTACCAGCGGCGAATACAGGAACAATATTAAGAGAGCGCCATGTTTTCACGATATTCCACATGGATTTCTCCTGCTCCATACTTCCTTGTCTACCACCCCAAGAGTTGGACACTAGCTGAGGGGCATCATTTGTTTCCGCGTCACCATCTGGGTCAGTAACCCAGTTCATCGCTCCAAGAATACCGGATAGAGTTGCACTACCGTTATCACCAAAGATTCTACCGATTACCAATTTAGCATCTGGCGCTACACCAATTGCACGCCCTGAAGCAGAACCACCAGCTATAGTACCAGCACAATGAGTTCCGTGCCCGTGAGCATCTTTAGGCTCTTCACTATCTCCAGCCCAATCTTTCCAGGCAACAACTTTACCAGCTAAGTCAGGATGCTCTGCATCAATTCCTGTATCAAGAACCGCAACAGTAATCCCTTCTCCAGTAAGATTGTAAGACTGCCTTACCTCAGGAACACCCATTTTCTTTAATCCATAAGTCCAATTCTCATCGTCTTTTGTTGTCGATTGAACCTGTGGTGGCTCCTCAAACATTATGACGCGATCCAAGGTGATTTGAGCGATATCATCACGTCCACTCAAACGACTAAGCATCTTCTTATCTACTGTGGCTGACACGGCATTAGCAGCCCAGAATTGTCCAGTGACCTGACCTGAGCCAATTTTACCTTGAGTCTCCAGAACATCGATAACTTCTCGACTGGCCGCCTTAAAGTTCGCTTTAAGCTGACGGTTCACTTCTTTGAGTGAACTCCTACGCTTAAGTTTACTGCGATTTGTTTTATCCTTAAAAGTAATAATGATTTTGGCATTACCTGCATCTTCCATTGCTTTGACCACATCATAAGTGACTTCAGCAGCACTTAGACTCAAAGCAGCGCCATACATGAGCGTCATTGAAGCAAAAACAAACTTTTTCATTCCGATAATCTCCTTACTTAGTTAAAGCTTTTTATTCTATTTCTCTTTAATTTAGTCTTTCCGATACGCGATTTGCTCAGGTAATTGTAATTAGCATAAGTGGACCGTCAAGCCCCTATTTTTAAACTTATATCCCTCAGCGTATAATCTAGTCTTTTTGGTAAAAATTAAGCGATTAAACTGCTTTGATAATCACCGGCTGATCTTTCTACGAACATACCGTCGATTAGTTTCGAGAATAGATCATTTTTTACAAACTAAATAAAAGGTTCAATTTCGAGATACATTATTTTTGAATACGAATAATAACAATTCAAGAACTAAATTCGATGCACACCTGAAAAAGAGAATAAGGCCTTCAAACTCTACGCTTGAAGACCTTATTTTGCTATATGGATGATAGCGGGGTCGAACCGCTGACCTCATGC
>CAZYUV010000346.1:0-3048 GCA_964650625.1 uncultured bacterium
TGGCGGGAGAGCTTCCGCAGGGAAGCGTTAGTTGTATTTCATACTTCTATAATGTTGGATCTAAATAAGCTAAAAGCTTTAATCGGAGGAAACTGGTGTCTAAATGGGCGGAAGCCTGTTATTACTGGTGTGGCTGAGATTTCTGAAGCTGAACCCAATGATTTGGTTTACGCCGTGGATCAGCGAAGAGTTGATCTTATTAAAGATTCAAATTGTGGGTTAGCTATAATTCCGCAGGGAGATTGGGTAATTGATTGCCCATACATATGTGTTAAAAATCCTTATTTAGCGTTTGCTCGAGTTTTAGAGCTTCTGAATGACTTTACCCCTGAAAAGGTTGGAGTTAGTCCT
The DNA here is from genome assembly GCA_964650625.1 of uncultured bacterium. GTDB lineage: Bacteria > Muiribacteriota > UBA6191 > UBA6191 > UBA6191 > JAYZAC01. The sequence goes on from CAZYUV010000346.1 coordinate 352, forward strand.
CAGGCGTACATCCACCCCGACGCCAAAATTGGTGATGATGTACAGATTTATCCCGGAGCTGTGGTTAGCCGGGGGGCAACATTAGGCGATCGTACGATACTGTCATCCAATTCTGTTATAGGAGAGGGTGTGGAAGTGGGTAAGGATTGTTTAATTTATCAAAATGTTGTGGTCAGGGAGCGTTGTCTGATCGGAAATCGAGTAGTTTTACAGCCTGGTTGTGTTGTGGGTAGTGATGGTTATGGTTTTGTTTACGAGGACGGAGTTCACCATAAAATTCCCCAGTTGGGCATTGTTGTAATTGCTGATGATGTTGAACTTGGAGCAAATGTAACAGTTGACAGAGGTACTTTTCGGCCTACGATTATTGGTAAAGGAACTAAGATAGATAATTTAGTTCAAATAGCTCATAACGTGGTTCTTGGGCAAGGCTGTTTGATGGCATCGCAATCCGGTATTTCAGGTACAACTGAGGTTGAAGATTATGTTACATTTGGTGGCCAGTCTGGTTCGGTTGGCCACATAACTATCGGGAAGGGCAGTACTATATATGCTCGAGGTGTTCCTACACAAACGGTAAAGCCTGGTTCTAAAATTTCCGGTTTTCCTGGAAGGGACCATCGAGAAGACCTTCGAATGATAGCTTCGATGCGGAAGCTTCCAGACTTAATGAAAGAAATACGTAGAATTCTCAAGGCTCTAAACTTGATGCCAGGTTCATAATCGCCTAACATCTTCCCCAAGAGGTCATGCATGAAGCAGAAAACGCTAAAGAAGTCCGTGGTATTTAATGACATTGGTTTGCATACAGGCAAGCCTGTTAAGCTTGTAGTGAAACCAGCTCCCGAAAATCATGGTTTAGTCTTTGTGAAAACTAATAAGGACGGCTATAAACTGAAAGTGGATCTTGAAAACATAGAAGGCATTTCGAGAGGGACTAACCTGTCGGATGGAACAGAGGCGATCTATACTTTCGAACATTTGATGGCTGCAGTTGGCGCCTGTGAATTAACCAATCTGATATTTGAAATTGACTCAGATGAGCCTCCTATTCTAGATGGTAGCGGGATAGTTTTTTACAAGGAATTCAAGAAGGCCGGAGTAGTTACTCAAGAAGGGCTTCATCCGGTGTATAGAGTGGTTAAGCCCTGCGTGGTCGAAGAGAATGGCGCAAAGCTTATGGCTTTCCCAGGTGATGAATTTAATATGTCATACACACTCAATTATCCTAATACGATGATTGGGGCTCGGCATTTGGAGGTTGACTTTGATGCGATTGATAAGTCCGATCACCTCTTAAAGGCTAGGACTTTTTGTCTTCTAGAGGAGGTTGAGGCGCAGCACTCTATGGGTCAAGCATTAGGAGGTAGCCTGTCTAACGCAGTTGTTGTAGACGGTGAAAAATGTCTAAATGAGGGCGGTCTTCGGTTCGAGAATGAGTTTGCTTGGCACAAGGTTATGGATTTTTTTGGTGATATGAATATGTTGGGCGGTCAGCTGAAGGGTAGGTTTGTTGGAATAAAATCAGGACACCGTAATAACATTATGTTACTGAAGAAGCTTGTCAAAGATGGATGCTTAATACAAGAGAACTTGTGGGAGATGAAGAAAACTTTGGAGCTTGTGGACATAAAAAAATTAATTCCCCATAGGTATCCGTTTTTGCTAGTGGATCGAATTATTCATTTGAAGGTTGGAGAGGAAGCGACAGGAATAAAAGGTGTCACAGGTAATGAGGAGTTTTTCAATGGTCATTTTCCTGATACTCCGGTAATGCCTGGGGTTTTAATTGTGGAGGCATTGGCCCAGGTTGCGGGTGTTTGTTTATTGTCTATGACTCACCATAAAGGAAAGACTCCATATTTTATGGGCCTAGATCAAGTAAAATTTAGGCGCCCGGTTTACCCTGGTGATAGATTGGAGCTACATATTAAGGTTTTAAAGCTCCGAGGCTCTACTGGTAAAGTAGAGGCTGTGGCTAAAGTTGAAGGCAATACGCATGTCACGGGTCAATTAAGCTTTATGATTAAGTAATTTTGTAAGCTCTTAATCAAAAAAACTCACCTAATTGGGGACTTATGCAATATGATGGGCTAGATTTTATTCCTTTCAAATGTCTGAAATAAATAATGAAGTTCCATACTACTGAAATTAATCTCTTGAGCTGGGTTATCACGCGTTTGGAGGTGTCCTATGCCTGATGTGCATCCTACGGCGCAGGTTTCCCGATATGCAGAGTTGGCAGATGATGTAAAAGTCGGGCCCTATACTGTTGTGGAAGGAAACGCTAAGATTGGTCCTGGTACTGATGTTAAGGCTCACGTCTTCATTGGTGAGGATACTACGATAGGTAGTAATAACTCTATATATCAGGGGGCGATAATTGGTTCACTTACGCAAGACCTTAAATACGATGGGGGAAGAACGTATCTGAGCGTAGGCAGTCATAATATAATTCGGGAGTACGTTACGATTAATAGGGGTACTTCTGACGAGGCTTTCACCCGGGTAGGCAGCCATAATTCATTTTTAGCTTACACGCACATAGCGCATGACTGTATTGTTGGTGACCATGTAATAATGTCTAATCTCTCGACACTTGCGGGTCATGTTGAAGTGGATGATGCCGCTGTTATTGCGGGTTATGTAGGTATTCATCAATTCTGTAAAATAGGTAAAATGGCGATGGTAGGCGGG
>CAZYUV010000347.1:0-3024 GCA_964650625.1 uncultured bacterium
ACTCGCAATGCAGCTCGATTAAATGGGATATGAATCGCGATCGTTATCAAGCCATGGATGAGTCAGGAAAACCATTGATCCGACAGCAAACTTTAATGCTGTATAGACTACTTGAAGAAATTCAATCCAAACATAATGTTGAGATTGAAATTTGCTCATCGGGAGGCGCTCGTCTTGATTATGGTGTACTTCCTTATGCCTCTCGGTTTTGGATTTCTGACAATAACGACCCCTTGGACAGGCTCTCTAAATACTTGAATGCGAGTTTGTTTTTTCCGCCAGAAGTTTTGGGTATGCATATTGGCCCAGAGCGTAGTCATACCACTGGTCGCAGGGTATCTTTCAAAGAAGGCGCTCAGATGGCTCTGTTTGGTGATGCTGGTTTTGAAATTGATTTGACAGATATTAATTCTGAGCAAAAAACGTACTTAAAAACTTGGATACCTTTTTATACAAGAATTCGTGAGCTACTACCAGATTGTAATCTATATAGAATTGATACCGCAGATGATCAATGCGCAGCGCAACTAGTTTCCGGTGATCAAAGCTTCAGTCTTATACTGATTCAACAACTTGTATCACATGTTAATTCTTATAGTAAGCCACTTCCAGTTACTGGTATTGACGCTTCAAAATCTTATAAAGTGTCTGTGCTCAGTGAGCATGAGCCAGATTGCCATTTATACAAACGATTACCGCAGTGGATGCTTGAATCGAACCAAAAATACTCGGGTAGCTCACTTTTGGATAGTGGATTGCGACCCTGCACCCTCGACCCTGGTCAAAGTTTATTGATCAGTCTGGAGACATAATATGAGAACCGGTGTGTGTTATTACCCAGAACAAACAGCTCCTGAGAATCTTGTAAGCGATCTACAACGCATGAAAGATATGGGAATAAGTCTTATCCGAGTAGGCGAATTTGCTTGGTCGAAAATTGAGCCAAGACCGGGTGATATAAAAATGGACTGGTTAAAAAGAGTATTCGATGAAGCAGGTAATGTGGGTCTTAAAGTTTGTTTGGGTACACCTACAGCTTGCCCACCTGCTTGGATGGTGGAAAAGCATCCTGAGATGTTATCAAGAGACCTTGAGGGTGCTATTCGACGTTTCGGTTCTCGTCGTCATTACTGTTTTTCCTCGGAAGTCTATCTAAAAGAGGCTATTAGAATAACTCGTCTATACGCTAACGCATTCAGTGAACATGAAGCACTGGACTCATGGCAGATAGACAATGAGTTTGGATGTCACTCTACAGTTTTGAGTTTTTCCAATGCAGCCCTGAAAGCGTTTAGAAAATGGCTACGTAACAAGTACACTCGTATAGAAGATCTGAATGCGCTATGGGGTAATACGTTTTGGAGTATGGAGTACAGTGATTTTGATCAAATCTTTTTTCCACGGTGGCAAGTTACCGAGGCTAATCCCATTCATACTTTGGAGTTTAGACGTTTTAGCAGTGACCAGGTGATTCATTTTTGTAAAAAGCAGGTTGAGGCCATTAAAAATATGGATCCTAATGCTATCGTGCATCACAATCTTATGGGGCATTACACTGACTTTGATCACTTCAAGCTGGGGGAATTACTTGATATTGTCACATGGGATTCTTACCCCCTTGGATTTTTGGCTTTAGAAAACTATTCAGAAGAAGAGAAGGCTGATTTTTACAATACCGGTCATCCTGATTTCTCCTCTTTTCACAATGAATTGTATCGATCAACAGGCCGTGGCAAAGTTTGGGTAATGGAGCATCAGTGCGGACCAGTTAACTGGGCACCATATAACCCTGCTCCTGCAAAAAATATGGTCAAAATTTGGGGCCTGGAAGCCATGTTTCATGGAGCCGATGTATTTTCGGTATTTCGTTGGAGGCAAGCAAAACACGCACAAGAGCAGAACCATAGTGGTATTTTGGATTTTGCTGATCAAATGACATCTGGTGGGGCTGAACTAGAGCAACTTCATCATCAAATAAATGATTTGGGCATCAAAACAACTTTAAAACTTCCAAAAGAAGTAGCCTTGGTTTTTGATTACGATTCACACTGGATTAACCATCTTGAAACTGGTAATTCAGGGGCCGATTACTTTTGGCTAGTTTTGCGATATTTTGAATGTTTTAGATCACTGGGTTTTAATGTCAGCATAGTTCATAAAAGTCACGATTTGAGTGAGTATAAAATTATTGCAATGCCTTCGGTTAATGGACTTACTGATACTGAGGTCAATCAGCTACTGTCCTATGAGGCCATAAAGATCGCGGGGCCTAGGTTTTTAGCAAAAGATGAGCTTTTCACGAATTTCGACTCCAGAGAGGTTTTACAAACTCATTTTGGCGTGACTCGCGAACATACTGAAAGTCTTCCTCCCGGCCATAAATTTTACTCAGAGGATGGAAAGCTGATTTTTACCGAATATTTAGATAAATTGCATAGTAAAAATCAGGCTATGGTTGTAACCCAAGAGTGCAATCCAATACTTACCAGATCTACTAATAATTACTATATTGCGGCAAACTTGGAGCCCCAATCTCTTCAATCCGCAGTTTGCATGATTTTAGAAAGTCAGAATATCGAATATCAAAAACTTCCCAAAGGGGTTCGTGTCCATAAAACGGAAAATCTAAACCTCTGGACAGCTTATTGCAGCCTGAGTTCAGCTATGAGTTTTGATTCGCAAAGAGTGTTGGCAGGTAATCAATTACTGAATACGGGAGATTATGTAATCACAGCTAATGATTAAAGTTAGAATCATTGAATCACTTAAGCTACATCTACGGTATGTATCCAATGTCGATCAAACCAAGCTCGATCAGCTACGACCCTACCTAATTCCGCTCGAGCAGGGTCCATAAGCACAGGGTTACCTTCTGGAGTGAATGATTGCACCACAACATAATGATTATTCGGGCTACTACGGAAAAAATTACCACCCCAATTTTTTTCTGGATTTAATGACTGGGGATAGTTGTAAATAATTTCGTTACCTGATTGGGGCCCAACAACTACAATTTGGGGTCGT
>CAZYUV010000348.1:0-2987 GCA_964650625.1 uncultured bacterium
TGCTTACGATTTGACCCAGTCTGTATTTCTGAATCCAATCTGAAAAATAGTCTCCAGAATTACAAATTATGGGTATTTGGCGTTCAAGTAATTCACAAAATCGAGTACGAATACTAAATCGACTTTCATTTCCTGGCTTGCTAATGACGATTGCCAAATCCAAATTTTGAAGCCAAGTACAATATTCTTGGTAATTCATCCATGAAATCATTTGGACTTGATTTGGGAATTCGGCTACTAGGCTCTTTGCCGCTTGAATATCGTGACTATTATGTAGGCGTGAATCAGTGGGATGTTCTATTCCTACAAAACTAAACTTAAGATTGGGATTCTCAGGTAGCCAAACTTTAAGTAATTTGATTACCGAGACTAAGTCAAACCAATGCCAAGCTCCACCAAGCCATGCTAAGTGAATATTTTCAGATTTTGTATTCTTCCGAGCTGTAGGATTTAAAAAAAATGGCAAATTTAATAGAGGTAAATTCTGGTCATAATGTGTATCAAAAAGATGCATTAAGCCACTGTATAAATCGATTTGTCTATCTCCAGCGGCTAAGAATGCATTACCACTGTATAGAGCTTCGTTCAGGTAGGCTTGGTCTAGCTGGAACCTTGAGATTAGCTGGTCTTTAGAATAGCGAAATGGCAGAGAATAGCGGTGTTCAATAAAGAATGGAATATATAAATCAACCAGTTTGAAAGCTTGAGTCCTTTTTCTTAGTCGAAAACTGGCCATATGATAAGCATCCGCATACACTAATGAGCATTTTCTCAACAAGTCGTTAAATCGACTTCCATGTTGGTTTATGCTTTCTCCGGATTGAGGATCTTTGCATGCAATATTTACCTGATATCCACAGTACTCTAAAAGCTTTTTAATTTGGTGGGTGCGCTTAACCGGGCCTGTAAGGCAATTGGTGGAATATTGTGGACAAAGCAGAAGGGCTTGCATCAAATGATTACTGGTATTGATTCAAGGACTGTTTTGACTAATTGGTCTATTAGGGGTCCTAGAGAAAAGATTCTGGAGGAAATATCCAAATTACGGTAAGGGGTTAGATATATTGATATAAAAATTAGGCCTTGTAGGCTAAAGAGAAGAGAGCTGATGGATTGAGACCATTTTTTCTGAAGAAGACATAAAAAAGAAATTATAAAAAGAGTTAGGATTGTTAGCGGTAAGAAAAGGTGAGTAAGAACGAAGTGTGGAGACATATAAAGTCCATAATCTCCAATAAATGGTTGTAATACGGAGCTCACCATATTTTGATGACCACCTAAGTTCTGGATTCCGGTGGATATTCTCAACTGATTTAGCAGCTCAATGAGACTGTAGGCCATTACAAACACAGGTGTAATTTTGAAGAGCCAGTGTAGGCTGCTACGCCACAAGTAGAACACTAATGATTGGCAGAAAAAAACAAAATAGAGATGAAATAGCATCCATACATCCACATGTATTAGAAAACCATTCCAATGTTGATTGAAAAGTTCCAGCGATAGGCCTGCTTTTTTTGCAAGCACTATAAGATAGACTAGAGCTCCGCAGTACCATAGATTACTTACCTTCACTATTAAATTCAAAGTTAAACCTTTCTTGCGGAGAAAAGGCCAAACAACAATTAATGCCAAAGGCAATAGAATAAATATTTGTAAATACAGTTGATCGTTTAAACCGTAAGCGATTAAGACTGGTGCGATGCTTATTAAACAGAATAAAAACAAAGATTGTATTCCGTTGAAAAATGTACCTAATGCAGATGTGCTTTTTTGTTGTTTTGCTTTTATTTTTGCAAGAGTTTTAGAGTCGATTTTCTTCGCGGGTTTGACCTCTTTAGTGGGCTTAGTATCCTTCATGGTCGGATCATCCTCCTCCCCAAAAACTTTACGATCATCGATCCAGCTCTCTTCATTAGAGTCTTCTGTTAGCGGATTAGATGGCTCTTCGAAAAAGTCAGTTTTGTCAATATGGTTCTGATCGTCTATTGTTGATTTCTCATTGATATCGATGGAAAAGAGATCTTTCGGCTTGACTCTTGATGCTGGTTTTTCGGTCAATTGATAACCACAATTACCGCAGAAACGAGCATCTGGTTTTAATGGTTTATTACAACTTGGGCACTGCATCGCATCATTATTACAGAAATTGCTCTACGAACCAAGTCCGACATCGACTTGACAAGCAGGTTAAAATAGTCGGTCTTATAGAGTTACATAGGGGAATCTCATGAATCTGTTTTCGGAGTTTGAAAAAGCTGTACCTGTTAATGCGGAGCGTATTTTAGCTAAGGATTTTCAGGGAGAATTGAATTTTCAGGAAGTATATAAGCAATCCATAGCCATGGCTGCGGCTTTGTCTGCGAGATATGAGCAAGGGTCACACATAGGTTTTATGTTACCCAATATAAAGGAGGTATTCCCTGTTGCTTTTGGCATATGGAGAGCTAACATGGTAGCAACTCCTGTTAATTATCTTCTTAGTCCTAAGGAAATGTTGACTATTTTGAAGCACGGTCAAGTGCAATGTTTGATAACTCGTAAAGAATGGGGGGAGCCATTGGCGGCTGCCGCGTCGCAGATTGGCTTTAACCTGGATGTTCTATATGTTGATGACATGCAGTCCGAGCTCTCACTATTATTAGCCCTAAAATCGGCTGATCCTTCAAAATTACCCGCGCTGAAGGTTGATGAAGATCGACTGGCAATGCTGCTTTACACTAGTGGAACTACTGGTAATCCAAAAGGAGTTATGCTGAGTCACCGTAATCTTATGCATAATGTTAGAGGCGGTATTGAGCGCATTGCTGTCCAACCGGGGGAAGTTATGTTAGGTGTATTGCCTTATTTTCATACTTTCGCCTTGACAGTGAATCTTCTAATTCCTGCAATTCAGGGTTTGACGGTTAGTCTGATGGTGCGTTTCACGCCTAAGGAGTTCTTCGAATTAGTCCAGAGAGATAAGGCTAATATCATTACACTAATCCCTA
>CAZYUV010000349.1:0-2978 GCA_964650625.1 uncultured bacterium
AAAGTTTGTTTAGTTTTAACAGTTTTTGCATAAAATAAAAAAAGGGCCAGACTTTCGTCTGACCCCAATTTTTTAAACTTTAATTATTTAAGTTTTCTAAAAATTATCAAACCTAGTGGAAGCAACATTAACAGCAGGTTTAGGAAACCACTTGCTGTGTTAGTCTCAACACCTTCCACCACAGAACAACCACCGCCCCCTGTTCGAACAACAAGTGGTGCCGCCAATTTAGGCCCAACAGCGAAAGGTGAACCTGCACCTGCTGATGTAATTGTTACTGCACTACTATTTAAAGCTGCTGGATTAGCACAAGTTCCATCATTTACAACACCCGCCAAAGTCACTCCAGCAGATATACTCGTTGGCAATTCTTCCCAGGCACCCGAACCATTAGAGTTGATCACATAGTGATAGACTGCAAAATTACCAGTTTGACTAACTGAGAAACATACGCTGGCAGTGGAACCACTGAAATTAAGATCCATTAAAGTACCATCAATAAATTCAACCGTTCCATATGGAGCTTGCAGTGTAGTTGTTGAAGTCAAAATTCCACCTACGCCTGTCTCATTAAGAATATCAGCAGCAGAATACTGACTTACAGCCAATGACTCTCCTCCACCAATACCGTTAACAGTTAGAGTGACGTTTGGAACGCCTTCTGCAGTTAAGGTATTAGCCCCATCAGCAACTTGAGTTTGAGCAAAACCATAAGTGAAACGCTCAATGTCTCCAGTAGCCAGACTGCGATTGCCTTGCGCAGATTTCGTAAAGATATTCCATGAGTAATTATGTCCAGCATTTAAGCCCGAGATAATCTGAGAACTTACACCTCTACCGAATGTCAAAATCGTGGTAGCTCCATTAGAAACACTAATGTCTGTATAAGCTATATTGACTATATCTATAGTTCTCGCCGTCGTATCATTTGTAATACCCCAACTTAAATTAGCTGTAGTATCTGTACTCAAGTAAACACTAAAGAAATCTACAGGAACTGGATTACCAGTAAAGTCTGGGTCACCATTCAAATCAAGGATTGGAATAGTAAACACTCTGGTTTCAGTAGTATCACTGGATACATCAGTTACAGTAATAGTAACTGATACTGAGTCTGCCAACTCATTAGCATTTCTAAATACCTCACTATTCGCAATACGAATATTGTCGCCACTGAACGAGGAAGTAAATCCAAACGTATCTGGTGCAAAAGTAATAGCTGCTATCTGGCTATTAGGAGTACCTGTTAGAGGAATGTCCACCAAATAGGTAGTTTGACCTATAGTTGCCGTTGACAAATTACTAGAGTTAGCTGGTGCTGAAGTAGCAAAGGTAAAAGCTTGCGCTACTACAAAGGAACTAAAATGTGGAGTTCTAGCATGCAATAACGCACTATTTGCATCCAACACTTCCACTCTAGTTTTAGATAAAGCTTTGCGAGTCCATTCCTTACTAGCAGCATCAAACGTCAGTGGGTTCAGTACAGACAGTAGATCAACTTCACAAGTAGTATCTAAGGAAGTACCGCAACTCTGAGCGATTGAACCTAAAGAATTCTCGATCTTAAGCGCAAAATCAACTGGCTTATTAAAAGTAGTCCCATGTGGTTCAAGCTGAATAATGTCCGAGAATCGTGATCCTCCACCATTCTGATTCTTCAGGTTACTGTCATCGATAAAACCCACTGTAATATTAGCTGAGTTCTTCAAATCACCAGGCTTGATAGTCACTTTAGCTTTCGCAGTGTCACTACCCACCTCAGTGGCGGAATCAGCCAATATAGATACAAGAGTTGTGCCAATAGTATTAGCTTGCGCTGGAATTGCTGTTACATCAACACTATCTGATTCATTAGAACCATTCGCTGTAATCGTAAATTTATAGCTTGCACCAGCCGTAAACGCTGAGATTTCAGCACCAACTGCATACTTTGCTGCATTGGCTGCTGCAGTGGCTAGACTTGTAGAACTACCACTTACATTGTAGTTCGAATCCAGAGCCTCATAGCTCAAAGCGTAACCGGTGACTGCCGCTTTATCAATTGGCGGTAACCAACTGGCACTAACTGCCAACGTGGAACCCCCTGATGCCACTGCTCGAACATTAAATCCTCGAATGGCGGTATCACCTTCAACGGTAAATACACCACTAACAGAAGCACCCACAGGATTGGTCTTACCTAGAAGGTCGGCTACACGGCTAGTCCATATCATGTAGTTATATGACGCACCGGCCATTAAACCATCTGTATTAAATAAAGCATCTGATCCATCAGAAGACCAAGAACCTGAAACGGTAGTACCTGAACCTACAGTCGCCCCTGTCTTGATATGAATAGCTGTATCAAGTGATGCCACATTTACAGGCTCACTGAAATAGAAACGTGGTTTAGTATTTCGCTCTATAGAAGCCGTCAGATTATTACCAAGGTGCTCAGGTGCAACATTGGTATTAGTCACAGGATTAAAAGTAGTAAATTTATAGCTCACTTGATGAAGTGTATTACCTCTTAAATCAAGAGCATTGGCTAAATCAAAGTTGATCCAGTAGTCAGCCCCTGTGAGCAAGTCATTAGTTGGGTAAACAACTAAAGTCAGACCATCAAAATACTCAACTGTTAAGGGTAATCCAGTGGCAGCACCTGCGGTAGTACTTAGCAAAATTGAGCCCGTTGTTGAAGATGCCATAAGCTCAGAAAAAGTAACTGAAATTATTGGCCTTAGTGGCTGATTAACTTGGTTAGAAGGTAATCGGAAATCTGGGCTAATCGCCAGAACACTTGGAGAAGATGTATCTGAAGCCTTAGCAGCATTAACCGCATCGATTTCAGCTTGTGCATCTGCACCAAATGTAATGAAAGGCTGTAAAGCTACAGTAGTGACATTAGTGGCAGCATCCGCGATACCAGTAACGATAAATTGGAATTCCTTATCTCCTGCTAACCCTGCAGCAGTAGATATAGTCAACGAATTATTACT
>CAZYUV010000350.1:0-2967 GCA_964650625.1 uncultured bacterium
GCACCCGTACGCTTTGCTGCGTTCACGATCTCCTGTGCAGATTGATCCAGGATTCTATGATCGAATGTCTTCAAATAAATTTTAATTTTTCGTTTCATTGTTATAGCCTCTCGACTAGTTCACAGACTCACCTTGAATCTCGAACTTATCATTGAATATCTAGGCGTTTGCGGTACCCCGCACTTTATTAATTATCTCTTCAGTAATTGTTTTTGGAACCTCTTCGTAGTGATCAAACACCATGGTAAATTGAGCGCGACCCTGACTCAATGAACGCAAAGATGTAGCATAACCAAAGGTTTCAGCAAGCGGCACAAAACCTGTCACCAGTTGCGAACCTCCACGAGCTTCCATCTTCTCTATACGTCCACGACGAGAATTAAAATCACCAATTATATCGCCCATGTATTCTTCAGGCGTGTCAATTTCCATCTTCATGATTGGCTCAAGTATATAAGGCTGAGCTTTACGCATTCCTTCTTTCATGGCCATTGATGCCGCAATCTTGAAGGCCATCTCGTTTGAGTCAACATCGTGATAGGATCCAAAATGAAGTGTAACTTTCACATTGTTCACAGGATAACCTGCTAAAACTCCACTATCTAAAGTCTCACGACAGCCTTTTTCTACTGCAGGAATATACTCTCGCGGAATAACACCACCAACGATGGCATTCTTGAATAGAAAACCTTCACCCGCTTCATCCTCTTCCGATTCAAGCTTCTCAATAATCATGTTTACATGACCATAATTACCCCGACCACCGGACTGTTTAATATACTTTCCTTCTTGATCAACCTTACCTTTGATACCTTCTCTATACGCCACCTGAGGAGCACCAACATTCACTTCAACCTTGAACTCTCGAAGAAGACGATCAACAATCACCTCAAGGTGAAGCTCACCCATTCCGGAAAGAATTGTTTGGCCAGTTTCATGGTCAGTCTTAATCTGCAATGAAGGATCTTCTTCAAGTAGCTTACGTAAAGCTGTAGTCATCTTCTCTCGGTCGTCTTTAGTCTTAGGCTCTATAGAGAGGTCTATCACTGGATCAGGGAACTCCATTCGCTCCAAGATTACTGGCTTATCTGGATCACACAAGGTATCACCAGTCGCAGTATCTTTCAGACCTACAACCGCACCTATATTACCCGCAGTAATCGAAGAAATCTCTTCCCGAGAGTTAGCATGCATCTGTAACAAACGCCCAATTCGCTCCTTCTTACCCTTAGTTGAGTTGCTCGTGTAAGAGCCAGATTCTACCTGCCCGGAATATACCCGGATAAAAGTCAATCTACCAACGTAAGGATCAGTCATGATCTTAAAAGCAAGCGCCGAGAAAGGCTCCTTAACGTCGGCCTTACGAGCAACCTCTTCCTCAGAATCCGGATCAATTCCCTTTATAGCTGGAACATCCAGCGGACTAGGCAATAAACTCACTACGGCATCTAACATAGTTTGAACACCTTTGTTCTTAAATGCCGTTCCGCAGGTCACAGGATGTATTTGACAAGCAATTGTAGCATCCCTCAGAGCCGCTCGAATTCTTTCTTCTGGAATATCCTGTTCTTCAAGAACCATTTCCATCAATTCTTCGTCGAAATCAGCAACAGACTCTAGCATTCCTTCGCGATACAAAGCCGCATCGTCCGCCATATCAGACCTTATTTCACGCTCTTCAAAAGAAGCGCCTAACTCTTCTCCAGTCCAAACCACTTCCTTCATTGAGATCAGATCAATAATACCTTCAAACCTATCCTCTGCACCAATTGGAATCTGGATAGGCACTGGTCTCGCGCCAAGGCGCTCCTTCATCATATCTACAACATTAAAAAAATCAGAACCTACTCTGTCCATTTTATTAACGAAAGCCATACGTGGCACACCATACTTCTCAGCCTGACGCCATACACACTCAGACTGGGGCTGCACTCCACCGACGGCGCAAAAAACTGCCACCGAACCATCCAAGACCTTGAGAGAACGCTCCACTTCAATAGTGAAATCTACGTGACCAGGTGTATCAATGATATTGATTTTGTGACCATCCCAACTACAGGTAGTTGCTGCAGAAGTAATCGTAATACCTCGCTCCTGCTCTTGCGCCATCCAATCCATGGTTGCGTTTCCATCATGGACTTCACCAATTTTGTAATTTACTCCTGTGTAAAACAAAATACGCTCAGTAGTAGTCGTCTTGCCCGCATCAATGTGAGCCATAATCCCTATGTTTCTAACTTTATTTAAATCTTCTGTACCCATGATTTCCTCTAGAAACGAAAGTGAGCAAAAGCTCTGTTCGCCTCAGCCATCTTGTGGACATTCTCACGCTTTTTCATCGTGGCGCCAACACCCTTGCTAGCATCCTGAAGCTCAGCTGCCAACCTCAAATCAAAAGACTTCTCTTTCCTCTTGCGAGCCTCAGAGACTAGCCATCGAATAGCTAGAGACGTCTGCCTATCCCAACGCACACGCACTGGAACTTGATAATTGGAGCCACCCACTCTTCGAGACTTTACCTCATTGAGGGGCTTAACATTTTTGATAGCTTGCTCAAAAATCGCAAATCCATTGTGTTCTGGTGCGGTTTCAGACAACCTCTCGATAGCCTGATAAAACATCTTTGATGCGGTAGTCTTTTTACCGTCCAACATAATCCCGTTGATGAACCGGGTAGCCAAAACACTTTTGTAAACCGGATCCGGTGAAAGTTTGCGACGTTCTGCTCTTCTTCTGCGTGACATAATTACCTCTTATTTATCCTTAGGCCTTTTGGCACCATACTTTGAACGACCTCGCATACGCTTGGCAACAGCCGCTGTATCCAAAGCACCTCTTACAATGTGGTAACGTACACCAGGAAGATCTTTCACTCTCCCCCCTCGAACTAAAACCACACTGTGCTCTTGTAAGTTATGACCCTCGCCTGGAATGTAAGCCGTCACCTCTTGACCCGTTGTCAATCGA
>CAZYUV010000351.1:0-2963 GCA_964650625.1 uncultured bacterium
GCTGGTAATGCTTCTCAAACTACTGACGGTGCTGCCGCGATGATAATCATGCGTGAAGCTAAGGCTAAAAGTCTGGGTTTAAAGCCTCTGGGTTATTTAGTAGATTATGCTTATGCGGGACTAGAGCCTGAACGAATGGGCATGGGTCCGGTTTTCGCAACCGCCAAATTATTTGAAAAAGCTTCCTTGAAACTTGAGGATTTTGATCTTATTGAAATGAATGAAGCTTTTGCTGCACAGGTTATAGCTAATGAGCGCGCTTTCGCTTGTAACGACTATGCAAAAAAACATTTGGGTCGAGACAAAGCTTTAGGTGAGATCGATCGTGAAATAATGAATGTTAATGGTGGAGCTATTGCACTGGGGCACCCCGTAGGAGCAACAGGTTCTCGTATGGTTATTCATCTTTTACGCGAATTAAAGCGACGTGGCAAAAAGCGTGGTTTGGCAACACTTTGTATTGGTGGTGGCCAAGGCGCTGCACTGGCTTTGGAGGTTAACTAATGAGTCTTCAAGTTGTACAAAATGATACTCCCAATAATCCTGCAATTAATCCTGCTGACCAAGTTTTTAAACTTGAGATAGATGAGAGTAAGATCGCATGGTTAACTTTTGACTATCCAGGAGAAAAGGTAAATAAATTTTCAGCTCATGTAATGGCTGAATTAAATTCTGTTTTGGATGAGATCAATGCGAATAAAAGTATTCGTTGTCTCATTATCAAAAGTGCTAAGAAAGGCATTTTTATCGCCGGGGCAGATGTAAAAGAAATTATGGATATTCTGCAGGATGCGGAAGCAGCTGAAATTAGTAATATGATAAAAAAGGTCATAACTAATGGCGTTTCGACTTTTAATAAGCTTGAAAGTCTTCACTGCCCTAGTATTGCTGTAATTGATGGTGCATGTATGGGTGGGGGTCTGGAAATGGCTCTGGCGTGTACTTACCGAGTTGCTACTGACGACTCTAAAACTAGCTTGGCGCTACCGGAAGTCAATCTGGGCATAATACCAGGTTGGGGTGGAACTCAGCGTTTACCCAAGTTGGTAGGCCTTGTACAAGCTCTACCAATGATTCTCGCTGGAAAAAAGATTAACGGTAAGAAGGCATTCAAAATGAAGCTTGTGGATGCTTTGATACCAAGAGAGTTCATGGATGAGAGACTTAGTGATTTCATAGAAAAGGTTCTAAGCCGTGAAGGGGAAAAGAAAATAAAGATTGCTCGAGAGCCAAGAGGTTTTGCAGTTAAACTTCAGAAAGCTCTTCTAGAGGACAATCCAGTAGGCCGCAATATTGTTTTTAACAAAGCTGAAAGTGGCGTAATTAAAAAAACAGCGGGTAAGTACCCAGCTCCTTTGGCTGCTATCGATGTATTAAAAAATACATATAACGGGAACCTAAAAGCAGGATTAGCTAAAGAAACTGAAACTTTTGTGGATCTTACTACTCGTCACACTGATATCTGTAAGAATTTGGTGAATTTGTTTTTTACAATGGAAGGTTTGAAGAAAGATAGCCAGGTAATTGTAGATAAAGCACCGAAAAAGGTTGATGTAGCAGGTGTTCTTGGAGCTGGCGTGATGGGTGGCGGAATCGGATGGTTATTTAGCTACAAGGACATTCCTGTTCGAATGAAGGATATCACTTGGGATGCGGTAGCTAAGGGCTATGAAGCAGCCAATGATGTCTATAAACAACTACAAAAGATTCGGCGTCTTAATACCGGTCAGGTAAACTTAAAGATGCACAAAATTACTGGGACTGTTGATTACAGTGGCTTTGAGAGTGCAGATATAATCGTTGAAGCTATCGTTGAAAATATGGATGTGAAGAAAGCGGTTTTAAAAGAACTCGAGGAGCATGTTAGTTCCGATACTTTGATCGCTTCCAATACATCAGCTTTATCCATAACAGAGATGCAAAGTGTTATGAAATATCCCGAGAGATTTGTGGGGATGCACTTTTTTAATCCTGTAAATAGAATGCCACTTGTCGAAATAATTCCCGGTGAACAAACTAGTCCAGAAACTGTAAAATCTTTGGTAGAAATAACCAAAAAACTAGGCAAGACAGCAATTGTTGTTGGTGACTGTGCTGGATTTTTGGTAAACCGGATTTTAATTCCATCGATGAATGAGGGTTTGTCAATGCTTGAAGAAGGTGTTGATATGGAACGGATAGACCGTGCAATTACTCATTTTGGTATGCCAATGGGGCCCTTCGTTTTAGCTGATGAAGTCGGTATAGATGTGGCTTACAAAGTGGCCAAAATACTCGAAGAAGCTTATGGCGAAAGAATGACTGCTCCAAAATTTATTGCAGAGATGGTCGATCGTCAATTATGGGGTAAGAAGGTTGGTAAAGGATTCTATATCCATAAAGGTAAGCAGCGCGAAATTAATGAATCAGTAAAAAGTATTATTGGCTCGAACATGAATACATCCGCTGTTCTAGATTCACAGACTATGGTTGATCGTTTCGTTTACGTAATGCTGAATGAAGCCTGTAGATGTTTGGAAGAGAAAGTGATCGAGAATCCAGCTTATTTAGATATGGCTATGATTACCGGTACAGGATTTCCTCCATTTAGAGGCGGATTACTACGCTACGCTGATTCAGTAGGTATTCAGAAAGTGGTGGACCGAATGAATGAGCTGGCGCAAAATTACGGCGAAAGATTCCAGCCCGTTGATTTGCTGACTAAGATGGCACGTGAGGAAAAAACATTTTATTAGTTCGATCTATCCTGAGGACCGCAATTAAAGCGGTCCTCAGTGCTAAAATCGAATATTAATTGACTAACTTGTAAATTAGAATATACTTTAAGTAATTGCTAGTTTCGGAACGATCGTTTCAAAACCGGTAAGTTCGTTACCGGTTCTTTGTATCAGAATTGATCTTCCGAAGCTTTGAGAAGTTTTAGAACAATCGATCTAAAACTAAGGGCGAGAGTGACCAATTGA
>CAZYUV010000352.1:0-2926 GCA_964650625.1 uncultured bacterium
TTGAACGCCATTGCCAAGGCTTGACTTCAAGTCGTGTTATTTCTTCATATTTCTTTGCTGATAACTTAAATAGATAGGCTATGGCACTTTGTCTATCAAGCACTTGGAAGCTTTTATCCAGCGTACAATCAGGCAATTTTCCAACTATCTGCTCAAAATAATCGAGCATTTGTTCTTTTTCTGATTTGATTGGTTTTGGCTTAGGTCGCTTGGCCTCTTCAAAAAGACTCAACATTTTTCGAATAGACTCCATGCTTAAAAGCTGTGAATTGTTGAACTCTTCAGTCTGTGTATTTTCGGATTCATCAGGCGCTTTTCTGGATCCTGGAAATTGAATAATGTTGGACTTGCTAGAAGCAGATTGTTTTATTTGATCACCCGAATTCGCCTCAGGCAAACAGAAATACTCTTTGAAATATGTTTCAGGTTTGAGGCCACGACGCAAGCATCGCCAAATTTCATAAGCTGTACTGATAAAACCCGTTTCAGCCAAGCAACTGCGCGAAGAGTCCGCATGCAGATGAAAAACCTTGGCATTCTGACGCCTGAAGAAACCTAATGGAATGACCTGATCTGTCTTTAAATAATTAAGAACCCCTTTGTAATGAGAGGCTCCACAAACCAAAGCTATTTTAGATTCTGGTGACTGCTTCTGTAACTGTTGAATTTTATAGGCCATATATTTTTCGCGTCGATTATGAATTTCATTTTGTGCACCCAGACTCTGTACGTAAGTGTCAACGTATTGCATCGGGTCCATGCCGCCTAAGGCGTAGGTATCGGGTATATTTTCGAGCTCAGTAGGCATTTGCTCTACATCAAGGTCTATAAAATGAAGAGGGATCTTATTCTCTCTTGCGCTGCGTGCGGCCTCAACCATGGGATCACATGGTTCAATGGGCAAATAAATTTGTTCGGATTTTCGATCAGGATAAAGCAGTACACTCAGCAAAGGTAAACGTTTCACCGCCTGGCAGAAACCTTGCTTAACGCTCTGAGGAAGCTCAAGGCAAATAATATCAGGGGCTATACGTTGCAAACTTTCATGGGTGAACGCAGCGAATTCCATCCGATAATGAAATACCGGAATCAGAGTAACGTTTTTCCAGCTTGGAAGACGCCAATCCATAAATTCAGACTCCTTTAATCGGAAGAGCCCGTTTTGATAATCATTTCTGTACTTCGCTCAAATGCTTCACGGTAATCCAGCAAGCCATTCTGTACTAACTTAAAAGCATATCTTGAAATATTGATTCCATCGCGCACGGTGATTAGCTCATCCCGTTTATGAGCTGCCTGTAAAAATTCCACCACATAATCGAGTAATTGATCGGGAACAAAGGGCACAATATGTTTCAGAATCTGTCTCTCTTCATTTTCAGACGGAAAGTCAATAAATACTCCTGGTTGAATTCTGGAAAATATATACTCAGGAATCTCATAAGTAGAAGAGTCTTCATTCATAGTTGTACAAAACCTGAATTGTCTGTGCGCTTTCACAGTAACTCCTGCAACTACTGACTCAACATAACGCCGATGATCAAGTAATGGTGCTAAAGAGGCCCATGCCTTCTCACTCATTCGATTGCCTTCGTCAAGAATACAAACTCCGCCTTTAATCATTGCTGTGACCAATGAACTGGCCACATATTTGATTTTCTGATTTTCATCAATTACTGGAGTTATTATTAAATCCTCCGGTCTGGTATCCATTGTAGCCTGAAAAAGATAAACTTCTAGCCCCATCTTTTGTGCTACCGCACACGCCAAGGTTGTCTTACCGACCCCGGGCTTACCGACTAATCTGGGATTCATGGGCAAGTCATCGACTTCACCACTGGTATACCAAGCTGCTTGAAGTTGTCTAGACACTTCATCCTGACCAACCCAGCTACTGAAGGATGTCATCGGATTAGCTAACTGCACTTCCACTGCTTCAATTTTCACTGTTTCCATTAAAGAACTACTCCATATATTTTTTTAAGTAAAACTTTTTTCAAATTATCATCAGCATAGCTAGCCTCGATAGCTGCAATTAAAAGGCTTTGAATCCCTTTCTTTTGGTCTCTTTCTGAACCACCATAACTGATCTTGCTAACAAGCTGCATTTCATTCCAGAACGTAGTTCCAAAATATACTGGATCATCACTACCAACAACATATTTTACTTCACTCTCAATTAGTACCTTTAGAGGATGATATTTCATATCTGTCACTGAGCCTGTCATCAAATTACTGGTAGGACATATCTCAAGAGTCACTTGCTGATCAATGAGTCGCTTAATATGATCTTGAAAACCATAAATGCCATGCCCGATACGATCAACACCAAGTTCTAATGCTTCGCCAAGCTCTCTACTTGCCACTTCCACTGGTAAGTGTTCACCGGCGTGAACTACTAGTCCTAGTCCCATATCACGAGTTTTTGCAAAGCTTGATTTAAACTCAAGCAGTGATTTGGAATCATTACCACCGCCTAGTCCCACAGCGACAAATTGATCAGTTTCATCCTGCAAAGAACTAAGACAATCAATCTGAAACTTAAGAATCTCGGACGGATAATTACGCACCAAGTCAAGAATCAACTTAATTGTTAATCGTTCAGAGTTCTGCTGATTCCACTGCTGACAAGCTAGCTGCCAAGCCTTAACTATTTGAAGATAGAAGTCTGGAAATCTAGTCAAATCTCTACCAAAGGCCATAAAACAACCGTCGATGGGAGAAACATGAAGTTCCGCATAATTGATACGCTGAGTGATTAGTGACTTCGCAATTACCGGAAGTAACTCAGTGGGAGCTGGATGTACCCTCAAATCTTTAGATTCTTCAAAATTATCATAGGCCTCGGGTTTCGCAAAAAGTAATTTTTGATGCAAACACCAATGCTTTACAAATTCTTTGAAGTTGGAGTAATTGAATTCCGATT
>CAZYUV010000353.1:0-2924 GCA_964650625.1 uncultured bacterium
TGTGGTAATGGCTAATAACCCCAAGGTATTGAGAGCTTATTTCCCATATAGTTCTGCCCAGCAGATTCTGGCGACAGATTCCGTTATGGAATTGATGATTGAAGCGGACTTCAATAGTTCAGTTCCAAAGGGTATTTCTTCCACTGAGGGTGAAATACTAAATTATGGACATGTTCGACTTGGCAACAAGAAGATATTCATGGGTGCTGATTTCATGCCATTTGATGAGCAAAATCAGTATGTGTATGAGCAATTTGGTGATATGAATTCCTCCACTGGACATCAATCAAGAGTGACAGCCACAATGCGTGGTGTAGCAAACTCATTCGCTCTGACTGATGTTCGTCATGGAAACTTTGTAAAACACTTTGAATGGACATCGGATGGATTTTCATTCTGTGGTAGTGACCCACTTACTAAGGGTGAATGTAAAACCTTGTGGACCACTGGTTCTACACTTGGTTCAGCTGTTCCTCTGAACGGTGGTGGATTTGCAGTAATTCGTGATGTAATTTCTAACTTCTATTCAGGGGGCTTGGAATACCAGAATGTTGTAATTGTAGAAGCGTTTGTACCTAGAGGGGACGAGATTGCTAAGCATCACCTAGCTTTTGTTAATGGAATAGGTTTGGTTCAGCACTTCACCGACTTCATCGATCGAAGTACCTTTCAGTACGAAGGTTTCAAAGGTCTGGAGCTTATTGGATACAAAGTTGGGCAGGAGCAACGTGGTCATTTAGAAGATATTGCTGGAGTGAGTTTTCAAGGCTTGAATTTAGAATTCAAGTTTGAGGTACCTTCAACATTTACGGGGCCGTTTACTCTAAATCTTTACCAGCGAACTCAAACTGGAGAAAAGCAATTATGCTATTCCGATGCGTCAGATAGTGTGACGACTGCAAGTTTTGAGGACGTTTCGGGAGATGTTGTAAATTCAGTCTTCATTCCAGTTGGATCAGCTAATTCGCCATGTGGAATAATTCCCGAAAGTGGACGATATAACCTTATTGCAATGATCAACGATGATTCTGGTCAAACTGGGTCATCTAGTATTGATCTCTTTGCTCATATGACAGATTTCTATTGGTTCATGGGCTTCGGTAATGAGCAAGGTCCCGCTGCGGGAGGCGGCCCGAAAGTATTTGACCAGGACAGATTTAGCTTTTTGAGGCATCAACACGACTTCAACAATGAAGGATGGTGGGATATTGAGGTTGCCTTCCCAGAAGCTGGTGAACCAACTCTATCAGTAGAAAATACTTCTGGTAATCGATTGATTAGAAAGGTTTCGGATGAAGGCAAGTTTAGTGAAGCTAAAGGACTTCCCGGTCATACCATTACAACTAATGGATTAGCTGCTCAAGCTACAGAGAATACGATGGTTAATCAAAACTTGGAGGTTGAAGAAGGTGGCTTATACCTTATTAAGATCCCTCAGGCCGACAGGAGAAATGCGATAAACAATCAAAGTGCGATAGGAGAAGCCTACGTATTGGTGTTTATTAAGCAAATTGATTATGGTGAGCTAAGTATGGAGTTCTCATACTTGGTACGTATTAATGGCGGTCAAGATGAAATTAGCAATGGAGTGATTAATTTTAATAACCAGCCTGATAATGCGAGAGATCCCGACTTTAGTGATCATGGTGGTTCAACTGGTGGTTCACCTGGCGGAAATTTTGGTCAGGGGGCTCCCAATCGGCAGGGATATTTATATCTAAACATGGGTGATTGTGCGAACTTGGAGCTGGATACATTTAATTTCGCAACCTTTGAAAGAGATGAAAATCTACCGGTTGAAAGTTGTAATCAGGGGAATGGTTCAACTGATATTCGACTGGATCGTTTGGAATTGATAGAAGATACAGAGGCAAATGCCAGAGCTGAGTCCGGAGAGTATTTCGGTAAGCTGATTATGCATACAAAAGTTCCTGGTGGATATGAAAGGCTACCTTTCAGGTATTGGGAAGTGGAGCAGTTGCCGCATGCACTTCATGATTCAGCGTTACCACAGACTGACTCTAGAACAGATATCTCACTTGAAATTCCATTCAGAGTGGAATTTCAGAATGGCTATTGTCACGGTGGTGCGTGGTCTGAAGGTAACTACGTAGCTAGGGAGTCAGTAAACCAGGGTGATGCTAACAATTTCATTTTTCAGCTACAGGCTTGGGTTGAATTTGCTAACTATTCAGCTGCCAGTATAGAGCAATGTACGGCTACGACCGGGATGATTCCAAAAGTGTCCATGCAGTATAAGTATTTTGCACATGAGAGAGATCTTCAAGATTTAGAGTCTATCGCGATTGCGGGTGACTTTAATGGTACTGGTAATCCGCATCCAGCTGATGACCTAGATAGAGATGACGTTCTTGATTATGGAGTAGGGTCGAGCACGGGTTCTGGTGATATATTGGGAACTTGGGCGGAGGCCCTGAGGTCAGTTGGCGCTGGAATGCTTTCAACTTATCAGGAGAACCATTGTGGATATAGCAACGGTTCGACGACGAATGATGATATGCATGGTACAGAACCTCCTGGTGGCTCTCAAGATCCTAGTAATATGGGCGGAGCCACGGGCTCGGATGAATATTGTCAAGGCCCAGTAAGATTTAGAGTTGGTACTAATGACATGGCATTTGAGAACTGGGGTGTAACGGCTGAAATTCAAGTTAGTGGTTACCATGAAGGACATCCTCTTCGCTATCGTATGGAGGCAATGGGTCCACGCAGTTATCACGATATGCAGTTCACTACCAGCTCTGGTCAGTTTAAACTTGGTCAGCTTCAACTGGGTTACCAGTACGATAGTGCCAATATGCCAAACAATGAAGATCATCATGCAGGTGCGCCTGACTTGTGGATAGATTTTGGACCTGAAATTCACGGCCGGGCTCCATTCAATAAGATGGAAGTTCATGAAT
>CAZYUV010000354.1:0-2917 GCA_964650625.1 uncultured bacterium
ATGGTGAAACTGCAGGTATAAAATCCTGTGCTTTAGAATTTGAAGGTGAGTTTGCATATGGTTATTTAAAGGGGGAAAATGGTGTCCATCGACTAGTAAGACTATCTCCTTTTGACTCAGCAAATAAAAGGCATACCTCATTTGCCTCTATTTACGCATACCCCGTTATTGACGACACCATTGAAATAATTATTCCTCCTTCAGATATAGAATGGGATACTTTCAGATCAGGAGGTGCAGGTGGACAAAACGTAAATAAAGTAGAAACAGGAGTTCGACTTACACATAAACCATCTGGAATCATCATTAGAAATACTGAATCCCGATCTCAATTGGCTAACAAAGAAAAAGCTCTGCAATTACTACGTTCTCAATTATACGAATTAAAAATGAGAGAACGACAAAAAGAAATAGATGCTATAGAAGGATCTAAGATGAACATTGAATGGGGGTCCCAAATAAGAAACTATGTATTCCATCCTTACAAATTAATCAAGGATGTCAGAACAGGGCATGAATCAACCAATATTGGTAATGTAATGGATGGGGATTTAATGCCTTTTATAAAATCATATTTGATGGAATTTGGAAATTCTGGAAAAAAAGAAGTGTAACAACCTGACACCAAACTCAGATCAATAAAATTAGAATTATGAAAATATATCACAATCCTCGTTGCAGAAAAAGTAGAGAAACCCTTAAGATTATCAAAGAATCTGGAAATGAATTTGAACTCATAAATTACCTAGAGAACATTCCTTCTGAAGATGAATTAAAAGAAATTTTAATTAAGCTCAATATTCAAGCAGAAGATTTACTTCGCAGAGGGGAAAGCATATTCAAAGAAAACTTTAAGGGGAAAATTCTTTCAGAAAATCAATGGATTGAAGTAATGGTGAAAAATCCAAAACTAATTGAAAGACCTATTGTCGTGAAGGGGGATAGGGCTATACTTGGCAGACCTCCACAAAATGTCAAACAATTACTTTAGGTGAAAAAGAGAAATATTTATTGAATTGAAGTTACATTGTTACTGGAACATCTACTAGTTTCGGTGGTAAACAGACCCCAGAAGTTAAATTGCAACTCATATACTCCAATAAAATTGTGCCTGAAACGGGGGTATCTGAATCTAATATTTTAAAGCACAACTCATAAGTTACACTATTGGTAAAATACCATAGGTCTACCTCGAAGATATCATCGTATTTATGTTTTGTTTTTGGTTTATTAATTTTAATTAACTCCATGTTCAGAACGGCATCGTTATTAAAAGAAAGTGGAATAGGACCTTGATCATCTGCAAGAGAATCATAAACCATCCAATCTTCTTGAACATTGAAATCAATTTTAAGAGTTAAAGTATCTCCAGATATTAAAGTTTTAGACTCTATTTTTACTGGACCTTGTTGTTGATTTTGTGCCTTTGCAGAAACTAAAATAGGTAACAATAAAAGTACAATTGAAACTAAATTTTTCATGGATTACGTTTTTTATATTCCTTCAAACTATTCAACAAAAACTTTCTAAACTCAGGAACTTCACTTGCTTTATCATAAGCTATTGGAATGGCCAGTAATTCTTTTTTAATATCTAAGGTAACATAGTACGGTTGAGATAATTTGTTAAACCAGGTCTTTTGGATATCGGCATTTTTCTGCCCTAATGTTACAATTTGTTTTTTACCATCAAAAACAGATGTATACTGATTTTCTTTTTCCAATTTAATAGTATGTTCATCAATATAAAGTGATACCACTACAAACTCCTCTTTTAATAATTTTAATATCTCCGGGTGCGACCAAACACCATCCTCTACACGTCTACAATTCACACATCCATGCCCCGTGAAATCAAGGAAAACAGGTTTATTTTGTTCCTTTGCACAATTCATTCCTTCTTCATAATCAAAATACCCCTTAATACCATGAGGAAGATGTAACTTTTGACTATACTTAGGTTCAGAACAAGTAACTCCTCCCTCACCCATTAGCATTTCTGTAAGATTAAAATCTAACGAGCTACTTGGAGGTAAATACCCGCTTAAACCTTTTAGGGGGGCACCCCACATACCGGGCAATAAGTATACCACAAATGAAAATGTAACAATTGCAAAGAATAATCTTGGAACTTTTAAATGAGGCAAATCAGAATCATGAGAAAATTTAATTTTACCAATCAGATATAATCCCATCAAACTAAATATGGTAATCCATAAAGCCAAATAGATCTCTCTATCTAAAACATGCCAATGAGCTGTTTGATCAGCAACACTTAAAAATTTCAACGCCAAGGCAAGCTCAAGAAATCCTAAAACAACTTTTACAGAATTTAACCAACCTCCAGATTTTGGTAGTTTATTTAGTAGAGAAGGAAAAAATGCGAAAAAAGTAAATGGTAAGGCAAACGCTAAACTGAATCCTAACATTCCAATAAAGGGTCTTATACCCCCTACAGTTACGGACTCGATAATAACATTACCCACAATTGGTCCAGTGCATGAAAATGAAACAATAGATAAAGTCAAGGCCATAAAGAAAGCACCAGCGAAACCACCTCTATCCACATTTTTATCGGATATGTTACTCCATTTACCTGGTAATGTAATTTCAAACATCCCAAAGAAACTCGCTGCGAAAAACACAAACACTAAAAAGAAAAGAATATTAGGAACCCAATGAGTGGCTATATAGTTAGCAGTATCTTCATCAAAAAATAAATTGATAATTACACCTAGCCCTACATAGATTAGAATAATTGACAACCCGAAAATAATGGCTAAAAACTTACCTCTAGAACCAGATTCTGATTTTTTCAAAAAGAAAGTTACCGTCATAGGAATCATCGGAAAAACACAAGGTGTTAAGAGTGCCGCTAAACCTGAAATAAAGGCAATTATAAAGAAGGCAAACAAACC
>CAZYUV010000355.1:0-2915 GCA_964650625.1 uncultured bacterium
ATAGATACTATTAAACAGTCCGATTATTCGGAATCTTGGTTGGAGAAGAGGAGCACTGATGACTAACACTCTAGGAATTCGCAAATATGATTATATCGAATTTTATGTTGGCTCTGCCAAAATGGTTGCTTACTGGTTTTCCAAAGCTATGGGACTAAAAGTTACCGCTTATAGAGGTCCTGAAACAGGTTGTCGTGATCGTTCTAGTTACTTACTCGAGAAAGACCAAATAAAATTTGTTATCAGTTCCCCGATACAACCATCCACTTCAGATATGCAATTATTTCTGCAAGCGCATGGAGATGGTGTTAAGCGTTTTGCTTTGGAGGTTGATAATGTAGTCAAGGCTTTTGACTATGCAGTAGAGCATGGTGCGATTCCCCAGCAGGCACCGCAATTACAGAAGGAAGATGATAAGGGATATGTTGAAACGGCTGCAATTAGACTTTACGACGATAGCGAGATTGTACTTTTAAACAGGGATAATTACGAAGGTAAATTTTTGCCTCAATATGGCGAGCCCGTGCAGGTAATGGAAATAGAATGTAGGGATACAGGGCTATCTTTCGTAGATCATATTGTTGGAAATGTGCGCGAAAATGAGATGAATCAGTGGGCTGATTATTTTAACAGATCTCTGGATTTCGAAACTTTTGTAGATTTTGGACCTGGTGATATTTCGACCAAATATTCTGCTTTACTTAGCAAGGTAGTGCGCTCTAAAGACAACAGGGTTAAAAACCCCATTAATGAACCCTTTGAGGGAGTTCGGATGAGCCAAATTGAGGAATTCATTAAGGAGTATCACGGAACCGGCATTCAGCATATCGCGATTCAAACAAATGATATCCTATCTTCGATCGAGGCACTCAGAGCCAATGGAGTCGAATTTTTAAAGGTTCCGGATACATATTATGATGCCATGAGAGAAGCAAATCCAAATATAAAAGAAAATATTGATGACCTTCAAAAATTAGGAATTTTGATGGATTTTGAGGGTGAAGGTTATTTATTACAATTATTTATGAAGCCAATATTTGATCGACCTACCTTCTTTTTTGAAATTATACAAAGACAAGGTAAAAGCGAAGGTTTTGGTCAGGGAAATTTTCAGGCCTTATTTGAAGCGATTGAATTAGACCAGGAGAAACGTGGAAATCTGGTGTAGTGGAGGAATTCAGAATGAAATTAGCAAGTTTAAAGTCTAAGTCACGCGATGGAGAACTAGTCGTAGTTAGCCGCGATTTGAGTCGAGCAACTAAAGTAAAGGATATTGCACCCACTTTACAGTTTGCATTAGATCATTGGGATGAGTGTGCTATTGAATTAGTAAATGTCTCCAATCAATTGAATGAAGGTGGATTAGCTGAGGAAAGCTTTCAATTGGATACTGAGCTACTAGAGTCCCCACTACCCAGGGCATATCAGTGGGCGGACGGAAGTGCCTATGTGAATCACGTTGAGCTTGTTCGAAAAGCTCGGGGTGCAGTTATGCCTGAGGATTTTTGGACAAATCCTTTAATGTATCAAGGTGGTTCAGATGATTTCATTGGTCCTCGGGATGATATTGTCGCACTCAATGAAAGCTGGGGAATTGATTTTGAAGCAGAGGTCGCTGTAATTACTGATGACGTCCCAATGGGGATAAATGCGGATGATGCAGGGAAGCACATAAAATTGATAATGATTCTAAATGATGTAAGTCTGAGGGGCTTGATACCAGGAGAGCTTTCCAAAGGTTTTGGATTTTATCAAAGTAAGCCTGCAACAGCTTTTAGTCCCGTATGTGTTACACCAGACGAACTCGGCGATGTTTGGGATGGTGAGAAAGTTCATTTACCTTTAATTACTCATTACAATGGCAAGCTATTTGGACAGCCACGATGTGAAGAGGATATGACTTTTAACTTTAAAGAACTCATTGCTCATGCAGCTAAGACGCGTAATCTAAGAACAGGTACAATAATTGGATCAGGAACAATCTCAAATCTCGATCGTTCGAGAGGGTCTTCTTGTCTGGCGGAAAAGCGTATGTTAGAAAAAATTGCAGAAGGTGAATTTAAAACACCATTTATGAAGCATGGAGATCATGTAAAAATTGAAATGCTTGATACAGCAGGTAATTCTATTTTTGGAGCGATCGATCAGAAGGTCGTAGTTCCATCAAAACTGTAATATGAAGCTCTACGGTTATTTTCGCAGTTCTTGTTCTTACCGGGTTCGGATTGCTTTGAACTTTAAAGGTATCTCTTACGATCAAGTACCGGTTAATTTGTTGAAGAATGATCAGCATTTACCAGCTCAATTAAAGAGAA
Source organism: uncultured bacterium (assembly GCA_964650625.1). Lineage (GTDB taxonomy): Bacteria > Muiribacteriota > UBA6191 > UBA6191 > UBA6191 > JAYZAC01. The sequence continues at coordinate 2,316 of CAZYUV010000355.1, forward strand.
ACCCTCAAGGTTTGGTGCCATCTATTGAATATAAGGGTAAGATTCTAAGTCAGAGTTTAGCTATCATTGAGTATTTGGAAGAGGTATTTCCTTCTCCGTCCTTGTTGCCTAATCAGCCATTGGAAAGGGCGGAGGTGAGATCCATCAGTCAGATTATAGCGTGCGACACTCAGCCAGTTCAAAATCTTCGCGTTCTTAAATATGTAGTTAATGAGCTCCATAATAATCATCAGGAGAGGCAAAAATGGGGTCGGCATTTTATTGAGCTTGGATTTGATGCGCTAGAGTCAAGGATGCGGCAGACTGCGGGTACATATGCCTATGGAGGTCATTTTAGTCTGATTGATGTATGTTTAGTTCCACAGGTATATAATGCTCTCCGCTTTAATCTTAATTTAGAAGAATATCCGGTTATTAAAAGAGTTTATCAAAATTGCTTGAAGTTGCCTGCCGTAGATAATGCTAGACCGGAAGCTCAAGAAGACTGCCCAGAGGAATTAAAGAGTTAGAGTTAATACTTTCAATTTCAAGATTAGGATTTAAGCAGATTTCATTGAGTTTTTTTTGATAGCTCAATATACTGGCCTCTTTTCTTGGGAG
>CAZYUV010000356.1:0-2907 GCA_964650625.1 uncultured bacterium
AATACATTGAATGCCGAAAAGTTACCTCTTAATCAACCAGAATTACCCTTAACACGACATCCCTATGATTTCGAAAAAGAATAGTCTTTCTTAGATCGGTATTAACCGTTATTTAGAATGTAGATTTCCCGTTTTGTTCTTAAACGAAAGTATTTCTGCAACATTCAAGTCGTTAGCTATCCGGACTCCATTGTCATAGTAACTATAGTGGGCTTCTCCATTTATATCATATGAAATCCACTCTCCAAATTTGACACCATCTTTGACTACACCGATTGTTTCGAGATCTCCATTTCTATGGTAGTGCTTAGTAATCCAATGATTTTTTTCAGCAATGAAGTGGTATTCACTTTTGACATTACCATTGTCATAATAATCTGTCTGTTCAATGCTTGGTATAGCATCAAAATGCTGAAAAAAATGATTGTAGCCAAAGTGAATACATAGAATTGTAACGGCTATACAGAAGTAGTTGCGCATCAGTTTTTCTAACTTCCCTTGTTTTGTGAACCAATGGATCTGAAGTGTACATTTTGTGGAATAACCATTACGGGAATATTTATGACACGCTTATTACCGAAAGCGTCAGAGACTTCAACGCTAATTACATCATAGACTCCGCTATTTGGATATAGGTGGTAACCGCGGGCCACCTTTGCTTGATTATAAATGCGTCCAGCAGATGTATTAATAATTTGAAAAGGCTTATTAGAGGGATCATTTGAGACATGAACAAAGTTTGATGGAGGCGTAAAGATTGAGTTTGGGTTGCTATGACTAGAGATCGTTATAGAAATTTGATCAAGATCTTTATTATCTGTAGCTTCCACTTGGATCATAAAGCGAACATCTTCAGGGATATGGTAGGTCTGATTAACAAAATCCATATTGGATTTAATAGAATTAATGTTAATTACAGGCTGATTGTTAGCTTGTTCATAAAGACTTTCAGATTTGAATTCATCGATTTGGCTACGTTTATCTTTACTACGAAAAACAAGCACGTCTTCGCTATCTTCGTTCAGCGAAGGGTCATTACCTTGGGCACTAAGAACTGAATATTCAACTTGTGTCTGACCCTTGTATTCGTATAGTGTTATATGAACGTTGGGTATGTCATTATCGCTTACGGTGATTGTGCTTAGCTCTTTAGAATATCTTTGATAGTTATTATTGTAAAAATGATCTACAAGATCCGCGATACTGCCAGTTGGCGATCCCGGCCCATCGCCATAATCTTCAGCTCCCATGCGTCGCTTCCAGTTCCGAGAAAAATCATATTTAGGCCATGTTCCAAAGTCTCCATTCATAAAATTATTAGGAATGCTATTCCAAGATATACCGTCCAAACTGGGCCAGTTTTCACTTATTCTTACATCCCGAGCCTTGGCGTATAATTTAAGAGAATCATCATTTGAGTTCATGAATACTGGTGCCAGTATTTTTTCTTTTGGAACCTTCCATCGAGTTCTTATTTTACAATCAGAATCTGTTGCTTCAGTAGGATTGTTAGTGCCATCCAAACAGGAGTCATTCCATGCTTCATAGTCATCGGGACCCCCAGAGCCAGGATTGGCTTCAAGATATTCAACGACCGGACCATCGGGATGATTTGATGAAATATCATAAGGGCTTTGATTGGCTACATCGGGTACAAAGCGAATCAACCATTTTGATAAACCACTATGATAAATAGTTGAGCTCTTCGTACGTACGCCCGTATCCATTAATTTTTTTTCTGGTGGATATAGCTTATGTTTAGTATTTGTATCCAGCTCGTTGAAGCGATCCCAACTATTTTTGTGAGCATCTTGATCAGCACTACGCGCAAATGGATTTGGTTTATTTAAGTACCAAACGCCCCCTTGCTGAAAAAGACCATTACTGATGTTCAGATAAGGGAAATAGAAATCACTATAAGTATCGCTTATGTTAGTAGGGTTATAACTGAATCCTGGATTTAAGTCGCGAATTGGCTTACCTGACTGTGGATTGTTGAGGTCATATTGCGGGAGATTATCAATACCTATTATTTGTTCTTGAGTATTTTGCAGACTTGTAAACGATAGATTGAGTCCGTAGGCGCGCTGAGGTTTAGAACCTCGATTTTTCAAGCCTAGGCCCATAATATTTCTAGGGTCAAAGCCTACCTCATAACTATATTCCACAAGGGCAGGGACACGTAGCCTATCATCCATTTCCCCTATTAATTGATAACTAGGCCAGACGGCATAGGGGTTGTCGTCTTCAACTTCAATTATAATATCCTGGTTTACTCTGCCTCCTGTATTAGCAGTTTGAGAACCACCTTCAATTAGAGTTACTCTGGGGGCAATCATGTCAAGAACCACTACCTCTACAAAGTCATCTCTAGTGTTACCAGGTTGAATATACTGAATGTCATCTGTGTTTGCGTCCCCATCAAAACCACCAGGGACTTGATTATTTTGTGTAGCTACAAGCTTGAGTCCAAAGTCGCTAGCTTGAGCATCTAAAGCATTAGCGGATCCAGGTAATTTTTGTTCGGCTAGTATGGGCCAGACGTTTAATGTATCCACTGATCCAAAAGAAAGTCCTACCTTAGTGAAGTCGGTAGCCATGGGAATCCCTGCAGATTCTGATTGGGGACCCCAATATACGGCATCATAATAGTTGAATGAACCGTCGTTATTTTCATCTCGTCCCATCCAATTCATATGAGGGAAAAAAAGCTGGAAGCCTATTTCTAATACGGTTGGTTCGGTGGGAGTATTGAATTGCATTGGGTGAATTTGATCATATAAAGTACTGAAACTAATATTAGAATCTAATCCTGCAAGATTCATGAAAGCTCCGTGCATTTCATTGCTTTTGGAGCCTACGAGCATAGCGTTCCTATTGAAGAGTGGAATTCTTACTTTTATTTTT
>CAZYUV010000357.1:0-2890 GCA_964650625.1 uncultured bacterium
TGTATTGTATTAACATGGGTTTTAATACCACAAGAAACAATACCACTGCACTTGCTGCCCCAGCACTAATTCCGATAAAAGAAGGTTCTACAAGTGGGTTTCTGAAAATTCCTTGCATGCAGGAGCCGGTTATAGCTAATAGCGCTCCAATAAAAATGGCACAGATTATTCTAGGTAGCCTTAATTCTAGTAATACCAGTTTTGTGGTTGATTGTTCGCTATTCCAAATCGATGCAATATCACTTATCTGAACTGGATATTGACCCGCAACTAAACCTATTGCCACAAAGCCTAGTAGAATCACGATCATTATCATGACATACAGCAAGAACCTCTGATTAGTCATAGTATAAACTTTCAAGAGAATCCAGAGTTTTTAAGCATACTTCAGATAAAGCATTATCTTGGACTTTCAATGTTTTAAATTGAGGTTTATTGAGTAGTAAATTTATGGAGTCAAATTTCTCATTTTCGAGCCATTTTGCTGTTCTTTCAGTCATTAAAATTGCATCCGGATTTAAGTCTAGGGCGATTTCCTTACTTATTATTTTTGGTCCTTCAAATTCAGACAGATTTATGGCTCCAAGTTGTTCAATTAAAAAACTAGCAGGCGAGGATTTACTATTAGCAAATATTCGCTGCCCCATTGGAGAATACACTCCGAGTATTCGTAGATTTTGAAATTTTTGTGTATTAATCTTTGACAGTCTATTTGTAAGCAGAGTAATCAAAATATTTCCCTGATTATCCTTACCTAACTGCGATGCAATAAGAGAAATATTAGTCATGAGGTCTTCCCAGTTTTGGGCTTTTTTAATTAGAAATAAAGGATGGGTAGTAGACTTCAGAAGTTGAATTGACTTTGGTGGCCCGGCTGATTTTGAAGCAATTATTAACTTAGGTTCTGTCTGTAGAATTGTTTCGACGTTTATTGAACGCCAGTAGCCAATATTTTTAACAGGATTTTGCAATTCTATTTGGCTTTGTTTGTCCGTTCCTGTAATGCGATTACAATCCCCAAGTTCACAGACAATTTGAGTTGCACAGCTCCCTATGGTAACGATATCAGCAAAATTGATTTGTATAGCAATAATAATAAAAAGAAGATTTTTCATATGATTTTTAATTCCGTTTTTGGTGACCAGATCCAGTGATACGTTCTGAGGGAAGTTTATCGCCTTCTAAAATCTTATAAGCTTGGCCAAAATTTCTAATGAATACACCGTTTTTTGGGATCAATTGAAATAATATGAAATCTTGAAAATTAGATAAGGTATCTACGATTTCTCCATATCTAGCTTTGAAACCCATTAGAACTTCATCTCTTTTATGGTTTTCTGTAAGTTCAATTTGACAATGAAGTTTGCAACGTTCCATGGCAAATTCGGCTCCGACTTTTGACATATTTCCGCTAACAAACATCAAACTTACGCCTTTGCTACTTGCTAAAGCTTCATAGTGACTAGCGATTTGCGATGTAAGAATATAAATAGTTCCACTTTCGTCTTTTATAAATGGTAGATGACATGCATCAACAGGGTGACTTGGAGCTGGTATTGCTATGGTCACACTGCGACATTCCGAGATGAAATCAATATATTTACTTATCATTTCTTTTCTCCTATACTCCCTAAATAAAACAATATTGAAAATGAAAGTCAATATCAATTCCAAAATAACAGCAAAGGTGTGTTTTGGCAATTATTTATGGAGGTAAAAATGACAAGAAGAGTATTAGTATTCTTGATTTTGATCAGTTCTTTAAAAGCTAGTAGTACGCTTCATAAAGTTTCTAATCCACGCAAAACTATTGATTCATTCAAGTCCAATCAAAACAGTCCAATTGTATACATGGGCCATGGTTCTAAATTACGCGATGTTATAAGGATTGGTACCATAATGAGTGAGCCAGATAAATATGTTAATAAAGTTATTACCGTTCAAGGGAAAATATCAGACCTTTGCCTCAAAGCCGGCTGTTGGATGTCACTGGTAGATTTGCAAGGTAATAAAATAGTAGCTAAAGGAAACCATTCAGATATTGTGTTTCCGGAGAAATCAATTGATGGTAAAGGTAGAGTTACGGGTAAATTTAAGAAGCATGTACTTAGTTTAGAGCAAACGATTAAATTCGAAGCTCATATGGCCAAAGACAGAGGAGAAGAATTTGATCCAAATTCGATTACGGAGCCAAAAACGCTATATCGAATTCACACTACAGGAGCGGTAATTTATTTATCTTCCAAATAGGATAAATCAAATGTGGGTTGCCTCTACTAATTGTTGACATCAGTTATCAAATTCTCTTATTTATAAGTCTATGCATTTTGCATCACGAGTTTTTCTTAGTTTTATACTAACTCTTGTATTGCTTGTAGAACCAAGTTTGCACTTTATTCATGTGTGTGTTGGATCATGTCAGATATCAGCTTCTTGCCCATCTGATGCTGATCATAGCAACTGTGGCAGCGCGGAGAACTTCAGTTCTGATAAAGAATGTAAAATTTGTGAAATGCTGGCGACATTTACATGGGCCTATTCTTCTATCAAGTATTTATATTCATACTTAGAGTTAACAGATGATTTAGCTGTGTACAAAAGAAAGCTTGGCTCTTCGCTTGTTAATCTGTATTCAGCTAGAGCACCACCGTTTCTTTGAAATTTATAAAATTTTTTTTAAGCCAGGTTAATTGATTTGGCTATGTCTTATTATTCAAAAAATTATTAAATTTTAAAGGAACTAAAATATGAAATCTAAAATATCACTAGCTCTTGTATGTGGACTAGCAATCAGCAGTAATGTAATTGCTGATCACGGAACATTAAAAAGTACATTAGCAACATTAAAGAAACAAAATCAGAAGCAAGCTAAGCAAATTGAATCTCTACA
>CAZYUV010000358.1:0-2814 GCA_964650625.1 uncultured bacterium
GCAAAAGCTGCGATAATACTAATTTCAATGGTGAGATGGAACAATGGATACAGCGCTACGGCCTCCAAAGATTTCTCCCGGACTTAAGGACAGCATAGGGAAATAGTATGAATATATTAATGGTACATCCTCACGATATATATAGCCCGGTCGAACCGTGGACTGTTCGAGTAACGTATTTGGCCAACGAATTCACCAAGATGGGTCATGAAGTTCGCGTAGTTTACCATTTGGAGAATCCGCATGCTGAACCAGATATAGAGAAGAGGAGACAGGAGTTCTCTTTCAAGACGATTCCGATGATTCGGCATGCAGGAACTCTCATTATGAAGACTAAGCGTATGATTGAATTAGCGGCTTGGGCCGATGTGATTCATTTCCAAAAGTGTTTTGCATACGTATCGATTCCTTCCATAATAGCTGGTGCTGTAACTGGTACTCCTGTTCACTATGATTGGGATGATTGGGAGGCAGAGATCTTTCGAAACTCGAGCCCAGGGGATCATTATTGGTATCGCTATATTGATCGTATTGAGAGGTCCATACCCTATCTCGTTGATACCATTAGTGTAGCTTCCAAGTCTCTTTGGGAGAAAGCTTTGAAAATGGGAAAAAGTCATACTCATGTGTTTGAGGCTCCGGTTGGGGGAGACCCCAAACGTTTTGAGACGGATGACCTTGATACCACTATCATTGAACGTCAGTATGATCTAAGAAATCCGGTAATTACCTATCTGGGTCAATTGCATGGGGCTCAGTATTGTTCTTTATTTTTGCAGATGGCCAAAATACTTAAAAACGAGGGTTTGCTGGCGACTTTCTTTGTTGTTGGCAACGGTTCCAATTTTCTTAACCTTATGCGAGAGGCTGAGGAATTAGGCTTGCAAGATGATGTGATCTTTACCGGGTCTGTGCCTCACGACAAAGTTCCCTATTTTCTAAAGATTAGCGACGTCTGTGTGGCGGCTTTCGATGACACCCCTCAAGTACGCACCAAATCTCCGCTGAAAATTTGTGAATATATGGCTGCAGGTCGAGCCATAGTAGCTTCAGAGGTTGGGGAGGTAAGTGAGATGCTCGATCATGGTAAGGCCGGTTTACTGGTTAGGCCGGGTGACTCTAGGGCTTTGGCCAGTGGCGTTCTTCGGATTCTTCGAGATGGTGATCTCAAGGAGGAATTGCAACATAATGCGCGCCAAAGGTCTTTGGATCGTTTTAATTGGACCGTAACTGCAGAAAATCTCATAAAAGCTTATCACCTAGGAATAGGTCAAAAAAAAAAGCTGGCTCAGCGTTTCGTATTTTTGAAAGCCGAAAACCTCAAGAAATTCTTCTTCGCTAAGTCGAGGTCAGTAAGTTTTGAAGATACTCCAACCACAAAATTAATTAGTACGCTTGATGATTATAAGCGGATGGCCGGAATAAAATCGAAAACCGATTCTTTCATTGGGCCGCAGTTGGTACAGCTTGACGTGACTAATCTATGTAATAATGATTGCGTTGCCTGCTGGTCTAATTCTCCTATGTTGGAAGACTTATTGATTGACCCAGCCTCGAAGCGTGACACGATTCCTGTAGATGTTATTCAGCGTTCTCTCAAAGATATGGCCGCGATTGGTACCAAGGAGATTTATATGGCCGGTGGGGGCGACCCCACTATGCATCCGCAAATTTTCGATGTATGGCAAACGATTAAAGATCTGAATATGACTCTGTATGTTAATACCAACTTTGTAAGGATGTGCACGGAAGAGAAGATTAAACGAATTCTGGATCTTGGAATTGATCATTTCACATTGAGCATGTGGGCCGGGACCCCAGAAGCTTACTCTCGCACGCACCCTAACAAGGGCCCGAAAGATTTTCACAAGGTGAAAAAAGGGATAGCCTACATGAATTCGATCAAGACAGATCGGCCTTACTGTAAAGTTTATCATGTGATTTCACGTTTGAATTATCGAGACTTTTACAACATGTTGGATTTTTGTGTGGACACGGATTGTGAAAGTGTGGAGTTTACCTTGGTGGACACGATACCTGGTAAAACGGATCAACTTTTACTTCTTGAAGATGAGCGAGCTTGGCTTTATGAGCAGTGTGAAAAGGTTTGGAGTGAGGCCCGCGGAAATCGTTATCGCGATAAGGTGCTTTTATTTGGGTTCGAGCGCTTCATGCGTCGTTTGTCTTCTTCTGATTCCAATTTGGGCGAACACGACAAAAATATTATTGAGTCCTTTCCCTGTTATATTGGTCATATATTTGCTCGAATTATGCCCGATGGAGACGTAAATTCATGCCTAAAATCTCATCGGATTCCGATCGGTAATATTTATCATCAGTCTTTCAAGGAGATATGGTCTTCAGATAGGCAGAAGTATTTTCGAAATAAAACTCAGGTTTATGAGAAGAAAGATGCGTTCTTTTCTTTGATTGGTAACGATGCTGACGTTAGTTGTGGTTGCTATAAAAGCTGTGATGATATAGCCCGTAATCAGCATATGCACAAACGCTTGGAAGAGTTGAATCTTGTGGAACAAGGTTTTTTGCAGTCTTACCGAGGTTATTTGAAGCTGACCAATCAGGCTTTATAAATGGATTCACGCTTTTGCATTGATAACAGGGACTTAGCAGGTATCCTGCGGGAAGAGGTATTTGAAGGACCTAGGCATGTGGTGATTGACTTAACCAATCGCTGCAACACAAACTGTATAGCCTGCTGGACCTATTCACCCTTGTTGGCTTCGGAGAATAAACCCGAGAAAGCTTGGTATAAGGAAGAAATCGAAATTGATGCTTTTGAGTCAATGGTAGCCG
>CAZYUV010000359.1:0-2787 GCA_964650625.1 uncultured bacterium
TGAAATTAACAATTATGAGTATGTTCGGACTTGTAGCCCTCGCAGGTATCGTGGTGAATAATTCCCTCTTACTCATCGAATTTATCAATCGTAAAATTAGATCAGGGAGTCCAATGATGTTAGCTGTCTCGAGATCTGGGCAAGAACGATTCATGGCCATATTTCTTACGTCAGTAACAACTTGTTTAGGTATTACACCTCTGCTTTTTGAAAAAAGTATCCAAGCACAATTCTTACAACCTTGCGTCGTAAGTTTAGGCTTCGGTCTTGTTGGCTCGACCATTTTTACGCTCTTGTTGATACCAGCTATGTATGTAATCTTGTATGATATCAGGGCCGCAGGTGCCAGCTTATATCTAGGGTATCCTGTAAAAGCAATTGAGTTTATACGTAAAAGCACCTTTCCATCCGATTCGGAACATAATTAGATTTAGTGGAATAGTTGCTTGCCCACTGTCCCCCTAGAGTGTAATATGCGAGGACTCATTCAGATAGCTCTCCGAGTGCTCTATTACTGAATTCGGAGGCGTATAAATAGTCACCACAGATCATGCATGTTTTAGGAGCATAAATGGCCATGGCAAAACAAGAGTTAAATTACGATCCCCAAAGTCTTCCACGTGAATTTAAGACGCACTACATCAGTGCCTCTGATCAAGATATCAAAGAAATGCTGGCCGCATTAGGGTTAGACAAATTAGAGGATCTATTTGATCACCTCCCAACATCCATCCGAATGAAAGAAGCACCTAATGTGCCTGCCCGCTTGGAATATCGAGAACTTTTTGACCATTTGGTTGAAATAAGTCAAAAAAATAAACCTTCAATTAGCTTCGTAGGTGATGGTTTAACTCAGGTCAGTGAACACCCGGTTGCAGCTAAAATAGCCGGTATTCGTGGCCTGACAACGGCTTACACGCCCTATCAACCGGAGCGCAGCCAAGGCACTTTAATGACCATGTGGCTATACCAGAATGCGCTCAATCGCCTTACCGGCATCGAAGCAATCAATGCATCAATGTACGAACGTAGCACTTGTTTGTATGAAGCAATTCAATGTGCTACGCGAATCGTCAAAAAAAGTTCAGTAGCCATCGTAGCAGATCATCTATATCCAGGAGATAAAGAAGTACTTACAACTCTAAGTAACGGAACTGATTTGGAAATACGCTTCGCGCCACTTTCAGATCAAGGTGTTGTAGATTATAACGCTCTCAAACATATGATCAGTGAAGCTGGTAAAAAGCTGGCTTGCGTAGTTTTTCAACAAGTCAATTGTTTGGGTAATCTCGAAGCCGTTCATCAACTGACCGATCTAACTCACGAATATAACGCCCAAGTAATTGCAGTAATCGATCCCCTACATCTAGTTAAGGGTGGATTAATACCACCTTCTGAATTCGGACAACAAGGCGCTGATATGATTGTAGGTGAAGCTCAGCACCTTGCAATAGATGCTAACTATGGCGGGCCGGGCCTGGGTTTGTTTGGCATTCGGTTTAATCAGCAGAAGAAGAATGCTATCCGCTCAACTGCCGGTCGCTATGTAGGTGCTGCTAAGGATGAAGCAGACCGAGAATGCAAAGTGATGGTGCTATCAACCAGAGAGCAGCATATACGCAAAGAAAAAGCCACTTCCAACATATGTTCTAACCAAGGCTTTGTTGCAACAATGGCTGGCGCATGTATTCTTACAAGAGGAGACGAAGAGCTTGCCGCCATACTTGAAAAATCAACTACAATTGCACTTAGAGCTGCCAATGCTTTGACAGGCTTTGAAGGAGTTGAATTAAGTTACCCTAATCAACCATTTCTCAATAGCTTTAGTCTGAACTTGCCAGTAGACGCTACTGAGTTTCTAGAAAAAGCTGAAGCACAAGGTTTGATAGCTGGGGTCAATCTCAACGATCGCTGCCGAAGCGCCAATCAGATTATGTTGAGTTTCAGTGATCGAAACACGGAAGAAGACCTAGAACAGTTGATCCATTTTTTCAGTAATCAATTTCCAGTAGGTTCCAGCCAGACTCCAGTAAAAATTCCCGCTGAGTTGACACGCAAAACTGCCCCGGGTCTCCCTAAATTCAGTACTGATAAGATATTTGATTATTATCAAAAATTAGGAGAACAGAACATAAGTCCAGATCAAGGCCCCTACCCTTTGGGCTCTTGCACCATGAAATACAACCCTTACATCAATGACGCATGTGCTAGCCTACCAGGTTTTACAAGAGTCCACCCACAAAGTCCCGAAAGTCTCAGTCAGGGATGCCTTCAAATCCTGTTTGAAGTTCAGGAAATCTTCAAAACCATGCTGGGACTACCCGGATGTACTACACAACCGGTAGCCGGCGCTCAAGGAGAACTTGTAGGCATTAAGATGTTTCAGGCATATCACAGAGACCATAGCAAAACAGAGCGTGATATTTTGATCATTCCGCGCAGTGCCCATGGTACAAATTACGCCACTGCTACCATGGCGGGCTTCAAATCCAAGAATGCGGATGGAGTTCCCGGATTACAACTAATTGATGCTGATAGCTCAGGTCAAGTTGATATGAAGCAATTGCGGGAAGTAATTAGTGAATATGATTCTCGGATAGCCGGTATCATGGTTACTAATCCAAACACCTCCGGAATCATGGAGACAAGATTTGCTGAAATTGCAGATATGATTCACCAAGTTGGTGGCTTGGTTTATATGGATGGTGCAAACCTTAATGCAATCGCAGGCTGGGCTGACTTAGGTGACATGGGGGTCGATGCTGTGCATAGTAACCTTCATAAAAC
>CAZYUV010000360.1:0-2784 GCA_964650625.1 uncultured bacterium
AGATGTAAATGAAATTGACTATAATCGCAGGCTTCAATTGTTAAATGTCCACTATTATGTACCCTTGGAGCGACTTCATTGATTAGCACCTTGCTATCTTGAACCAAAAATTCAATAGTAAAGACTCCAATACCGTTTAAGACGTTTAAAACATCAATGGCTACCTTCTGAGCCTGTTCTAAAATGTTTTGTTGTAATGGAGCTGGCATTAAAGTTCTATGCAGAATATGGTAATCCTCTCCATGTTTATTCAAGAGCACCGGATATGTTACGGATTCACCATTTTTTGCGCCAACACATATTACTGAGACCTCATGATCAAAGTTAATGTATTCTTGAGCAAGTAACTTAGCTTTATCAAAACGCTCAAAAACTTCCTCAATCTGATTTTCAGAGGTCAGTTTGAAATTACCTTTGCCATCATATGAATCAAAACGACTTTTAATCATTAATGGAAGACCTAGTTCCTTTATTGCGTGCTTCAGGTCCTGTTGATCGTTCACCATAAAGTATTTAGGAATAGGCAATTCCTGTTGATCGAAAAATCTACTTTGAGATAATTTATCCTGAATGATTTTCAATACATTGGGTGATGGATAAACAAATTGATTATTGCGCTCGATGGTTTCGAGAACTTCTGCGTTAGCCAGCTCAATTTCATAGGTCATGTAATCGCAGTTTTGGGCGATCTTTTCTAGTGTTGCTTTATCTTTGAAATCGCCTTGAATCAGCTTCTCTAAATAAGATGCTGAAGGGCAATTTAAGTTTGGGTCACTGGCAATAATCTCAAGATTCAAATCACTCTGTTGAGCCTCTTGAGCCATCATTAGAGCGAGTTGTCCGCCACCTACTATACCTAAACGTAATTTACCCACAAAATCTCCAGGCCGGGATTATACATTCTAAAACGAAGCTATGTCGCCTCAATTATTGAAATTCCTTAATACGCTATGGCATTATGGCCCCACTTTTTATAAGGGCGGAATAAAGTGTCAGAAGAATTTACCAAAGAAGAAAAGCAAGGTTTCTAAAAAGCGGTATATACAAGAAGAGATGTACGTTCTCATTTTACACAACGACCAATAGAAGTCGACGTTCTATGTAAGCTTTTACACGCAGCCCACCATTCTCCATCAGTGGGTTTTTCGCAATCTTGGAATTTCATTTTGGTAAAAGATTATGAAACAAAAAAACGTATCAAAGAAAGTTATAGTTTTGAAAAAGATCGTTCCTCAGCATCGGTCGAAGAACCAAAACGATCAAAATACCTGTCTATCAAGTTAGAAGGTATTCTAGAATCACCCGTTAATCTGTATGCTACCTATGATCCGACAAAGTTTGGCCCTTTTGCAATTGGAAGATCTAGTATTCCTGAGGCCGGCCTATATAGTGTGTGCGTGCCATACAAAACCTATGGTTAGCAGCCCGTACCGAAGGTATAGATCTTGGTTGGGTAAGCATTCTCTCTAATGAGACTTAAAGCAGAACTTAGAAATTCCTGAACACGTCATACCTGTGGCCTACTTGTGTTTAGGCTATGTGGATGAATTTGCCAAAAAGCCAGAATCAGAAAATGCTAGGTGGTTACCGAGATTACAACTTTCGGACGTGGTCTACTATGAAAAATGGAATAATCACGAGAGTGACGAATGGTTAAGTATTCAGGGGCATATTAAAGCAAACCTCAATATGAGATCATAAGATTACTACGAAGTTTGCGTATTTTTACCAAACAGATTTTGAATTACGGTGATTAGAGTCGAGACCATCATGAGACTACAGATTTTATTTATTATTTTTTTTACTGCACTGTTATCCACTATACAGTCACGTTCATCCAGTACCGCAAATAGCGAAAAGAAATCATCGAGTAAGAGTAAAAAAACCTTGGATGATTTTGTCTCTGAGTATGCATGGAATAATAAGAAGTATTATGAGTATAAAATTCATGGTTGGACTGTCTATTTTGAAGAGATCTTAATTAATAAAAAGAAAAAGCTAGGCAAAAAAACATTTCGAAAGCTGAGACGAGATTTGCGTTATGCTCATAGAAAATTACCAAAAACTGCAAAGAAACATTTAAAAACCGTTGCTATTTGGGTCGATTTTAATACCGTGAAATTTCCAGGTGGTGTATATCATCCCTCAGCTACTTGGCTACAAGACAATGGTTTTGACCCTAATATGGCAGAATCTTTACACATTGGTGTGGCTCAAAATTATCTTACTTGGACTCAACATCAACCCTTGATGATACTCCATGAATTATCACATGCTTATCATCACCAAGTCCTAGGCTACGAAAATCAAAGTATCATTGATGCTTACAACGCAGCAGTACAATCAAAGAAATACGAAAATATTCAATATTACGATGGTCAAACAAAAGACGCCTATGCCTTAACTAATGTGAAAGAATATTTTGCAGAAACCAGTGAGGCATATTTCGGAACCAATGATTACTATCCATTTAATCGTAAAGAACTAAAAAAACATGACCCAAAAATGTTTAATGTACTCAAACAATTATGGAATTAATCATAAGAACAAATATCTAATTTGAGCAATTTGACGATGGTGTTCTTTCAGAAGATTAATTCAACAATTGAGAAACCATGCTCATGGATAGGTTTTTGGCCTGCGCAAGCATAGATGTTCCTGACTGCTGCAGGATTTGACTTGTAGTGTTTGCTACCGTCTCTTTAGCCAAATCTACATCTCTGATTTTAGATTCAGTAGAAGAAAGATTGGTATGGGTTACCTGCAAGTTATTAATGGTACTGG
>CAZYUV010000361.1:0-2766 GCA_964650625.1 uncultured bacterium
ATATACCGGTAGCAGAGCTAGTAAAAATTACGCCATCTCGCAGCATGACTAGGTCAAAGAGATCCAGTTGGCTTGGTAACAAACAATCAGATTCTTCGTCTAGACCAAATTTTCTTATTTGTTCGATTGACTTATTACTTATTCGATAGCCTCCACCAGCTGCAGCCTTTTGAACCACAAAACCGTCTCCTAGTAGAAAAGCTTGCTTCATCAATATCTTTTCACTTATTTGATCCTCAATAAACAATTGGTAGCTTTTGCAAAAGTTTTGAGCATGAAGCAAAACAAGATAGTCCGCATTAATCGCCATTTTTTGAATTCTAAAACTCAAGTTCCACCTTTTGAAATCCCCTGAAACACGATAAATAATATCGTTCTCGGGACTCTCTACTAACGCGTAATGCTGACCCTTGTGGGCAATAGTCTGCTTTATTCTGTACGGCGAAATACTCATGATCAAGTTCTAGTCATAAGTTAGATAATGAAATTAGAAAATGGATGAAGATAATAAACGCTCAACATCCAAACCATCGAATTCCTTCTCGACTGCTTTTTTTATTGTGTAGTACTTTTTTATCAAATCACGCTCGTTATAGACCTTGAGATTGGATACTTCGTGTGCAAATAAAGTCTGAATAATAAATTCACAATCTCCGCGATGTTCTGGCTTGAGTAGCATAAATATCTCCTATGGTAGGCCACAAACTTTAACAAATTATGTAAAAATAGGCCATGCCCTGATTTATTCCAAATGGTAACTTGCTTTCAACACCACAGTCTTCCGATAAATAATCAATGCGGACATCTCTATTACTCATATGGACAATATTTTTGATGGTATCAGTCGATTTATCAGAAGCATTCCTAAGTCAATTATTTGGCAAAAGGAGCGGTCATCGAGAGCGTCCCGGATTCTACTATCAAGTTAAGCACGGTGATAGCTTTTACTCTCTGTCACGCCGCTTTCGTGTAGATGTAGAAAAACTGAAGTTAGCAAATCGCGTAAAAGGCAATATTTTGCCGAAGCGACGGATTTATATTCCGAGATCTACATTTGTGATCAAACCAGATCAGATCTATGAAGAACATCCACATCCAAAACCTCATCTTAAAAATGTCAGCAAAAATGTGGAAGCTAAAAAAGCTAATAAAGTTGGCAATCAGAAGCGAGCAAATAATAAAACAAATTCATCGAAAAAAACTACCGCAAAGCCACAGAATCAAGTCAAATTCTTCTGGCCTGTAAAGCAACCAAAATTACTGACTCAAGGCAGTTTTGGCGAGATCAATGGTGAAACAAGGAATGCAGGTATATTACTGGAATGCAAAACAGCCGAGGTTAGACCCTCTCGAAAAGGCAAGTTGGTATTTCAGGGAAATTTAGACGGATATGGCAAAACAGTCATTTTGGATCATTTAGATGATTATTTCACAATTTATGCGCATCTTTCAAAAATCAAGCGATACAAAGAGGGACAGTGGATTTCAAGGAAAAAAGCTATTGGATATACTGGTATAGTAGAAAGTACTGGTGAAACAGCGTTGCATTTCGAGGTTCGCTACTTGAATCAAGCGATGGATCCGCTACTATTTTTAGATAGAGAGGAATTAGAAATTACTACCATCAACAATTGAAGTGTTTTATGACCTACGGAATCAAATACTATGGAGGATCGTTGGATGACAATGGATCTTGGGTGACTGAACCTTTGCCTCATATAGACGACGGGTTCACTTTGGTTTTAAACGCCGACAATTGGTCAATGCGTAATCAATTGTTACGCAGAATTTTCGCAACTGTAGGGTCGAATTTTAAGCCTCTGATACCGGACTTTTGCCAAAATCAGCCTTTTGAAAGAGCTAAGCGCGATTGGTGCGACGAAGTTAAGCATCTTCTTGAGACACATGGAATGCTTAAAATTAGTCTGGAAATAAGTGATGAGGTTAAACAATTCTGTGAGAATAAGATTGAATTCTAAGTCGTGATCAATTCATCATTAAAATTGTTACTAATCCAATGCCCCGCCTGGGGAGTGGAGCTGCCTCCAATTAATCTTGCTCTGCTAAAGGCTGCTGTCGTTCGATCCGGTTTCGAATGCGAAGCGTGGGATCTAAACGTACAGAGTTATCAACAAAGCCCAAAAGATTCGCTTCATTATTGGGATAAACATAGTTTAACAACATGGGTGAATTTAGACAGCTTTGATAATGAGATTTTACCGTACATCCACGATTTCCTAATTTCTAAAGCTAGCGAAGTATTTCAGCGGCAGGTACCGTTAGTTGGAATGACTATTGTAGACACAACAGTACATTCTAGTAATTTTCTTGCTAGGCAGATAAAAAAATTGAACTCAGACATATGTATTATTGCTGGCGGACCTGCAATGAGCTTCAAGGAATGCAGAATCAGATTATCGCAAGACTTTGACTATTACCTCGTGGGGGAAGGCGAGGAAGCTATTGTGGAGTTTTTGGATGAATATCGCGATATCAACACCTTTCAGAAATCTACGCTGCCTCAAGGCTTCCACTCCGCTAAGGGCGATCTACATAAGGACTTGCCTCTACGAGAACTTTCCTCTTTAGAACTACAACCGAAGCCCGATTTTACAGATTTTGAATTACATCCATACACCGAATCTGCTTTACCAATGATTTCCACACGTAGTTGTCTTTTTCAATGCAAATTCTGTGCAGACATACATAGTATGGGGGGTTTCAGAAAATTATCCTCAAATCAAATTTTGAGAGATTTACGTCAAG
>CAZYUV010000362.1:0-2737 GCA_964650625.1 uncultured bacterium
GAGTTAAGCTCTCTTCAGAATGAGCTTGAGGGAGTTGAGATACTCTCTAAATTTTCGACACCATTAGAAGTAGATCAAGTTTATAATCTATTTTTAGATGAGTTTTCAATTGATCCGAATGAATTTTTGTCGTATGACGCTCGCAAGGCTCTTAATTCTGATAATGATTCTTCGAGCTCACAGGATTCTTCATCAAAACAGTTAGAAACCAGTTTTAATGAAGAAGATTCAGGAGGCAATACTGCTTCAGAAAAAGAATTTGAGCAGAGTGAAAATGATTCTAACTCCGCATCAAATGATTCATTAGGAGAGGCCGCTGCTGATACAGGTTTATCAGACTCTCATTCAAAAGTAGATTCAGGAGGTGAGGACGATACATTAGTTGAATCTTCGTCGAGTAATCAATCGAGTGAAACAGTTCCTGAGGACGGCACATCAGTTGAATCTTCTTCGAGTAATCAAACCAATGAAACAGTGCCTGAAGATGACTCAGACGTTAATTCTCCTAACCTAGATCCTGAAGGAACTAAGGAAATTTCAGATGATTCCTCAGCTGATCCAAGTGAAGAGTATTCAGAGAGTAATGATGACAACCAAGATTCGGCTGTACTATCGGAGCTTGAGTCCGATAATGAAGACATCGAATCTGATGGCAATGATAATTCTTTTGATGAGAATTTAGAAATAGAAGAAGAACAAATATCTGATGAGAGTTCTGTACGTTCCACCGAAGGTGAATCTGCAACGAGTTTTACGGATAGTTTTGGTGCAGAGGATGATGACCTCTCGGAACAGATTTTGTACTTGGATTCATTAGTAAGTGAGATGGAATTCGTTGATGACGAAATTGTTGACTCTGAGGTAACTGATAGACTTTCAGATGAAGTTAGTATCGAAACAACCAAGGAGCGTAAAGAGCGTTTGGAGCAAGTGAAGTTAGAAGCTGAAGATGAAGACGCAGAGGAAGATGCATCATCAGAGACTGAGAAACAAGACAGCTCTGTAAAATATCCGGAGAAAAAGAGACCTGAAGATCCTCACTTGTTGATCGTAGTGAGCCAAGATCAGCTTGAAGCTAGCCTGATTCTCTATCCACATGAAGAAGATATGCATTCAGCTGGAGATATCAAAAAAGAGCTTGATCAGGTAGGAGTGGTCTTTGGAATTGAACACAAAAGAATTGCAGAACTATTAGATCAAGTGAATAACAATCGAAAAGCTGTCTTGGGAGAAGTGATAGCTAGGGGGCAACCGGCAATACCTGGCAAAGATGCTGAAATACTATATGAATTTTCTTTAGAACAGCCTGAACTAGTTATTGTTGAGGATGAATTCGGTAGGGTCGACTACAAGGATGTTTATCAAATAGATTCTGTTCAAGAAGGTGATCTCGTTGCGACTTTGGTTCCGACTGAGCCCCCAGAGGATGGCACTAGTGTTCTGGGGACTCCTATCACGGGTAAACCTGGAGTGGATACACGAGTCATGAACGGTAAGAACTGTTTCTTTGATGAAGGTGATTTGTGCTTCTATGCTGAGATAACAGGTCAACCTTTATTAAAAAACAACAAGATAGCCATAGTTCCAATTTATACAGTAGCGGGTGACGTAGACCTAAGTGTGGGTAATGTCAACTTCGTGGGCAGTGTGGTGGTCAATGGGAATATAAACGCAGGGTTTTCTATTACAGCAGCCGAAGATATACGCGTTTTAGGTTATGTTGAAGGTGCATATCTAAAGGCAGGAGGTGAAATTGCCATTAAGAAAGGCTTTATTGGAGGTGATAAAGGAGAATTAAGTGCTGTTAAGCATATTACTGTAAAGCATTGTGCTAACGGAACTATGAAGTGTGATGGAGATATTTTGGTTGAACAATATATTTTGAATTCAGACGTTAGCTGCAAAGGTAAACTGAAAAGTGTTACTGGTAAAGGCTGTATAATTGGTGGATTAAATCGAGCAGTTAAAGGTATTGAATGTCTAAGCCTAGGCTCCGAACTTGGGGTTCACACAAACGCTATTGCGGGAGATAATTATTTAGTTGCTGAGATGCTTAAAAAAATTAATCTTTATCTCAAATTGTTTCACGAAAGAATTAAGAAGATTCGTAAAGGAATAGATATCTTTACTCAAAGGCTTAATGACAAATCTGATTTGAAATCTAAGATTCATAAGCTTCAGGAAATATTGAAACTACTAATTCAACGAGAAGAAGCTCTTAAAGGTCAGAAAGAAAAATTATTGAAACGTTTGAATATGAAGTGTAATGCAAAAATAAAAGTTAAAAACACGGTATTTCCAAATGTAAAAATAGTAGTGGGAAATTCAATTTTAAAGATTAATGATGCGTTGATAGGCTGCGCATTCTCAGAAGATCCATACAAAAGTGTAATACATTTGGGATCCTTCGAGTCAGATTAGATTAGGATATTATAGGCATCTATATGGAGCATTTGAATGGATGATAAAAAGAGGGATGAATTCTACGATTTATGCAGTAATCGGCTGGAGTCGGTACGACTTACCCTTGTTGAAAATGAGGAAGTTAGTTTCACGTCAAAAGTATATTTCATCGATGAAAAGAAAATCG
Source organism: uncultured bacterium (assembly GCA_964650625.1). Lineage (GTDB taxonomy): Bacteria > Muiribacteriota > UBA6191 > UBA6191 > UBA6191 > JAYZAC01. Next base: position 2,591 of record CAZYUV010000362.1, read on the forward strand.
AACTGACCTTTAAAAAAGTTAAAGGTGAATTTCCTGAGATCAAACCCGAGGACAAATTAGATTTCAAAGGGGCTTTGAGTGATGGTAAGCAATTATTATGCTACGTAATGGTAAAAATTGTCAGGAAGTCAGTAGACTCTAGTAAGC
>CAZYUV010000363.1:0-2699 GCA_964650625.1 uncultured bacterium
CACATGTAAATACCTTGGTGCTTGAGCGTAATGAAGATGGTCAAGTCTACTTAAATCAAGGAATACAAAACTCTGAATTCGCAGAAATTCGTCCTCATAAGTTAAGGCTTGAAGCATTTCAGTCTAGCAATATGGAAAAAATCGATGAACGGGAAGTATTTATAGATGACGAGAAGCAATTAGTTTTTGAATTAAACGAGGGTCAAAAGGACTCTTTTCTATTTATTAATCAAGGTGACCATGCTTATGCAAGAACATATTTGGACCGTGAAACTTGGCTCCAACTACCTGAACAGCTTTCAGGTTTTGAGGAGCCATTAGATCGACAAGTGTTATTAAATTGTGTTTTCAATATGGTTGAAGATTCAATCCTATCTCCTTTGGACTACCTAAATCAGTTTGCAACACTTTTCGAAAAGGAAGCCAGCGACTCCTTAAAGATTTCCATTATTGAGAATGCGATCTTGTATTATTACGCTTACTTACCGGAAACCATTATAAAAAATATGGCGCCACAAATGACTGATCTATGTGTTTCTCAGTTGGAGAGAAAAGACCTACACTATGATGTTAAAAGCGAATGGTTTAGACTTTATTTGATAGCATGCGACGCAGCTTCTGAGGTAGACCAACTGGTAGACTTGATTGATAATGATTCATTTAAGAAGCTAGAATTAGATTCCAAGAAAAAATGGTCTGTATTGCGTAAGTTGGCTTTTCACTATCATCCACAAACGGAAGATTGTTTGAGTACGATGCTTAAGAAAGATCGCAGTGATGCAGGTAAAAAAGATGCCCACGCTGTTCGCTGTGCTTTGCGGAAAGACAAACTCCAACTATTTGAAGAGGTTATGTCTGATGAAAAAAACTCGGCAGATTTCCTGAGGTCGGCAATGAGTTCATTCTTTCATCGAGCCCAGAAAAAAGAATGTGAGCCTGTGGTGCAAGCATATTTTGAGAGACTACCTCAAGTATTTAAGGATAGAGATCGTATTTTTAGCCGCTCGATGAGTCGTGTAATGTTTCCAAATAGTTTTCTGAAGGAATCTCTGAATTTTACGATTGATTTATTGCCAAAAGTTAATAATTCAAGTTTGAAGAGAAGTCTTTTAGAGCATCGTGATTATCTACTAAAGGTAGAAAAAATTCGTAATAAGTTTTTTGCTTAAGCGGCACTAGGAGTCGGGTGTGATAAAATCCAAGACTTATGGATTTTCTTAAGTACCGTGGTGCTTTAAGTCACTTGTTCTGTTTGATGGCTAGTGTGCTGTTACTCGGTGGTTGTTCTGGTTCTAAAACATTGAATCCGCAGCAATACTCTGAAAAATCATTGAACAAGTTTTTTAGCGTTATTGGTTCAAGTGGATTGCGAGAAGCTTATTATCTTACTCATCCCGTTTTTCAATCAAATACACCATTCAGAACCCTGCTGGAATTGGACGCGGTCTACGGGCTCAAGAACAATCAAGGAGTTGAATTATCTTCTATGACTCTAGATTCCAAAAAGATTGTTTCTGTAGAGGGAGCTGTTATTCTTTCAGATTCTATTTCAGTACCATTTATGACTAAGTTTAGTAAGGATGAGAAATCTGTCGGTGTAAACCCATGGAAAATGATTTACATCGAATTCAATATGAAGAAGTTTTTTGAGAATCAGGGTATGGTAGAGCCTGACTCGGATGTGATGCTTAGTCTTGTGAAAAAATACTTTCTTTTATTTCATGGGGATCTCAAGCGATTACAATTGAGTGATTTTTATGACTCATGTTCAAGATATTGGAAAACTAAAACCTCTCTTGATCAAATGGAGCAAGCATTTCAGCCTCTTATTAATAATAGATTTCTCACACAGGATTTTCGAGATGCTAGCTTTGTTCTAAATTATCAATCTGGTGTGAGAGATACAGGTATTTTAGTAACCGCGGGAAACATTGTCGGGTCTTCTATAATCGAGTTTCATATGGAATTCTTTTTTGAATCGGGTCAGTTTCGGCCTATTAACTTTAATCTAAAGCAACTTTAATGATGAGTAAGCCTTCGCTAGTAAATATGGATGAGGTTCGCGGTAATCTTCAGCATCCTGATGCTGAGATTAGACTAAGGGCTGTTAAGGATTTAATATCCACGCAGGACCCTGGCCTGATTCCAGATTTAAATCAATTAGCTCGCAAGGAAACTGATGTACAAGTGCGCTATGAGATTAGAAAAAGCATTGGTACCCTTAAACGCATACAGCAAATGCGCAATCAGCCTAAATTTCAAGATTTCACAAGTAATCTGGTGAAAGTTGAAAAAGCTCTTAAAAGTCAGTCGGAAGAATCAATTAACAAAGCCTTTCGTTACATTATGCATTACCGTCTCAAGCAGTTTCTACCAATGATGGAAGAGGTTGTGAAAAAGAGTAATAGTGCGTATCAGAAAAATCTCTTAATTCGATTTATGCTGTCTTTGGGGGGGGAGCTATATTTTAATAAAATTACAGCTTATTTATCCGATAAGGACCCGCGAGTGATCAGTACCGCCATTGAGGCTCTTGAGAATATAGGTAACACTAAAGCATTAGGCTATATTGCTCAGCTAGTAACTCATAATCACAATCGTGTAAAAGCAACTGCAATGAAAGCCCTTTACAATTTGGGTGATCAAAGTGCTCTAAAATTGTTGCAAAAAATGGCCGATTCCCCTCACACTGCCTATCG
>CAZYUV010000364.1:0-2686 GCA_964650625.1 uncultured bacterium
TAGGTGTTGTTACTCTATTTTCGGTTGGTGGGGAAATACTTACTACTGGCCCCATACTCTGTAATGCAACCAAAGGTAGCTACCCCACTTATCAACTAGACCTTGAATTAGACCTTAGGCTAGATGCTAAAGAAGAGTCGCGAATTCTTGAAGATAGTATTTTGGAAGCAGAATTCAATTCGGGACAATTCTTTGGCCTAATTGATTTAGAAAATCATGCCACAGAAATAGCCAATGCAACCCCTGATAATCTTGCTAGCTGGCAAGTCGACATGGATGAAAAGGCTAATTATTTCTACTATTTCATCAGAACTCTTGAACAGTCTAATTTTGGTAAGGAGGATTTTTACAGTCAATTGCCACCAGCAGGTACTCTGAATATGGATATTCTGAGAACTAGCATTTACAGAAGTTTTGAAAGTACTGACAGCTATTTTATAACTACCGAGGGCTACGTACATAAAATGTTGAATACCATGAAAGATTCAGGGCAAAATTCACCTAATACAACTCTCCAACTTAAAAATGAGTTCTTGGATTTCTTTAAGCAGCGACCTGATAAGCTTCTTGGATTCGAACAGAAGGAAAGAAATGCTCTTGTGGGAACCTTTGCCACGCTGAAAGACCTCATCCTGGAGCGTTCTAGTCTTGATGCAGATAGCCCACTTACTTCCGTACTGGACACCATGATCGGAAAACTTATGAGAATTGGTATTCCTGGAACAGTAGAGGGAGATGCGCGAACAACTGATCCAGGCTCCATGTGTAATTACAATTATTTTTCGCAGACTATAGCTGATCTACTCGATAGAACGATCTCGCTAGCTAATCAGACTATGGGTACGGGTTTTCAGTTTGCTGGTCAGGAAAAACTGAATAATATTATCACTGAGCTATCCAGTCCCGGACTCTTAGAGCCTACAAGCTGTGATGCTGCGGAGTTAACTCTGACACGGCTAATACAAGAATCTATAAATGTTTCAGACGAATTCTTAGAGGCTCTGGCTCAAAACACCCAAGCCGCCAAAGATATGGCAGCTATGATAGGTGAGGCCAATGCTGCACTAGCTAGTAAAAATGCATCTGCCATAACCTCACTGAGCACTTCGCTGGCAGAAATTAGCGAACTAGATCTTTACCTCAAAAAGTTATCTCAAGCAAACGACAAACTTAAGACCTTGGCTAACGCTACAGTTGATTCTGACGCATTAGAAGATATTCTTGCTGAGTCAATCAAAGAAAGTTCCAAAAGTACAGGTGGTACAGTAGGCCTGATTGGACTAATCAAAGATCTATCAGACAATCTTGGGAATGGCTCCTCTTTGGGAATAGATTTTGGAGACATTATTGATAAAGTAGTGGAAGATAATGAAGTAAATAAAGTAGAGTTCATTTCAGATATTTTGGAGCAAGAAGAAAATCAAGCTTCCGCAGCCGAGATTTTCGAAGATATAGCCCAAGATTTGGGACGCGACGAGTTACAATTTATTGTTGACAATCAGTTCCCCGACTCCAAACTAATTTATGCTAGTATCGGGGTGGGCGAAGAAATAACAGTAAGGCCGGGAACTAGTAAAACATTAGATATTTCTGTCAGTGAATTATATGATCCTAATGACAAAAATGGAGATGGGTCCTACCTATATCATTGGACAATAAGCCATGAAAACCCAAGTATAGAGTCAGTCAGTTTTTCAACTACGGATAACACCACCGCATTTAAATTTACAAATGTTGATACTGAATTTGAGCTTAGTGTATTTGACTTAGTTCTAGACAATCCTGCTGGTACATTGAGAACAATCTCTGTTGAAATCGAAAACACAACATCGGGAAGTCGCTCTCGAATTCTCAAAAATAATTATCTTTTCTACGAATTACAACCTCCTGTAGCGGATGCAGGCAGATACGCTTCAGTTCCAGTGGGAACCGCAGTAACGCTGGATGGCTCAGGATCATACATACCAGAACCTGATACGATTTATAGTATAAACTATGAATGGCAACTTCTTAGCCACCCCTTCTCCGATAGTTTACCACCGCTGATTGCTAGCGAGACCTCAGAAATTACGCAATTCACTGGCACGATAGCTGGAATGTACGAATTTAGACTAGAATATTCCGGCAGATCTCGCCTAGGGTATCTATTCCAAGATTTCGCATCTGTCAAAAAGTACTTTTATGAAAAACCACCGCTTGCTGCTGATGCTGGTTATGATGCATTAATTCCACCTAATACTTCCTACAAATTGGTCAACAATTCCTTTGCACAAGACCCCAGTAATCTTGTTTACAGTTGGTCACCGCCGGCTTACCTAGATGACCCCAATATTAAAGAACCTACCTTTACAGCTTCTGTGGAAGGTGAGTACAATTTGACACTTCAAGTGGAAGATGATCATGGACAAATGAAGTCTGATTCAGTCATCGTTACAGTACAATCCAAAAGAAAGCCATATGCCTCTGCTGGCCAGCATCAGGAGTATCAACTAACAGAAAATCAAGCACTATTTGACATAACATTAGACGCTTCAAGTTCATTTAGTTATCAAGGTGAGACTCTAAGTTTTGAATGGACAGGAGAGTCTTATATTTCGGGCCCAATTAGCCCATCAAGTTCTAATACAGCAATCACGACATTTCAGATTAATCCAGCTGATTACACCCATGAAGGTAAATTGACATT
>CAZYUV010000365.1:0-2638 GCA_964650625.1 uncultured bacterium
ATATGATGCTAATCGGTCAAAAAAAAACATCAATTTACATTCATTATGCAAAAAATTTACAAAGGTTTTGTATAACTTAAAGTGGTAGATCAATATACGTAGGTTTTCTTTGAATACGATCTACGTAATAAAGTCTTTGTACTTCTTCTAAATTTTTGGATTCAAAGTGAAAACTAGCGTGCAGTTGCTTATCTATAAACTGTGTTTTATGTATACGATGCAGCGGTAAATAAGGGTAATACTGCAGAAACAATATGTCTTGTTCATCTAGTGTAGGATCTAGTGCTCGTATTGAGTCGTAGAATAGACCTTTATTCTCCGGTATTTTAGACCAAGGAATGCGAAAAAAAACATCCATTAGATTTTCAGAATTATCAATTTGCTTCACTGTGGGACGAGAACTCATTCTTCGCTTGGCTTTTTGGCGCAATCGGACCGTAACAGTGTGTTTAGAGTTCTGTTCTATACTTGGACTTTTTAATACCATTTTCGGAATCAGCGGTAAGCGAGCGTCATTTTGATGGAGATCTAAGGATAAGTTTAGTGAGGGTGTAACTCGCTTGAATGTTGGTCTTAGAAATGCCGTTCGAAGAGACATCAGCTGTATTTGGTAATCATCTTCATCATTTTCGTTAGTTGACATAAGAAAATTTCCTCATACAGGGTTTGCATGCGAGAGAGATCTTTAAGGTTTAATCTAAATTCTCGTCTGCTTCGTCTTGGCGAATCATATTTAGTGCTTGCTCTACTCTTCTAAAAGGTTCATAAATTTGGAATTGAATTGTATCTTCAATTTCTTTCAAATCCATATTGCATGGGATCTGATTCAAAGGTTCAATGAATAATTCATCATCCACCATTTTCATAAGATTTGCGGGATAAGGTAAATTTTCACTAGAGAAAGGGAAGCGGTAGTTACTGAAGCAGGTTATTGGTGAGGCATTTAATTCAGAGAAGAGTTCTTTTGTCACACTTTCAATTAAATAAGGTTCAAGGCTATCGCCATACAGGGTGCGCTGGAGAGGGTTTGGTTTTACTGCTTTGCAAAAACGAAAATCTAATGGAAAGCCATTTTCATCAACAACAAGTAGACCGGCAATTAATGTTTCCTTAGCTAAGAACAAAAATTGCAGATAGCCGAAATGAAGTTCAATCTGTTGACTAGGCCCTAAAATCAAGCTTGCGACCGCGGATGCCATCTGAGATTACTTTCTTTTCATTGAGTGATTCAGCTGATTCAGCATCATTAGATTTAGCTTCTTCGCTTTCATTTTCTTCTTGTTCTTTCTCCTCATCGGGATTGATGCCTTCTTCGGCTTCACTTTCTTTGACTTCTTCTTTTGCCTTTCGTTCAATTTCTTCAATTTCACTATTAGGATTCATTTGATGTGCTTGCTCGAGACCTTGTTGTTGCGAGCGAGCTTCGGAAACCGATTGGGAGCCTACAATTGATGTCTGTATGTCTATAGGCCTTATAGTCATGGCCTTCTCCTTTATCACAGTACTCAGTCATCTATCAATAATTATGCGTGAGATTACACAATTAGACAAGCTCAGTAGTTTCTTATACTATCGGCACACCGACACTACAGGAATACTTGAGAGGCTTTTTGGTAATGCTTAGCAGTAGTGACTACTCTTCGAGAAGAGTGCGTTTGATCTTACTTAGTCGGCCACGAAGTCTAAGTATCGCTTTGGTATGCAATTGACTTACTCGTGAGTCTGAAACCCCAAGAATGCTGCCTATTTCTTTTGATGTTAACTCTTCGAAATAGTATAAGGTAATAACAAGGCGCTCTCGGTCATTCAATTTATTGATTGATTCTGCCAGCATTTTTTTGACTTCTTTGCCGGTAGCCTTCTGCTCAGGAGTTAAAGTATTTAGATCCTCAAAGAAGTTTAGACGACTTTGACCTGGCTGATCACTGTTAGGATCATTTTCATCAAGGGAAAGTACCAATGATTGTCTAGTTTCTTCCAAAAGCTTTTGTAACTCTTGTACCGTTATCTCCAAGTACTCAGCAACTTCTTCATCTTTTGCTTCACGTCCAAGTTGAGATTCTAGTTGGGCATATGCTTTTTCGAGTTTTTTAGCTTTCTGACGAACAGATCTAGGTGTCCAATCTAAAACACGCAATTCATCAAGAATAGCTCCTCGAATTCTAGTTTTGGCGTAGGTCTTGAACTGTACGGCTCGCTCCGGATCATATTTTTCTATGGCATCCATTAGCCCGAAGACTCCGTAACTTACTAAGTCTTCGTATTCTACATTGTTGGGAAGGTTGACTGCCATTCTACCTGCTACATACTTAACAAATGGAGCATATTTCAAAATGAGGGCATCCCTCATTTTGGAATCTCCACTTGCCTTGTACTTCTTCCATAAAGTGATGTCTTCGTTATCTATCTCCGAAGAATCCTTATCTTTAAAGGGGTCCTCAGTGATCTCGACATCAACTTTTTTAGAAGTCAGGCTTCTGCTTGACTCAATTTCTTCCTCTTCAACTGCTTCGTCGAATAATGATTCTTTGTCCATTTATGCTCAATCCAGTGACTCGTGGTCAAGGCGAAGTATACCATCTAGGGCAGGGAGCCACAAGGCAGCTCTATTCAAACAGAAAAGCTTCTGAATTTCACC
>CAZYUV010000366.1:0-2625 GCA_964650625.1 uncultured bacterium
GCCACAGTCAGCACATCGAAAAGAAGGCTCTGTTTATATCGCATGATTGACAAAGTTATCGGGAATCACCTAATTTTTGTTAACAAATCTTTGGATTCCTGCGACTCAACAAGGGATTAGTATAAATGCCAGCCCCAAACTCCTAAATCCGAATTAAAGTCAAGTTTGAGTAAGTATTAGTAGCAACTTAATAATTTACGAAAATCTGTACAAATTTATCCATGGATGAAATTTTACGATTTAACTGATTCATATACCTTTCAGATTGTACATTACTAAGGCTGGATTTTCGTAGATTTTCCTTGATTTTCAATCCTTCAGAAGTCAGTTTAGCCACTCCCTCCCTAAGGTTTCTTGTTAGCTCCTGTACTCTTTCATTAGACCAAGGTGCTACAGAAAAAACCTGACTTTTTTCTCGCAAAAAATCGGATCTACCTAAACTCATAAAAGCATCACAACCCTGCAAATAGCGGTTAACCTTAGTTTTCAGCCTCATTTCGGAATCAGAATTCTTATCTGAGGAAAATACAAACAAACCCGAATCACTACGTCTAATTCCCGACTTTTCAAGTATTTTTAGATATATTTCTTCTATTTGCCCTTTTTCGAGTGGGTGAGTAATTTCTAAATCAGACCCATAATCCGTACCTTCTGGAACAACTTTAATAAGAAACCGACGCGGATGGTCCTGCTTGCCAAATGGACTATTCATAAGTTCATATAATGATTTTTGAGTGATCCCAGTAACGGACAAATGCAAAGGACTCAGTGGTGTAAACATTGCCTGTAAAAAATCACCATGTACCAAAATTTTATATGAATCTTCACCCAATAAACTAAGAAAAACTGTCATTTCTTCAAGGGCCTTCTCTACTTGAATCAAATGAGCAATTACATCTTGGTCTTCAAAAGGTTTATCAAGATAGTAGTTTAATGGATTCAATGTGCTCAAATGAACATTAGATGGAACTAAACTAGGACTCCGCATATAGGCTTGTCTTGCCTCTTCATTAGGTAAATAACGATCTAGAAAAGCATCTAGAGCGTACTGAAATAGTATTGAACGATCATTACTAATTCCATGTCTGAAATTAAAGTGCTCTAATTTCTCTTTCAGCGAGCCAAAACCAAACTCAGAATTATCAGCTTCCAATAAAATATCTTTGATTCCAAAATAATTAAAAATAGGGTCTACAAGCTTCGAAAGGACCTCACGATTTATAATTAGCTTTTTCAACTCTTGAACTTGGCTTTCATTACTGGTGACTAATAGTAAACCATGCGCCACGTCCATATCCTGGCAAACATTCGTAAAATGAAAGGCTTCCTGGTTAATCAAATCACCCTTTTGACTTGGATAGTTAAACGGTAAGTAAGATTGTTCTAAACTGAGTTCTTTTCTTAACAAGCTTGGGTTTGATAACAATTTATTCTTCAAAGTACGAGATTGTAGAGTCACTTTACCGGGTGACACAACTTCACCAATTTTAAGTTTCTTATCGCCTGAAAAAGCTGCTCCTGCATATAAAAAATCTGAAAAACCTATACTCTGGAGCACCCTTACTAGACTTCCCAATGCATCGCCTTTTACATCATCTACAAAAAGAAGACGTTCTACTCCTAACTCCGTGCGGACGGGTAATAAAGCAGAGAAATATTGAGGATTTAGTACATGGTGTTTATTCAACAACAATTTATTTAGGACCTTCTTCTTTATGATTGGGTTTTTACTGACTGCAAGTTCGTTACCAACTAAGAGAAGTTGACTCAATCGATGACGTTTGTTTTGCTTCAAAATTAAAACGAGCTGTTTTTGAAATTCTTGAAATAGAACAATATGCTCATAATCTAAAAACTGACCTTGCCAATTTTCCAATGGCTTATAAACTTCTAAATCCCAATCTGTCAGTCCCAAAAAATCTTCTTCGATCAAATCTCTTTTTAATGGAAGTAAAAATTGATCGCCATACAATCCCTTCAAAACATCAATGCTATCCGCGGCAAATTTACGGTTTAAAGCTTCCTGAAGAAGAAATTTCCCTGAACCTAAAAGTGCCCTATTCACACCAATGGGTAAACCAATGAAACTTTCTTTGAAAGTTGCAGATCGGTAAGCTTCTTCATCTACTAAGTGAAAGTTATAAGTCAGAATATCTGCTGCTGAATAAGCTTTACCAGCATGTCTAAAATGTACTAATGCTAGCTGTGCATTAAATACCTGAAATTTTGACCGCATACCTGTGATAACAAGTAAGCCCGGTTTGATACCCTCTGCAGGTCTCAGAACAAATTCAAAACCTGAATTTTGATTAGGAAAAATATGGAAAGCCTTACTACTTTCATTCTTAGCTAAGAAAAATAAAGTCTCTGAAGTCGAGCCAAAATGAATTTGTAACTTATAATTTTTTTCAAGACAGAATTCAACCAAACCTCTAGGAGCATTCTTGCGTACCCAATCCGAAGCGAAATTAGACAACCTTATATTATCAACAGAAACAGGGATTCTTCTGGGCAATTCTCGCATCAGCGCATACTCCAAAGCCGATCGCTTTGTATCCATCTGATTTAAATCCATAAATCGAGCATCAAAAAAATTATCTGCTTCAACGATTTCCTTCAATTTTT
>CAZYUV010000367.1:0-2612 GCA_964650625.1 uncultured bacterium
AAATCATAATTTTGAGATAAGGAGCTATTGATGAAAAAACTTTTTACTGGAGTTCTGGCGCTCGGTATTGCCGGCCAGCTAATGGCCAAGCCTTGGGTTCAGCCGGAGCTGGAAGAAACATTAAAGAATAATTCCAATTCGCACTTTACTGTAATTGCTAAATTTCGTAATGTTGGAGCACCTATAAGTCTGCAAGGTCTTACTCCATCTGAAATTATTCAATCCAAACAACGCCAAGCTGATCTAGCAATGGATGATCTTCTAGACACCATCGAGGTACAACAGAAGCGAAGTTCTGATATCAAAAGAATTTCTAAATTCTGGATTGACAACAGTATGGCAATCACGGCAACTCCTGCGTTCCTACGAACATTGAAAGATCGTGAAGATCTTGCCAGTCTGGAATTAGATGAAACTATCAAGCTGTTCGACCCAATGGAAACGACAGAGGAAAACGTTGACTCCGATGAGTTTACATATGGACTTAAAAAGGTGCGAGCGGCTGAGGTCTGGAACGAACTAGGGATTGATGGAACAGGCATAACAGTGGGTGTCCTCGACACTGGAATCGATTCGGAGCACGCTGATCTTGCTGGGCGAGTAATTAAAAATAAAGATTTTGTATCAAGTTACGCAGATGATGAAGCAAATGATGGTCACGGACACGGTACGCACTGCGCAGGTAGTATCGGTGGAGGTGCCACAAGCGGAAAAGCCATTGGAGTCGCTCCAAAAGTAAACTTTATAGGCGGAAAAATCTTTTCAGATTCTGGCTCCACTACTCGAGAAGCTATTATGAATGGTATGCAGTGGATGACTGATCCAGATGGTGATCCCGAAACTAATGACTTTCCACGCGTTGTTAGTAACTCATGGGGTGGTCCTTTGGGAACTCACTGGGTTGAAATTATGAACACATGGCATGCGATGGGTATCGCACCAGTCTTCGCGGCTGGAAACAGCGGTCCCCGTCCGGGAACTGTCGGTGCTCCTGGTGCTTACAAAGAAGCAATTACTATCGGCGCTACTGATAGCCAAGATAAAATTGCTCGTTTCTCCAGTCGCGGACCAGTGACTTTTCAGGGTGAAACTTATATCAAGCCTGATGTTTCGGCTCCTGGTGTAGATGTTTATTCTGCAAAGAATGGTGGCGGGTATCAGAAAATGAGTGGTACTTCCATGGCTACACCTCACGTAGCAGGTATTGTTGCTTTGATGCTGCAAGCTGATCCAGATCTACCAGTAGAACGAATCAGAGAAATCCTTCATGAGACTGCTGTCGATTTTGGAGAACCAGGTATGGATAACGTTTTCGGTATGGGTAGAGTTGATGCCTTCGAAGCCGTAAAACTTGTACTAACTGGTGGTAAGGCAATAGTCAATATAGAATCTGGTGATCAAGACGCTACAATTAAAATCAAGCCTGGTAACAAAGTTGTTAAGGCAAAAGATGGGGTAGCGAGACTTAGTCTAGCTGCAGGTACTTATACCCTTGAAGTTAGTGCTTTTGGATACTTCAGTAAAACTACAAGCGTTGATGTTGTGGCAAAAGAAGTAAAAGAGCTTAGTCTTAGTTTGGAGCAAGCTCCAACTTTTACGGCTACATTTAATGTTGCCAACTCTGAAGGGGCTCCATTAGCAGCGAATTTGGCTTTTATAGGCGTACCTGTTGAAGGCGGAGACACAAGCGATGGAAGTCTTACCGTAGATCTTCCTGGTGGTGCGTACACTGTGATTGCTAAATCCAGAGGGTACCAAGCCAAAACTCTAGACATTAACGTTACTGAAACGCAGAACTTCGACCTTGTGATGGATTCCTTGCCTCCTTACGTGCTAGTCGACGATGACAAAGGTAAAAACTACGAAACGTACTACACAGCTGCATTAGATGAAGCTGGAATAGAGTATGACACCAAAGACAAAACATTATCGTCTGATGATCTGATGGGATACGCCAATGTAATCTGGTTCACTGGTTCTGCCAGCAACGATACACTTTCTAGTGCAGAGCAGGCAGCTTTAAAAGCTTATGTAAATTCGGGTGGTCGTTTGATCATTACCGGTCAAGACATTGGCTATAACATCAAAAACACATCTTTCTACAAAGAAGTAATCGGTGTTAAGTATCTTAAGGATACATCAAAGGTTAAAACTGTTACCGGTCAAGATCTTGAATTCCGTCTTGATGGGCTTGATAGTGCCAATAATCAGAAATATCCAGATGTGGTCGAACTGAATGGTGCAGAGACTCTGTTCACTTATAAAGGTAAAGGGCCTGCTGGTACACTCAACACTTACGGAGATGGTAAGGTTGCTTATCTAGCTTTCGGATTCGAGGGAATTAAGGGTGCCACTAGTCGAGACGCTGTGCTAGCAGTTCTAATTGATTCAGTTAAGCCTACGAATAGCGATCTTCTAAATCGTATTCTTTGGGCTTTCGAAAAAGATAGAGAATTGCATGCTCTACTAGTTCGCAATTTCGCATTGACGGACGAGAATCGGGCTGAGGTTGAAGCTTATCTTTTAGAGGCAGAGACCAAGACTGCTTTTCGTTCAATACTTAGCGATTTGAAACAGCTTCAGTAAATTTAGTAAACGCAAGATATACGGAC
>CAZYUV010000368.1:0-2607 GCA_964650625.1 uncultured bacterium
TCAAAATTGATTCAGCCATTTGATTATTCTCCTTGATCTGACCCGCGTACCTTCTTTATATATCGACAAATAAGTACAAAAACATTAATTTTTGGACATATTTTGTATGATGATTTCCCGAAAGGCAGATCTAGAGACTGTTTTCATTAACTAGGATAATCCAGATTTAAGCTCCAGAATTTTCTTTACATCTTGAGCTTGGTCTAGTCGACCGACCAACAAACATTCCGCAGTATCGACTACCATTAAATCAGAAACACCCACCAGGGCAATAGATTTTGAAGTTTCTGTGGATGTGAGATTTCCATGGCTATCGACAGCAAATAAAGTGTAGTCTTGATTTAGCTTTACATTATTATTTTCGTCGCCATCATGAACCTTAAAAAGAGAATAAAAGCTCCCCACATCAGACCATCCAACATCGCAAGGAATCACGCTAATATTTAATGACTTTTCCATTACAGCTACGTCAATAGCAATGGAGGGTAATTTAGAATAGATTTCATTAAACTCGGGAGTTCCTATCTTGCTATTCAACTCCATGAGACCTTTATGAAGCTCAGGACAGTAGGTTAATATTTCGTCAATGAGCTGCTGCGCTTTAAAAATAAACATCCCAGCGTTCCAAGAGTAATTACCCGTCTCTAAATAAGATTTAGCCTTTTCTAAATTAGGCTTTTCAACAAACTTCTGAACCTCATAAGCTTCAAAATCACAATCTTGTTCTTGTTTACCACGAAGTATATAGCCGTAACCCGTCTCGGGATATGTGGGAGTTATACCCAAAGTAACAATCTTACCTTTCTGAGCCAAACTTACACCACGTTGAAGAATCTTCAGAAAACGTGATTCTTTTTTTATGAAATGATCAGAATGCAGTGAAACAATTATGGCTTCTGGATCCCGTCTGAGGGCCGCCAAAGCTACCAAACCAATTGCTGGAGCAGTATTACGGCCTACAGGTTCCATTAATAAATTATTCTCGGGGACTTCAGGCAGCGATTCACGAACCAAGGACTCGAAAGACAAGTTGCTTGAAATCATTATTTGGGCATAGTCAACCATTGGTAAGATTCTCTCAAAAGTCTCCCTTATCATAGATTTTTCAGAAAATAATGATAAAAATTGTTTGGGCTTCTGATCAGTTGACATGGGATAAAAGCGACTACCAACACCACCTGCCATGATAACAGCAAAAACTGACATTCTATTTCCCTGTCAATGCGATTGACTAAACATCAATTCAGCCAAGTAGTTTCGATCGATTACGCGATAATCTCCGGGAACTATCTGACCCGTGGTTACATACGAGATATCACGAGTATTCTTTTGCAAAATACTCAACATCGGTCCATAGGTTGATGTTTCATCAAGTTTTGTAAATAAAAGACTATCTACACCTAAGTGATTGAACGCTTTTATAGTATCAATCATATCCTTATATCGAGATGTTGCAGACATGCACAAATGAATTTCAGCATTCATTGAGTCGGGCAGAAAACTCTTAAGACATGAAATTTGCATCTTACTTTTAGGACCGCGACCGACTGTATCGATTAAAATGACATCTTTATCAGAATGCTTCTGCAATGCTGGTAAAATCTCTTCTGGTCTAAAAACCACTTCTAGATCTGCTTTAATTCCCTGCGCATAATATTTTATTTGTGAAACCGCACCGACCTTAAAGGTATCTATGGTAATCAAAGCAACATTATAAGAACCATTTTCTTTAGAACTTAAGCACGTAGCTAGCTTAGCAATAGTAGTTGTTTTCCCCACTCCCGTAGGCCCAACAAAAACCATCACTTTAGGCGATGATGATTCTTTTGATTTGAGACTCTTGAATATAGAAGGCCTGACCTTCACGGTATCCCTGTATCGACTCTGCAAAGACTCCTTCAATTCATCCACAGTCCAAGCATGATTCACCTTCTCCTTCACAACATTTTTGACTACCTTGATATATGTAGAAATTAAATCTCGATCAAATTCGCGCTCATTCAACAAGTCTTCGAAGGTCGCCAGAGAGTCCTTTGTGACAAGTTCTTCATGCGAAACAGAAGCTTCAGAATCATCGTTTAAATTTAGAAAATCTTTAGCGGTCTCGGAATTATTAAGCTTGTTTTTATGCTGCAAGTGCTCGTTTGAGTCGAGAAGTCCTGATCTAAATTTGTCTGGCTCAACGAGATCAGCTGAGGAAGTGTTTGTCAAAGAACTAGGTGGTTTCGCTTTAACGGGTGCTTGCATCATGAATTGACGCAATTCCTTCAAACCCATTCGAATCTGCTTCATTTCAGACTTCAAGGCATCAATATCCTCAGTGGAATCACTAGAAGCATCGGAAGGCAATAGATCGACCTTCTTGCTCGAGATTTGATATTCAGATCTAATACCATCTTCAGCAGACGGCAATTTTTTTAAACTTTTACTATCATTAGATGAAAATAAGTCATTTAAAATTTGACTCGCCTGATCGTTATGCAAATCTTGAGGCTGAGTTTTCGATCTTACCAGACCAAGTGTGTTGAGTAGTTTTTTCTGTTTGTCATCAGCAGATACTAGATTGTCTGATTTAGCACCTTTCAATAACTCATCCAGAAATTCATA
>CAZYUV010000369.1:0-2588 GCA_964650625.1 uncultured bacterium
TGAAGTTCTAATGCTTCTGACCCAACAAATGCTTGATTCCTTTTTGCCTCAAAAATTTCAGGAGAGGCTCCAGTAGCTTTTGATTGCCCTGCAGTAACAAAACTCCATGATGCACTCCCAATGGAAACACGATACTTTGTTCCTTCCTTCAGCCCCATTTTAGGAGTAATATCAACGCGCTTTAGTACTTTGTTATAAACCGAACTCACCTCAACTTCAGTAGAGTTTGAGCCCTCATAAAGTCGAGCATTCATAAAATTCTGCTCTCCTCGATATAGCTCTCGACTATAAACTATTCCAAGAGGCTGATACACCGGTACATTCATCGCTTCAGATGCAGGGAAGGTCGCTTCCACCAAATCTGGCATTCTCGGCATATAATGCTGTAAGAGAGCATCGTTTGTATTTGTAATCGTTTCATTGCCCGATAGCCTTACTTTTTCAGACATCACTTTTTGAGGATTATCCTCATCAATAGATATACTTGGAGATGCTTGGTCCCAAAGTTTCTGTAATGGAGATGATTGTTTATCTGATCCAAATGCCCTAGGTCTAGGGAGCATATCTAGAGAGCTATTCTCAATTTTTTCTGATAAATTATTACGCTTAACATTCTTATTTGAATCTACACCCTCTGAAGCTTTATATAAGACTCTCTGATTGGTTAATATACCCTTCTCCACAACCTTACGCTTCTTCTCTTCCAAAAAACCTAACTCAAAACCAGCACGTTCAAATGGCGCCCCAACAGGAGACACTTCCATTGTGGGAATAACCGCCTCTTTCTGCTCCCGTACCTTCAACAGATCCTTTTCAAAATCTGCTTTTGTCTCCTGCTTAAGCTTATTCACGACGGCTGATAGTGCTTGTAATTCTTTACTCTGGAGATTTCGCCAATTTGACTGAGCCTTTTGGTCCGCAGACTGTTTCTTAATACCAAATACCCCATATTCTTCCGCCATATAAACCAAGATTCCATGAGATTCTACTGGATTACTGTAACTACCATCTCCCTGGCTGACCTTCTGAATTTTCATGTCCTCTAGATTTAAGCTAAAAATATGGTTTGAACCAGTAAGGTTCGAATCAAAAAACACTCTACTACCATCGTGACTAAACACAGGATGAGCCTGAACCGCTTCTTCTTGTGTTAATTGCAGAGGCTGACTTGCTTGAATTTTCAAATTCTTCATGAATAAGTTGAAGAACTCATTACGATACGAAGTATATAAAATGCTGCCACCATCAGGTGAAAAACGGGGATGGAAATCATGGTTTTTATAACGAGTAAGCTGTTTTCTCTGATAACTTTCCAAATCTAGAAGCCATATATCGAAATTACCTGATCTATCAGAATCGAAAGCAAGTATGCGGCCATCGGGTGACAGACTTGGATGATAGTCATTTGATTTACCTTGTGTAAGCATTTTGGGCTCTGAATTTGATCTTAAATCTTTTCGATAGATTTTTGAAAATCCGTCTTTTTTCATTGAAAAAATTACCGATTTTCCGTCAGAACTAAAAACCGGGGCTGCAATTTCAGACTCATTCTGGAGAATGCTGATACCCTCGCCTTTGTCTTTAAGATACTTTATCTTCAAATCATAGCGATTCTTACTATGCCGAATGTAAGCCAAAATGCGCCCTTCCGGACCCAGTGTTACACCGGTAATTTTTTGATTACCATTACCAGTTGGAATCCATTGAGTGGTCTTATCAAATTTGGATTCTGTCGGGCCTGCCTTTACTACCCACACAGAACTCACGTACAGAACTAGGTATATATGTAAAAAGACCCTTCCCAACATCAAAGGGTTTAAAATGGATCGACCTTTCATAGCAGACTCCGTAAATATGTTAACTACATTTTTATCGGATATCGGCTTAATTTTGTCTTACATGAAGCAAAGTTGAGCAAAAAAAAACGAGGCCGTACCAACTAATTAATAGCCATCATGGACTACCTTGGTTGAGCTGTCGATCACCATTTGGGCTTCGATATCAGCAAAAGCTGTTTCTTTCGCAGTATTGAGGAAAAGTTCTCCGTTGGAATCAGGCTCACTAGCCTTATCGGAATTACGACTAATTGCGCGCGAATCTATTCGAGGAAGCAATGCTTGACCCCCTATTTGATCTAAAGCATGAAAACCGTTGTAACGAACCGTCCAACCATTATCATCTACAGTCTTACCAGCTTCTTGCATCACTAACTCACGACCTGTTAGTCCACCTAGTATCGCCATTGGCTGATCGTAAGTAACACTTTCAATTGTCAAATTTGTTGTACCTGAGATTTGTTTTAACTCTTCCAAACTATATTTAAAGTTTGTCATCACATCTAATATTAGTAAGTAGCGGGCGTTATCCTCTCCTGATAGAACTTGGCCTAACATTTCCAAAAGATCAATGCTCGTCGTATTGATGTTATTCTCTAGCGCCAAAGCCTGAATAACTTTGGTTAGACCCTCAGGAATCCTCAAGGCAACTTCTAATAATATCGAAGCAATCACACCTTCGATCTTAAAAAAGTCTTCTTTTTCAAGTGAAGTCCATGGAATCATGTCTTCACAATCCGATGGAGCACCACC
>CAZYUV010000370.1:0-2563 GCA_964650625.1 uncultured bacterium
TTAAAATGAGTATTGCCCTAAGTATTGTTGATCACGCACTAAGCTTATCAGGTTTCGTACTTTGTATGATGCTAATTGTGGAATACTTCCATAGTAGTTCGCGAGCTACATTTTTGAAAATTTTGCGATCTGAAGGTATTGTTTGCTACCTACTTGCAGCTTTAATAGCGACAATTCCTGGATGCTTCGGATGTTTCCTAGTGGTTACTTGTTATATTCATGGTTTAATAAGTTTTGGCGTGTTGGTAACAGCTTCAGTTGTTACAATTGGAGATGTTGCGTTTGTCCTCATAGCTCGAGATCCAGATCTATACTTAAAGTTACTTTTTTTGATATTTCCTATTGGTTTGGTCGGTGGCTTTCTGATCGATAGAATAGGCATTTTCAATCAGTTTGCAGTTGGCTGCGATCAATTGATTTATCATGAAAATGAAGATGGAGAAAGATTAAAATCTAGTTTATTTCTGAACCTAGTCAAACCCTCAGCAACTCGTGCGATTTTACTGTTTTGTTACCTAGCATTTTGTTTAGCTTTGCTTGGAGGTAAAATTGGACATCTCCCTTTAATGCCTGTGGTGAGTATTTTCCTGAGTCTACTGGGTATATGTGTTCTCTATGTACTGTTAAGAGCTTCAGATCATTTCATTGAGGAACACTTCCTTGGTCATATCCTCAAAAGACATTTCCCACGCCTTTTTTTATGGTCAGTTTTAGCTTTTACTGTTGTTGCTGTAGTTCAACAAAACCCTTCTTTAGAATTGTTTATTCAAGACAGGCAATGGATAGTTATCGTGCTGGCGATCTTACTTGGATTTATTCCTGATTCAGGTCCTCATCTACTGTTTTTCACTTTATATTGGACTGGTCAGATTGAACTAACAGTGTTACTGGTTTCTTGTATAGTCCAAGATGGCCATGGTCTAGTCCCTTTGCTAGCAAGTTCAAAGGCCGATTTTTTGCGTGTCAAAATGATAAATATGATTGTAGCTTTCCTTGTGGCTATTCTTATGGTCAATTTTCATTTAGTGTTTTAATTAAGGTGTAATTAGTTCGGAGAATTTTAATGCGTAGTTTTGCCAGTGATAACAATTCAGGAATTAGCGAATCGGTATTGGTAGCAATCCAGAAGGCAAATACGGGGCATGAGTTAGCTTATGGAGATGATCCTTATTCTAAACAATTGAAAACATGTTTTGAAGAGTTTTTTGAAAGACCTTGTGAGCCTTTCATAGTACTCACTGGCACAGGTGCCAACGTAATTTCACTTGCCTTACTTACTCGTTCTTTTGAATGTATTTATTGTAGTGAACTCTCCCACATAAACGTTGACGAGTGTGGAGCTCCTGAAAAATTTACGGGTAGTAAATTAGTCCCAGTGAATACTGTAGATGGTAAGTTTGGACCTAACGACTTAGCGTCACATATAAAACATCGTGGATTTGAACATCATGTACAGCCCGGCGCTGTTTCGATAACGCAGGTCACCGAATTGGGGACGGTGTATTCTTTGGATGAATTGAGTAGTTTGGGCGATTTTTGTGATTCAGAGCGACTGAAAATTCACATGGACGGCGCTCGATTCTCCAATGCAGTAGCTAGTCTTGGTTGTAAACCAGGCGAAATTATTGAAGCGGGGAGAGTTGATATTTTATCTTTTGGCGGTACCAAAAATGGAATGATGCTGGGTGAAGCCGTAATTTTGTTTGATCAAAACTTGAAATTATTGGTGCCTTATCTCCGCAAGCAGGCCACGCAACTAGCTAGTAAAATGCGTTTTATATCAGCTCAATTTCTCGCATTTTTTGAAAAAGATTTATGGTTGAAAAATGCTCAGAATGCTAATGCAATGGCTAGAATACTAGCATCAAGGGTGGAGAGTATGCCCGAACTTAATATTACCGCTAGTGTTGACTCGAATGCTGTGTTCGTGCAGATTCCTCCGGAACTTAATAAATGGCTTAAAGAACAGGGTTATTGGTTTTACAATTGGGATGAGTCCCGTAATGAGGTACGGTGGATGACCTCCTTTGATACTACTGAACATGAGGTTCATCAATTTGCAGATACTATTCAGCAAGGACTGGCCAAATTAGATAAGATTGCGATACTCTGATAGAATGAGTAAAGAGGGGTATTCGTGATTAATCAGTTCAAAGATATGTTGCTTTTCGGAATTGGCTCAGCCACATTGGCCAAAGAAGTGGCCGAGGATTTTGTCGATGAGATGATCAAATCAGGTCAGGCACAGGCCCAAGAGAGGTCCAAATTAGTGGAAGAGTTTACAGAGAGAGCTCGCACTATGAAGTCAGAATTTGAGTCGACTCTTAAGGATCGAATGCGCGACTTGGCTCACGAAATGAACTTGGTCACGCGAGATGAATTAGAGGCTCTCAATAGTCGTATTCGTAGTCTTGAAGCGAAAATTGAAGACCTCGAAAAACCCAAAAAGTCTCGTAAAAGTAAAACAGCTTCCAAGTAAATCCCCACTGGCGCTCATTTCAGCGTCGCAAGATTCCGATAGATGCAGCAAGGATTGCTGCGTATGATTCCTGTTACCCGATTA
>CAZYUV010000371.1:0-2561 GCA_964650625.1 uncultured bacterium
GCCCATCGATTAAAAACTATTGCTGACTGTGACCGCATTCTGTTTATTAAAAATGGCTGTATTACAGAATCTGGCAATCACGATGAATTAATTAAACTAAATTCTGATTACTACTCTTTATTTAGACTACAAAATGGAAATTCAGTCGTATGAGCGGTAATAAAGATCATTGGAGTTGGTTTTTTAGTCTATGGCGCGGCCATTTTAGGTCAGCCGCGTTTTTGATTTTACTCACTGTTTTGTCAACGGTTTGTTTTGTAGGGTTCCCTTTATTTTTCAGGGAGCTTATCGATTTTTTGTTAGCTCATGAAGCGGACTCTAAAGCAATGCTAGATAGTAGACAGTCTGTAGTTGGAATCCTTATATTTTTGGGTATAGTTAGATTCTCTAGTAGTCTTAGTCCTCTATTTAGAGCACAAATGAATTATTTGCTTGAAAAGGAAGTTCGTGAAAGATATTTCTCTATTCTATTAGATCAGGAACCACTCAATGTAGTTAAATTTCGAACGGGTGATCTTGTGGCAAGATTCACCGATGACTTAAGTAGTTTTCCTAAGATTAGTTGGTTTGCATGTAGCGGACTATTCCGCGCCTTTAATTCAGCTGTAATGGTGTTTGGCTGTATAGTAGCGATGCTATACATAAATCCTACCCTTTGTATGTTCACTTTAATTCCCATACCTATAGTGATAATCGTTTATTTATTAACCAAAAAAGGTTTAAAGAGAGCATTTGAGTTAAATCAGTCAGCAATAAGTGAGACGACTAATCATTTGGAGGCTTGTTTCTCAGGAATAAGAATTTTACAGACCTTTAACGGAATAGATAGAGAGTTAAACAGATTTCAGAATGTACTAAGTTCTCGTAAGCAAATTGAATTAGATGCAATACGTTTCAAAGGACTTATGGGTATTTTTTATGAATTTGTTAGTTATTTCGCTCAGGTACTAGTGGTTGCAATAGGTGGTTACATGCTTATCAAACAAAGCATCAGTCTTGGTGATTTCTATGCCTTTTATACATTTCTGGGTGCCATTGTTTATCCTATGTTGGATATTCCACACCTGTTGATTGCGAGTCGCCAAGCGTTTGCTTGTGTGGACCGACTAGAAGAATTGCGAATGGATCCAATGGTACAACCAGCAAAAAAATTTATGAGTGTAGACTCAGTTGCTTTGAAAAACATAAGTTTTCAATATCCTTACAAAAGGTCTTCTGAACAAAGAGAGCTGGCCTTAAATAAAATTTCTCTGGAGATAGAAAAAGGTCAAACATTGGCGGTTATAGGTAAAGTCGGATCAGGTAAAAGCACCCTTTTACAATTGCTAGCTGGTGTAATAAAACCGCAAGGCGGACAATTACTACTGAATGGTAATCAAATTGCAACTGACGATTGGGAGTCACTGCGAGGAAATTTAGCCTTGGTTAGCCAAGAACCCCTTGTTTTCAGTGAGTCGGTAGCATCTAATATCCAATTTTTTAAGGAATCCTTAAAAGATGAAGTGGAAGAAGTTGCAAAAATTAGTCAAATTCACAATGAGATTCTAGTTATGCCTTCAAGATACGATGAACTACTGGGTCAAAGAGGATTATCAATATCAGGAGGGCAAAAACAGCGAATAACAATATCTCGAGCATTATTAACTAATCCAGATCTCTTATTGATGGACGATGTTACTTCTAGTCTTGATGCAGAAAATGAATCGCGTTTTTGGCAAGATCTCCACAAATATCAGGGTAGAAAGACTATTGTTTTAGTGACGAATCGCCTAGAAACAGTACGTAATTCTGACCTTCTATTAATTTTAAAGGACGGCAAGGTAAAGAATTTTGGAAACACCACAGATCTATTGGTGGGTGTAAATAATTTAAGTAGTCTTTTGCATTAGGAGTAAAAAAAATTAATACTGCAAAGCCTAATTTTATAAATGTTAAAGCGTTATGGTAGCCTTACAAACTTTAGCGCTTCATCCAGAAAGGTTATGAGATGGGAGATGAAACAATGAAGATCGGTATCCCCAAAGAAATATATCCCGGAGAGAAAAGGGTTGCGACTACTCCGGAGGTAGCAAAACAACTAATTAAATTAGGGTTTGATATTGCTATTGAAACAGGTGCTGGAGAAAATGCGAATCTTTCAGATGAAATGTATTCTTCAGTCGGTGTTAGTGTATTAAAAAATGCAAAAGAAGTCTGGGCCAAAAGTGACATAATACTTAAGGTTAGAGGGCCGGAAAGTGGTGCTGGTTTCAAATCAGGTGAAATTGAACTATTAAAGGAAAATCAGGTATTGATTTCATTCCTATGGCCTGGCCAAAACCCCGATTTGCTGAAGAAACTTGAGAAGAAGAAAGTCACAGCGTTAGCAATGGATATGATACCTCGAATTTCAAGGGCGCAGAAGATGGACGCGTTAAGTTCAATGGCCAATATTGCTGGCTATCGAGCGGTTGTTGAAGCTGCGCAGAATTTTGGTCGATTTTTTACCGGTCAAATTACAGCGGCAGGTAAGGTACCGCCAGCAAAGGTTATGGTTATAGGTGCCGGTGTTGCGGGTCTAG
>CAZYUV010000372.1:0-2560 GCA_964650625.1 uncultured bacterium
CGATCTGATTAACTTGCAAATTACCATCAGTTACGACTCGGTCAGCAATTACACTGGCCTCTATATCTCCGGATTTAAAGTCGGCAGTTTGAAGAGTAAAATTTGCGAGATTTGCCGAGCTGATTTGATCATCTTTAAGTTTAGATTGGGTGATGCTATCAGTTTGAATTTTTCCCTTTTTAATTGAGTTTTCCTGAAATTTTAACCCTGTGATGGTCAGGTTTTCTATTTTGATTCCATCGATACTACCAGAGAGTCGGTCAGCCGCTAGGGCGCCTGATGCAATACTACGACTTTCTAAACCACCATCAAGTATTTTGGAGGTAGCGATACTTCCGTTAACGATGTTTGAACTTTGGATAGCTTGTGACGCTATCTTAGTACCATCCACGGCACCACTATATTTGCTTGCTGTTATAGCATCATTTGTTAGAACGGCTCCAGTTATGACTGAATTTGTTAGTTCATCCTCATCAAGAGTACCGGCAGCAAAGCTTGTGTCATCGAATAAGCGTGAAGCTATATGCTTGGCATCGAAAACCCCAGAATCCAGTCGATTATTAATTTCATCTTCATCAAACATGGAGTAGGGAATGATTTCGAATTCACTTATATTTTCTGTAGCATCAATTAGTGAAGTAGAGTTTGTATCAAAGCTGAATATGTTTCCATTAGAGATGTAGTAGACTTTGTCGGTTTCTATACTGACTCGTAGGTCTGTAATAGTGTCACCTGTGTCTACTACTTCACTGGTACTATTGCCTAATACTCTTTTCTGTATAGTATTCCCTTGGATGAAGAATAATTTAGTACCATCTTTATTGAAGACTGGCTTACTTATTGAGTTGCCGCCCAAGTTTAGCTCTGTGCTCGCACTGGAACCATCATAAATTCGTATTAGATTATCTGAACTTACTTGTGCAATGTAAGCGAGTTTGTTGGTTTCAGGAGAGTAATCCATACCAGCGCTGCTTACAACTCCAGTATCAATGCGAGTATTTGGCGCTCCGTCTTTATAAATCCAAAGATGATCGGCTACCCCTTTGAAATACATTTGCATTTGATCCTGAGCAGATCCTGCACTTGTACCACCAACAAGATAAATGAGGCCATCGATTGCAGCGATAGCCGCTTTACTGACAGAGCTAGCTAAATTATCCAATGCTCCAGACCAAGTATTAGTCACGGGGTCGTACTTTTTAAGTATATTAAGCTCACCTGAACTACCAGAACCAGCGGCTAGATAAATTTCGTCACCCAAGGTCACGGCAGAGGCAGCACTTCTACCTATGGGTAAATTAGCCTTATTTGACCAGGAGTTTCCTTGAGGGTCATATTCTTCTACAACATTACTGGCTCCATTGCCCCCGAATACATAAGCTTTGTCGTTATACACGGCTGCTGTAGTCGAAGAGCGATCGCCGCCAGGCATATTTGCTTTAAGACTCCAGGAGTCTGAACCCGGATTATATTCATAGGTAGAGGAAACGTTATTACTACCGTCATTACCCCCAAAAACATAAATTCGTCCGTCAATAGCGACAGCTGAGGTGCTGTAAAGGGCTACAGGCAGATCACTTGCATTACTCCAACTATCAGCTACTGGGTCATAAATTTCTACTCTAGCAAGAACTCCCGTATTATCTTGCCCACCAATCACGTAAATAAGGCCATCCAATTCAACGGCAACCATATCAGATCTTGCTCCGCCTGACATGGAAGTTTTATTGCTCCAGCTGAGTGATATAGGATCATATTTGCGCACTGCTGACTGCAGTGAACCATTATTGCCACCAAAGAGGTAAAGTTTAGAATTTGCAACAGCGTAAGCACCGCTTGCAAAGGATGTACCGGGGTTAGTTAAGCTGACCCAGGAGTTACCACCCATTACAAAGGCTTTATTATCGGTGGTGCTAATTATAGAGCGGGCTGAAACAGGCCTGTATTGCGAATTTGTGGTATCACCACTTATAAAAGACATCTCATAGGATTGATCTTCAGCAAAAACAGAAATTCGGTTACCATACGCCGTATTTTGTATTTTAGACCAGGTTTTCGTATCGTCTAAGCTAGTCGAATTGCTGCCGTCCCAGTTGTAACGTTTGAGCTCACCGTTCTCAATAGTAACGATGAAACCGTCTCCTTTGTCAAAGGCATTGGTTTTGAGTTTGGAAGGAGTAATCACACCAGCATCAAAATCCTCTCCTAAAAGACTATTGAGCATGATTTTAGACTCGGTGATGGCCTCGCTGTCCAAAACTCTGGGATATATTTGTTCAGCGGATATTTTTGCCGAGTTGATTGCACTATTGACCACATGAAAAGAACTAACTTCCTTGGTTTTAATGAAGCTTTCATCAATGATGCTATTGGCAATCATACTTGAATTGCTTACCACTTCATTCATCATATGAGTTGTTAAAATACTCTTAGAAGCAACTTTAGACTCCGAGATTATGCTCTCATCAAGCTCTGAATTACCAACGGCATCCGTGCCGACCTTGGACGCTCTAATATCTGCACTTAATATTCTAGATTTAATAATAGAGTTTTCTTTAAA
>CAZYUV010000373.1:0-2556 GCA_964650625.1 uncultured bacterium
TACCGATCGATTCGTAGATTATGGCAAGCGAATGCTTGATTTTAATCACACAGCATTCTCCTATGAGTACAAATTCGAAACTGGTTTTAATCAGTTTGTCTCTGCTTGTATAGAAGGAAATACGGAGGAAGCTCAAAATCATCTCAGCGTCTTATCTTCGATTGAATCAAAGGTTCACCCCAGTCATATTTTCCGAAGTTTTTACGCAGGTTATTTACTGCAGAAAATTGTTAATCCTTGGGATGTAACTAGTTTTGACATGATTCCAATTGTTCAGCAACCTCCAATTTCATACCAAGCATTAAAAGTGCATATACAACGTTTAGAATTCCAATTCGGTTGTTGTGTTTGTGTTAACGGACAATGGAATACAGTATCGAAGGCTAAACTAAGAGAACTCTCATCCACAGTGGGTGATTTTGACTTATATTTCGATTTCAATCGTCTCTTATTTCACGAAAGAGCTATCGGTGAAACCGGTTTGGATAAAAGTCGTGTCTCGCAACTCATCTTCCTTATTCTCGTTTTTGCAAGGGGTCAAAGGTATAGCCTAGAGCAACTTTTTACGGGAATTCATAATCAAAAATATAATCCGGAAGTTGATGAGCCAACCATTCGAGTGGCTGTCAGCCGTATGAAGAAAAGACTGGAAGTTGAAAAAGATCAATATATTGCAGTCGGTCTCAGTGATGGAAGATATCATTTACGAGATCAAACAAGGTATCTTGTGGTTCTTCCAGATACCGAAGTTGCACATTTTCGCTCGGTTATAGATAGGGTGCAGGCTATTGGTTAATGGGAATCAGATTAAAATTCATTTTTTTATTGATAGCCTGTTTTACCATACCTTGTGTTGCAATTCTTACCAACTTAGAAGACTGGCTAAATAATAAGCAGGATTTAGAGCTCTTCAGAGAACGACAGCGCTACCACGAATTAGGACAATCATTTGAAAGTTTGTTCAATTTGTACCTGAGAGGAATCCACCTACTTAGTAAAGATTATATTCAAGGTCTGGACAGGATTGATCGCAAGAAAAAACAAAAAGGTTTGAGTTTTAGCAGGGTCAATTCAGATCCATCCTTTTGGATGAATGGATACTCATTTGGTAAACGGTTTTTCCAAGGAGAATTCAAACAATGGAGTCCCGCCAGACGTGCAAATTATCTTGGTAAAAACATACGATTAAAATCGCTATTGAATCAGTCTGTGACAAAAAAGTTATTAGCGCCATCCGCTCATTCAGAGTGGGAGGCACAATCACCTTCTATGATTCAATTGTTTGCCTTAGAAAAAAATTTACTACCGGGAAAAAAGCATACGTTTCAAAATCTGCAGGCTTCGGATCAAGATAATTTGTCCAGAAAATTTAGAGATTTAAGAATACAGCCTCTCCTACATTACGGCGCAGAATCAAGTCAATGGCTATGGGACCAACTTGCCGGAATAATTCAAAATCTCTATGAGTTCATTGCTCAACCTAATAAAATTAGTAGTACTAGAATGAAGCAGCTTGTGAAGTATTTTGGGAACTCGCTTCCAAATTCCAGAGGTATGCGTTTTCCAATCTCTATCGAAGGTCTTGAGTTTGAAATTAGCTGGAATACTGTGCCCAGCGATTTTAGATTAGGTGAGTTCATTGAGGGTAATTCCGAGGATGAAATACCAGATTGCATTGTTGTATCAATAATTTTCATGCAAAAAGCTCACAATCGATTTCTAGAAGCTTGGCTTAATTCAGATTTGGAGAAACTGTTTTCCCGTTTGGATCCTTCCAATCGTATAAATTGGAAACGAGATCTCAGAAAGTTCCAGTCTAAATTAAAAGCTATAGAACAGAGTTGTCGAGTGGTATTTTTTGATCCCTTGGGGATCCAAACTTTTGATACGGATTACCCAGTGACAACCAAAAATGACAGACTAAATATTAAGCTTCTTAAACCTAAACATATTGATCATATCTATAATGAAAATGGTGGTTTTGGAATTGATATTGATGATTTGTCTTCTTTGAAGATGAATCGTGGTAATAATATTCTGCTACTCCATGACCTGGCTCACAGAGGTGCTCAAAGTATCGATTTCAGGGGTACCTTTGATAAGGAATCAGTAATTGGCTGCATGGTTCACATGCAAGCACTACCTAGTACGGCATTTTTGATAATCAAAAATGACAATTTTCTTAAAACACTTAGAAATAATAATATTCGTATTTTTGGATTATTAATCTTATTTCTGGCGCTAGTAAGTTATTATTTTTACGCGTTGCTGCATAGTAAATTAGTTATGCCCGTCACCAAATTGAGCAAGGCCGTGCTTAAAATTAAGCCTGGTGAAACAATTACCCTCGGAGATTATTCTTCAAGCTTAAATCAAGAACTCGAGTCTTTGAATAACGAGTTTGATGATCTTCAGAGTCGCGTGAATTTAGACTATAAGGCAATGCAACTTTCCAAAAAATTATTATCAACTTGTACAGAAACTGAAGCCCGCAATATGAATGCAGCCCTTGCGCGAGAAATATCAGTTTTTCTTAAATGTACGGCAGTTTGTTTA
>CAZYUV010000374.1:0-2555 GCA_964650625.1 uncultured bacterium
CGCCATGGTTAGCGAATAGTTCATTTAATGCGTCCTCACTGGTTCCATAGGACAGGTTTCCAACATATATTTCCACTTTAAACCTCTTCTTCCCCCATAAGGGGCTCCACCTTCGACTCCCGGTCGAAAAAAGTGCATTTTATATCTAATTACGATGCACTTAACATTCCATAGGTAAGGCAAACAAACCTTACCCGATCTTTGCATAATCTCATAACCATCAAAAATAACCAATAATTATCTTTTAAGCTTTAACGATCACTTCAATTTTTAACGAATAATTTATGTATTCGAGCACACTTCTGTATCGCATCCATTACATTTTCGACAGAGACTGAAATTCCAGATATGAGCGCAGGAGACAGCTGTGGAACCAGCAACAGTCAAAGCCCTTTCAGCGTCCGATCCGAGAATCTTTACACCAAGAATAGCTGCGACGGCTAAAGTCGTGAGGCCAACGAGACCAGTTATTACCACAGGCAATCGTCTATGTTGTATGTATCCGCTTATCAATGCATAAGCACTGGTTGGTACTACTACTAAAACCATTAGCATGTGAAAGTTCGCCATACTGAAAAAGGCAACTGTCTCATCTCCATGAGGACAACAGCTCGCTGTTTCAACAACAGGAAGCATGCTTAGACCAGGCAGTAGGACTAACAGGATAGGTAGCCCGATACAATGGATGACGCATGCCATGGAGAGGAATACCGCTAATTTATCAAAAATTGATTGTGGCCCTTTCATTTTGATTTCTCCTAAAAGTCTCAAAGTTATGGTTATGTTGTAGCATAGCTTTAAAAATATGGCAATTGGTACTGCGTTATTGTATTTGGGTAAATAATTTAGCTTAATAAAGGCTTTCCATTTTTGTTCTAATTTTTTTTAGTTCATTTATTCCGCCCGGTCTCTGGCCGTCTAAACTTGTCTTAACGTTGGCGCGACCCTCCCCAAAAGCATTATCCTTTCCTTGTGCTCCAAGATCTTTTACACCTTCTATTAAAATTGTCTCTAGCTGCTGCACAGTCAGACTAGAATTATCCTGAAGTAAAATAGCCGCCATGCCTGCAATATGTGGTGTGGCCATTGAGGTACCACTTTTGTAAATGAAAGAGCCTCCGGGCTTGGCTGATTTAACGTAGCTTCCAGGTGCACTAATATTAGGCTTAATATATGTTTTGCCTTGCCATCGAACTGGTCCCCTCGATGACCATACGGGAGAGCGATCTTTATGATCCGTGGCACCGACTCCAAAGGCATGTGGAAATGCTCCGGGTGAAGTTGCTGTAGAATCCTTAGGTCCAAAGTTTCCAATGGCGAAAACTGGCATAATACCGATATCTCGCCAAGTTTGAACGGCATTCCACATAGCTCTTTCTTGATCGAAAGGGCGTCGTTTATCCCCCCATGAATTTGAAACAATTTGTGGATGATCTTCGGTCCGAGGATTTCCATCAGGGTCTATTATCCATTCCATAGCTCTAAGGATTCCTGCGTAAGTTGCTTTATTCTGATCTGAAAAAATTCTACCAACAACTAATTTAGCACCAGGTGCTACCCCAATTTGTTCAATGTAATCTCCTAGACCAGCGATTGTGCCTGCACAATGAGTGCCGTGTCCATCGACATCAGCAGGAACTTTTCGATCTCCAGCAAAGTCTTTCCAAGCAATTACTTGACCTTTTAGGTGTGGATGAGTGGCATCAATACCTGTATCAAGAATTCCGACTCGTACTCCACTACCATCTAAACCATAGGCCTTTCTTACTTGGGGGATTCCTGATTTTCTAAGACCATATGTCCATCGCAAACGTGTTTCATTTTCGACTTGTGCTTGCGGTTCAGTCCAAAGCTCTATCTCTCGGTCAAAGGTGTAACTTTCGACGCCTGGATTTTTGATAACTCGTTTAAGGCTTGCCTCTGATAGTTTTACCAAGACAGAGTTTGCTGAGTAAAGAGGTTCGACATCTGAAGCACCTCCATTGGATATTTCTTTGTTTAGATCATTTAGCAGGCTTCCAGCTCGCAATCTAAACTTCGTGATCATTGCTGAAATTCTTTCACTAGGTTTCAGATTTTGGATTTTGCTACTGACTGGAGATCCCTTAAGAGTAATGACAACTAGTTTGCGAAAATCCTCCAAATCATTGGCATTAACAACCATATTCATTGGAGTCAAAAGAGCTAAGCAGAGGCTAAGCTGCAAATGTAATTTCGATAGTATCTTTGTTTTCATCTTTCCCCCAAACAAATATTTTTTTTGGTCAAATTAAGTTAAGGAATTTCGCATGAAGGACTAGCGTGCAGTTTTGCAGTTCTGCATGTTTTAGATGTTTTCACTTAGCGCGGTCAAATTTTGTGGGGCATTTATGCCTGACTTTTATTGAAGCGAAGTAACCAAGCAAAGAATGAAGCTGAGAATAAAAATCCGGTTGAAAAGTATAAACACATATTAAGCCCATATTTTTGGAAAAGTAAGCCAGACAAGATGGTTCCTACAAGCCTTCCACCAGCATTGGCCATGTAATAAAACCCAACATCCATTGAGGTGTTTT
>CAZYUV010000375.1:0-2544 GCA_964650625.1 uncultured bacterium
CTTCACAAACTTTAAGGGTTCACACAACAAGCATAACCACTTGAGTTACTAATAGGCGATTCGCCAAGCGTAACATCGCCAACACTTCCGCAATTCGACTGTCCTGTAAATTGGAGATACGAAATCGTAGTAGTATATGTTAAATCCGCACTTAATAGAGGAACACTAACCTGACCTTTAGAACAAGCTTGATAAATTTCACTCATACTACACAATCTGGCCGAGTCGTCATAACAAGCTTTGAGCGCTGAAGGGTATGTTTCAGGACTATTAAACTCTTGAAAACAAAAGCCCGTCCCAGAGTCTTCTGCGGAATCATTCGGATTAATTAAAGAATAGGCGCCCTTACCATCAATAGGGCATTGACCAGCACCAACCCCTAGGCCCATCATAGCTGCGACCACTTCAGGTTCAAGCGTAACCGGCTGCGTAAAGTCTATTGACTTCATACTGATAGATCCATCTAAGTTCAAACTCACCGATTGATTATCAGCCTGATTTCTTATCAAAACCCCTGGCACTGAATCACTAATGGTAGACGGGTTATTTATAACCATGTCCACAAACTTGGCATTTGAACTGCTGGCTTGAAGAGTTATATGCGCAGAGGTTGTAGTGCTCAAATTTATACTCATAGGCTGTATTCGCGACACTAAAACATCATCATTCAGATTTAAGTTGCTAATCGCCCCGTCAGCTATCTTTGCATTAGTAAGAGTTTCATCCTGTATGTTAGCCGTTTGAATGGCACTCGACGCTATTTTAGCTGTAGTTATGGTATTGTTGGCAATCTCAGTAGCTGTTATCGTCTCATTGTCAAGTTTATCGCCCGTAAGAGTATTACTGAGAACTTTATCACGAGTTATATTTCCATCAAGAATTTTAGCTGTGGTGATTGCTCCATCTGCGATTTCATTTGTTGTTATCTGACCATCGCCTATTTTGGCAGTAGTAACAGCTCCGTCGGCAATTTTATCCTCAGTAACCTGTAGACTTCCAATCTTAACCGCAGTAACCGCACCGTCTAATAACTTATCAGTATTTACGGCATTATCCGCTATATCATTGGTCTGAATTCCACCATCCGCAATTACATCTCCCGATATCATTCCCGAATCACCTTCAAATACTACTTCTCGGAGTCGAATATAGGTTGTAGCGCCTTCCGTCTTTATTTCGATGCGAGTTTGCTCTCCTACACCTGAAACAATTCGTTTAAATTGAAGCGTTCCATCACCATCTAATAACCATCTAAATTGTGCATTGAAGTCCCTAACCTCAATAAAATTAGAACCAATTTGAGAGCTCGTAGAAATCACATTAAATGTTTTAGAGTTAACAGAATCAAAACTGTTTAAGGTCCCTAGAGTGGAAACATTTGCAGCATCAAAACCTGCTCCGAATGTATTATCTGTATTTTTCAAGGCCACTTCAACCGGCAAAGCTGGTGTAGTAATCTTTCCGGCGGTTGATATGGTGGCTAGTTTCGTGTCATCGATGGCCGCATTAGCTGCTATATCATCATTCGTGATCTCACCATCTCGAATATGTATAGACAATATGGAATCATCAGCAATCGCGTTACTAGTTAATTCTGCAATTCCTAGACTATGGCTATGAAATGAAGCTGTTAAAACAGACCCGTTAGTCAAGGAAGTCAATTTATTAAATAAATCACTTGAAATATGGTCTTCCAGTAAATGTGATTGACCAATAAGATTACTACTTCCATCTGAGGGCGTCGCATCAATACTTGCATTGGGCCCAAAGGTCAGACTCTCGGAGATGGTTACTTGCTTCAAAACTGCATCCCCAGATACTTCTAGAGAACCCACGGTTGAGTCACCTGAAATATCAAGATTACCGCCTATGACCACATTTCCATTCTGGTCGGCAACGAAAACATCTTCTTGCTGTTGATTGACTACCCGCAAAGAACCTTCGGTTTCAATGGCACCGGAGGCATCTATTTTAGTGACCTTTTGAAGATCTCCACTTGCAGTTACCCGGAAAACTTCCTGACCCGCACCATTGATAATTCTGAATTGGGCATCATCACTTAAAAGATTAGCCCCTGTTCCATCGATAGTAAAAGTCTTCTGACCGGAAGTTGTATGAATATGAGTAGTTAAAGCATATTGTCCTGCTGAGATACCCCCTAAGAACAATGCATTCTTGGCTGTAATAGCGTAAGGTACGGATCGAAATGGCTGGAATCCGACATTACCTCCACCCGAACCTTGGATAATTACTTCGATACCATAGGGTTCATCAAACTTGACGTTATCGGAAACTGGTATTTCTACGTTAAAAACACCATCTCGGACGCTCACATTGCTGGCTGTATGCGTATCAATAATCTGCCCCGGCACATTCCCCGCCTCAACTTTGCGAATATTGAAAACAATTTGCTTGGTTACTACACCAGCCACAGGCCTGTTCGTAGCGGCATCTAGGAAACGTCCCTGGTACTGTATGGTTTGAGGAACTCCGTTTGCAAAGCAAACCTGTATTAGAATAAGAATCGCGAGGAAAGCACGACAA
>CAZYUV010000376.1:0-2529 GCA_964650625.1 uncultured bacterium
CCGACTTTTGATAGGAGCTTGGTGCCGTGAAATTGAATGGTGAAAAGTTTGAAGAAGCCTTGAACGACGACTTGGACAACTTACTGTCTCAGGAAGATCGAAAGAAGCTGCGAGATAATATCGATTCAGATGCAAACTATAAGAAGAGTGCATCTTGGTATTACCTATTGCAGGAACTACTACGAGAGATTTCCAAGCAGGATGAGAAGCAAGTTGTGCCTGCTGGTTTCACAGAGTCTGTCATGCAGCGTATCTCCAATATACCCGTCCAAAGTCAGCCTTCCAATCAGTATAAATTTTACAAATCTTTTAGCTTCGGTTTGGGGATGGCTGCTTGTATTGTTGGTTTAGCATTCATACTTTGGCAGCCCTCCGACAAAGTTGGACAAAGTCTCGAAAGAGTCAGGCCAGGCACTGTAGTGATCGCAGACTCTTCGAGTTCTTCCAGTGGTTCACATATCATACCCGAGACGTCGCGTCTTAAAATTTTGTCTGCTATCGGCCAAGTGCAAGTTTTTAAGGAAAACGGTTTTGTGTGGCAGAGCATAGACAGAGGTGTTTCGATTAATGTACGTGATAAGGTTCGCACTTTGGCTGGTGCATCGATTCATATGGCTTATGAAGATGGGGTAGAGCTTAAATTAAAGTCGAATAGTTTGATCGAGTTGGAAAATGATGGGCTAAGAGTTTTTCATGGTGACAGCTGGGTGCATGTAAAACGCAAGGGTCGCATTTTCCAAACTCATACTCCTAATTTAGTAGCTTCTGTAAGAGGTACCATCTACGACGTAAGTGTACGATATAGTCAGCAGTCCTATTCCGAATTTATTGGTGGGGTCACCAACAAGAATGTTTTGAAGGGTACAGACCCGGCCTTATATTTTAGGGATGTTTCACTGGACACATTAAATGAGATGGGTAACCGACACTTTGCAAGTGCCGTCGAATCTAATGTGCGGGTTTATGAATCCTCAGTTGATGTAAAACCTATTGACCCATCGACTGGTAATTTAGGCAACGGATTGCTACTTGAGGAAGGTCAACAAGTAAAGCTAATTAGTTTAGCCTCATCTTTGAAAGAGTCCCAAATTCGTAATTTAGAGCGTGAGGATTTTCACTATTGGGAAATGGCTATTCCCGAATTTCTAACTCCTGAACAAAACAGTCTAGATTCTTCAAAAGGCAGCATTGTAACTGAGCCACGTGATGAAAATGCAAAAGAAGGTTCTCAGCCTGTGTCTGAAGATGTTAGTCCAGTGGAGGCGATGAATCAACTTCATCGTTGATATTACACGCTAACTTTTCACAGCATCTAGGGCAAATTATTAGCTTTGTATATTTGCCATTCAGTACAAATACGTGTATAAATTTGGCCTTCGGTGTAGTAAGGAGGCTTAGTGTATTACACAAGATTGGGTAAAATTCCTCGTAAGAGGCATACAGCATTTCGAAAAGACGATGGTTCCCTTTACCGAGAGCAGCTTGTTGGGCTGGAAGGTTTTTCAGGAATTTCTTCTTTACTCTACAAGGAAAAATACCCCTCAGCGACGGTTAGATTGCAAGCTCTAGGAATCAAACAGTCAGAGCATGTAGAGGGTTCTACTTCACTCGATTATTGGCACCTCAGAACTGCACAGATGATGCCAGCTAAATCGCCCATCGCAGACCGTTTTCCCGTACTTTTTAATGAGCAATGTCAGATTAGTGTCTGTTCCGATCCTCTGGATTATATATTTCGAAATG
The DNA here is from genome assembly GCA_964650625.1 of uncultured bacterium. GTDB lineage: Bacteria > Muiribacteriota > UBA6191 > UBA6191 > UBA6191 > JAYZAC01. The sequence continues at coordinate 1,744 of CAZYUV010000376.1, forward strand.
CTTCTCATCATGAGCTTTACTATATAGATGATGGAAGAGGGAGCCTCTATACAGAATACGGAGTTATTGATTTTGTACCTGGGGATTATCTTGTAATTCCGAAATCCACTACTTATCAATTTAAGTTTGAAGCGCACGCTAAGTATTTACTAATTCAATCGCTGGCTCCCTACCGTTTCCCAGGGCGTTACTTAAATAGCATGGGTCAATTTCTTGAGCATAGTCCTGTTTGTGAGAGAGATATTAGACCGCCCTCTAGACTAGAACCGATAGTCTCGGAGGATAATATCTCGGTTATATTGCATCGTAATGGTGAATATTTCGAGCAAATAATGAATCACCATCCTTTTGACACAATAGGATGGGATGGATATTTGTATCCCTATGCAATTAGTATTCATGATTTTGAGCCAATTGTCGGTAGTTTGCATATGCCACCTCCTGTACATCAAATATTTGCATCTGAAGGATTTGTAGTCTGTAATTTTGTGCCTCGCCTATTTGATTTTCACGAGGAAGCGGTTCCTGCACCTTACTATCATAGTAATATAGATAGTGATGAAGTTCTCTATTACGTAGAAGGTGACTTTATGAGTCGATCAGGTATTGAAAAGGGGAGTATCACATTGCATCCCGCCGGTCTAGTCCATGGTCCACAACCTGGCAAAACAGAGGCTAGTCTTGGTGCTGTTAGAACCAATGAATTAGCTATTATGATCGATACATTCAAGCCGCTTTTGGTTAATAAAAATATAGATACTATTAAACAGTCCGATTATTCGGAAT
>CAZYUV010000377.1:0-2527 GCA_964650625.1 uncultured bacterium
TGTCAATAAAATAAAGTTTTTGATGTTGTGATACTTCATCCATTACAAGCCGCATTAAATCTAAATTACTTGTGGCTTTGGAACCCTGATGATTGTTAAACCCTTGTGCTAGTGGAACTGTATGCAAACTTTTTCTAACTCTTGAACGAACTTCCTCATTATCTAAACCAGTTTCAATCACAAGCGGTGATCTAAAGTAAAACCGGTGATTGGGTTGCATGGGCATATGCAGCATTATTTCGAATCCCTCGCTATGCGCAATTTCGGACTGCATCTCGGTAGTGTCGTAAAAGGGGAGAAAAGCCATAGTTAGAGGATGACCCATATTTCGATAAATTTTAAAGCCTCGGCTCATATGACCCATATCATCAATTACGATACTGATTCGTGCACTGGGTTGCGGTTTTTCAAACACAAGTTGTAGCTCAATTTCGGCATTTACAACTAATGTAGCAGTCATTTTTTGGGTGGACTTAAGAGAACTGTAAGTCCAGGTAAAAGAATACTCCTTAAACGATTGACGCTTCAACTTACGGGCCAAAAAAGGCAGGTTTACCCATGCAGGAAGATCAATTTTCCATTCAGATTGGCTAATGATTTTGATCTGTGGGTTGTAACGATAATAACCGAGCCGAGTTTCTATGAATTTTTGTATTTCATCTAATCTCGCAGGTTTGGGTAAACTTACCAGTGTCTCGTACTTGAGTTTCCTTTGCGATATGAGGAACTCATCCAGCAGACTACGTAATTTCTGACGCGATTCAGTTTTAGGCGTTTTCTTATTGTAATTTTGACCGAATACAAATGGACTATTTTCTTCAGAATCTTTGTCTGCGTTAATTTTCAGGAATTCATCCAAGGGGTCAGTATCCGGTGGATTATCCTCAATGCGCTCTCCAAAAGGTCCAAAGTCAATTGATTTCTTATCATTTGAAGCATTTGTTTTGTTTTCGATCTCAGTACTGGTACTTGTAGCTACTTTTCTAGGTTTAGATTTTTTCCATAGAGGGTTGAACTTATTGCGCGCCGAGTTTTGATCTTGGGCGTTAAGGTTCAGGCATAAAAAACTAAGTAAAAAAATCTGAATCATGAATTAAGTCTTTACTACAGCTCCAAAAAAAGTTTGGAAGCTTTCAGTGTATCAACTGCCCTGCGCCATTGAACGTCATATTTGGGTATAGTCATGTACTTACTAAGCTCTTCTTTGTCCTCAGCATTTTCTTCAGAATCTTTAGATTCTTTGGTTTTTGAATCGTCCTTAGTCTCATCATCCGTACCGGATTGCAAATACTCATCTTGTTTTTCCCGCGTTTTCTCATAATTTTTGTTTGCAATCTGTTCCATTTCGTCGCGATATTCTTTTAGCTGATCTTCACTAAGTTTTGGAAATTCCACTTCAATGTCTGGTTTTATACCCTTCTTGTGAATTCGATTATCTCCAGGTGTGTAATAATATGCGGTCGTAAGTGCTAGCGCAGACCCATCATGCAAAGGCAGTACAGTTTGTACGGAACCCTTACCAAAAGTCTTGGTACCCAAAAGTAATGCGCGTCTATTATCCTTGACGGCGCCGGCCACAATTTCACTAGCTGATGCAGAGCCTCCATCCACAAGTACGACCAAAGGCCATCTGCGAGGCTTTGGCTCTCGGCTTCTAAATATAGTTGGTTCGCCCGCTCGCTCTTTTATTGAGACAACTACCTTACTCTGAGCAAGGAAAATTTGAGAAACTTCTACTGCTGCTGTCAACAATCCACCGGGATTACCTCTCAAATCGAGAACAAATCCTTTGAGATCATCTTCCTTTTCCAGTTTTTCAATTTCATTCCTTAAATCAGATCCTGAGGTCTGAGTGAAGCCCGTTAATCGGGCATAGCCAATGCCTTTATCAACATATCCAGCACGAACCGATGGTACCTTTATTAGATCACGGATAATTGTATAATCAATTAGTTTCTTTTCACCTTTTCTGGCCACAGAGATAGTTACTTCTGTTTTGGGCTTGCCGCGAAGTAGTTTAACGGCAGCTTCTACAGACATTCCTTCAGTGGACTTCCCATTAATTTTGGCTATTTTGTCTCCAGCTCTTACACCAACCCGAAAAGCTGGAGTACCTTCCATAGGTGAAATTATAGTTAAAATTTTATCGCGGATTCCCAACAGAATGCCTAAGCCACCGAACTCCCCATCCGTTTCTTCTTGCATAGTCTTGAAACTGGCCGGTGGCATGTAACGACTAAATGGGTCATCAAGCTTTTTTAAAATACCTTCAATACCCCCCTGGATAAGTTTTTCCTTATCTTTGGCTAGTTCTTCTTCTACGAATTTTGCTTGTACTAGCTTCAGAACATCCGCAAGCGTCTTCAGTTCACTGAAATAATTCATCTGTACCCGTGCAGCATGAATACTACCTGCTTGATTTAGAGGTGAGACCCAGTGAGCTATGAACGGATAAACTCCGATCATGAGAATACCTGTTATAAAAGCTTTCAATTTCATAATTGCTCCTTTAAGTCCCCTGCTGACG
>CAZYUV010000378.1:0-2519 GCA_964650625.1 uncultured bacterium
TGGATCAAATATATTCTTTACCGCTTGACCAGAATCAAGATCGCATGCGGGAATTCTGGCAGCAGAATAATTTGCCTCATTATTCATATTTACGTTATTGCCGTCACATGCACCTGCATCTTCCTTCTCATCATCAGTATCTACTCGATATTTTTCTTCATCGTTGATGTCAACGGCTCGAACATCCATATAAAAATCCATTCTATAAAGAGATCTCGATACTATACGGAAATCACTAATCTGCTGTTTAGCTGCGGGAACAGTGGGGTAGGGATCATAACGACTCATACCCGTATCTTGCAAGATGTCTGTGTCGACTTCACGAACAGTACCTAAGGACCATAATGTAAACTTGGTATAGCTCGAATGCTCTTTAGGAGGGTCAGCCGCTGCGGACGTACTCCTATCTGTATCATTCCAAATATCATAATCGGCACGCTGTAATGCTAAATAAGGTACTGGAAAACCAATTGCACCAAGACGGTTATCAGTAGCACCATCTCCATCCCAATCTAAAAAATCAAGTTTGTAATTAGGACGGAAAAGCGACGTATCAGCTACGTTTATACTACCAGAATTTGGAACCACGCCTGTATCACGGGACATCGACCAAATAGGATGAAGATCGACCGCTTGTGTGCTGGTGTCAATATCTAAAGGCCCTCCAGACACTGTTAAATTAGTAAGAGGTTCACCTTCCCAATCCACCCAATCAATATCAGCTCCTGCCGAGCTTTGTGTTAAAGCTGTGGTTACCACCGTTCCAGCCGTGGAATTGCTCTCATACTGGTCGCGGCCCTCATCGCGAGTTATCCAGAGCTTAAAGAATACCTTATGTTTTATTACGTCATAATTCTCTGGATTTATTAAATTTGCATCGTATTCGTTAGCATTATCATCCATAGTTACATCTGTCAGATCAACTACCGTATACAATTCTACATGATAAGCATCTTTTACAGCATCTCGAAGGTGAGGTTCAGTTTCGTTTACGTCAATAGGTTCATAAGGGAATCGTAATGTGGCAGGATCCCTAACATAATTGAATAATCGTTCCCACAAAATGTGACGGTGTGTATCGAAATACCCAGCACCTCCAGTTAAATCAGCAGGATCTTTCCTGATGGTTCCGCCAGTTCCCCTGGGAGCTGCTCCATCCAAATCACTCACCACATTCTCAGCATTAATTGCACCACTATCAGCAAAGTTCCAAGCATCATAATAGTGCCAGCGCTTTGTCCCAAAATGGCCATCTAGAACATAATCCCGCTCTCTCTTTTCGTATATCGTGGTAGCATCCTGAATATTATCCCAAGGTCCAGTGTGTGCCGACTGCTGGCGATTGCATTCAAGATCAGACATTCCAAGAGCCTTATCAAACAATGTATAAGTCGTCGTACCTATGGATTCTTGCGCACATTCTCGAAGCGTATCGTTAGGAGTAGTATCAATTGCACAACCTTGATCTGTATAACCAATTCCTTCGGCAAGATGACCGGCCTTTGGATCCGTAAGCTTGAAAGATCCACCCTCATTTAATAAATTTGATCTTAAGTTATCGCCTGTTCCACCAACAGAAGCATTACATTTATCCACCGGATTCGCTATGGTATTACAATCTGAACCATCCACACAATCTCCCAAATCATGTGAATCTGTACCTACCCAATGTCCTTCATTGGCAGTGTTGTAAGCAACATAAGCGTCACGGTCGTATTTATGATTAATAATCTCTTGCCATGAAGGAGGCACCTCAGCTACCGCACCAGGCCCTAGCCCCGTACCACTACCCGTACCACTATGCATATGAGTGGCGAAGCGATATTCATTGAGTGACATAGACTCGGTAATATTCTTGATCATAGCATAGCCATAATCGATACCAGAACGAGCTGCCACATCAGAAATCCTTTGTAAATCCATCATACGCTTCACACCGAAATACATTTTAAGCGTATCTAATTGACTAACAGTCATAAAGGATACAAACATCATTAAACCAATAGAAATTACGAGTAACGAACCCTTACGATTTACTCTGCGCCTTCTCATAACTACTGCCTGTAAATTTTGGTTCCAGGAATTCTAGAAAAACTGTAACGATGGTAACTAAGTTCAATACTTTTTAATAAGTTTTTACCATAAGTGGGGGTAGCAATACCGCATGCGACTGCCTTAATTTCTGACTGGTTTAGAAAATCTACATCATTTATACTTACTGGAGTCGTATCGTCAATTTCATCTAAGTCAATTGCCCTAACAACTACCATAATATAGATGGAATGCGCTCCAACAGCTCCCACATCATCTGGATATGCCGTCCCTTCAATACCCAGAACCTCGCCACCATTAGATGAGCCATCCGCAGCATTCCAGTCATTCAAGCTCTGAATATACAAATTCTCTATGTCAGTGGTAACCAAAGTATTTTTTGTCTGATCCGCATGAGCGGTATCTCCTTCAGCCTGGGACGTACCTTTACCACGTACATTACTTCGGAAGACAATATTACCCTCGCG